>NZ_CAMPPP010000024.1:0-61473 GCF_946901175.1 Pseudomonas sp. Marseille-Q5117 | reverse complement strand
GCGAGCTGGCCGAGTTCGAGAACTCGATTTCTGACCTTGAGTACAACTGGTATCTGCATACGGTGTGATCACAGACACCACCGATCCAATGTGGGAGCGAGCCTGCTCGCGAAAGCGTCGTGTCAGGCAACAATATTCTGACTGACATACCGCATTCGCGAGCAGGCTCGCTCCCACAGGGGATCGGGTCATCAATTTGGATGAGTGGGTGATCACCCGCCGTCGCCCAATCCGCCCTTGTCGAGCTCAAAACAATGACCACAACCCGCAACGACTGGGAACAACGCTTCCAGTCTCTGTCCATCGAATCCCGCGCCTTCATCGACGGTGAATACCGCCCTGCGATCAGCGGCGACACCTTCGAATGCCTGAGCCCGGTCGATGGCCGCTTTCTTGCCGCCGTCGCCAGCACCGATGAAGCCGACGCCAACCTGGCCGTCGAAGCGGCGCGCCAGTCCTTCAACTCCGGCATCTGGGCGAAAAAAGCCCCGGCCGAGCGCAAGCGCGTGCTGATCCGCTTCGCCGATCTGATCCTGCAGCACCAGGAAGAACTGGCGCTGCTGGAAACCCTCGACATGGGCAAGCCGATCAGCGATTCGATGAGCATCGACATCCCGGCGACCGCCAACGCGATCCGCTGGAGCGCCGAGGCCATCGACAAAATCTACGACGAAGTCGCCGCCACGCCGCACGATCAACTCGGCCTCGTCACCCGTGAGTCATCCGGTGTGGTCGCAGCGATCGTGCCGTGGAATTTCCCGCTGATCATGGCCAGCTGGAAATTCGCCCCGGCGCTGGCGGCGGGTAACTCGTTCATCCTCAAGCCTTCGGAAAAATCACCGCTGACCGCCATCCGCATCGCGCAACTGGCGCTGGAGGCGGGTATTCCCAAAGGCGTGTTCAACGTGCTGCCGGGCTACGGTCACACCGTCGGCAAGGCGCTGGCGTTGCACATGGACGTCGACGTGCTGGCCTTCACCGGTTCCACGGCGATCGCCAAGCAGCTGATGATCTATGCCGGGCAGAGCAACATGAAACGCGTCTGGCTCGAGGCCGGCGGCAAGAGCCCGAACGTGGTGTTCGCCGACGCACCGGACCTGCGCGCGGCAGCCCAGGCAGCAGCCAGTGCCATCGCCTTCAATCAGGGCGAAGTCTGCACTGCCGGCTCGCGTCTGCTGGTCGAGCGCTCGATTCGCGAGCAGTTCATTCCGCTGCTGGTGGAAGCGCTGCAAGCGTGGAAACCGGGGCATGCACTGGATCCGGCGACCACCGTCGGCGCCGTGGTCGACCAGCGTCAACTGGACAACGTGCTGCGCTACATCAGCATCGGCCGCGAGCAGGGCGCCGAGTTGATTGCCGGCGGCCAGCGCACCCTCGAAGAAACCGGCGGCCTCTACGTGCAGCCAGCGATTTTCGACGGCGTGACCAATGCGATGACTATCGCTAGGGAAGAAATCTTCGGCCCGGTGCTGTCGCTGATCACCTTCGACACTGCCGAAGAAGCTCTGCAGATCGCCAACGACAGCATCTTCGGCCTCGCCGCCGGGGTGTGGACCAGCAACCTGAGCAAGGCGCACACCTTCGCCCGCGGTTTGCGCGCCGGCAGCGTCTGGGTCAACCAGTACGACGGCGGCGACATGACTGCGCCGTTCGGTGGCTTCAAGCAATCGGGCAACGGTCGCGACAAATCGCTGCATGCGTTCGACAAGTACACCGAACTGAAAGCGACCTGGATCAAGCTCTGATTCTTTTACAGCGGCGGCCGCCCCTGGTTGGTGGCCCTCGGAGAAACCTATGAAACAGCAACACGTAAACAGCTACTACGCCGCCACCCGCAACGAAGTCATCGACTTCCCGATTCTCGAAGAGGCAGTGGACTGCGACGTCTGCATCATCGGCGCCGGCTACACGGGCCTGTCCTCGGCGCTGTTCCTCAGCGAAGCCGGCTACAAAGTCACCGTGCTGGAAGCGGCGAAAGTCGGCTACGGCGCCAGCGGTCGCAATGGCGGGCAACTGGTCAACTCCTACAGCCGCGACGTCGATGTCATTGAAGAGCGCTACGGCGACAAGACTGCAGAAATCCTCGGCAGCATGATCTTCGAAGGCGCCGACATCATTCGTTCGCGCATCAAGGATTACGACATCAAGTGCGACTACCGCCCGGGCGGCATCTTCGCAGCGATGAACAAGAAACAGCACAACGGCCTGGCCGAGCAGAAGCGCAACTGGGAACGCTACGGCAACCGCAATCTGAAGATGCTCGATGCAGCGGACATTCGTCGCGAAGTGGGTTCCGACGCTTACGTTGGCGGCTTGCTGGACATGCAGGGCGGCCACGTTCATCCGCTGAATCTGGCACTAGGGGAGGCCGCTGCCATCGTGCGCTTGGGCGGCAAGATCTACGAGCAATCGGCAGCGGTGGAAATCACCTACGGCGAGCCGATCACCGTGCGCACCGCCAAGGGCCTGGTCCGCGCCAAATACCTGCTGATCGCCGGCAACGCTTATCTGCCGCAAGGTCTCGATAATCGCGTCACCGCGAAAAGCATGCCGTGCGGCTCGCAGATCGTCGTCACCGAACCGCTGACCGAGCAGCAGGCACGCAGCCTGATCACCAACAACTATTGCGTCGAAGACTGCAACTATCTGCTGGATTACTACCGCCTCACTGCCGACAACCGGCTGCTTTACGGCGGCGGTGTGGTCTACGGCGCGCGCGAGCCGGACGATATCGAGCAACTGATCCGGCCGAAGATCCTCAAGACCTTCCCGCAGCTCAAGGACGTGAAGATCGACTACCGCTGGACCGGCAATTTCCTGCTGACCATGTCGCGCATGCCGCAATTCGGCCGCATCGAAAAGAACGCCTACTACATGCAAGGCTACAGCGGCCACGGTGTCACCTGCTCGCACCTGGCCGGCAAATTGATCTCGGAAATGATCCGCGGCGACGCCGAACGCTTCAACGCCTTCGCCTCGCTGCCGCACATGCCAATGCTCGGCGGCCGCACCTTCTCCGCACCGCTCACCGCGTTGGGCGCCGTCTACTACTCCCTGCGCGACCGTTTCGGCGTCTGACTTACCTCCCGGCGGCGGCCCGAAAGACCCCGCCGGTTTTTCACTTATGCAAAAGCACTGATGTCCACTGTGGGAGCGAGCCTGCTCGCGAAGAGGCCAGCCCAGCCACACTCGCTTTTGCTGACCTGCTCAAAACCAAATGTGGGAGCGAGCTTGCTCGCGAAGGGGCCATGTCAGCCAAGTTCTTCGTTGTCTGACACACTGCTTTCGCGAGCAGGCTCGCTCCCACAGTGACTGTATTGCCAAGGCCAACAGGACTTTTGCCGCACCATCCATCGAACCTGCTGAGCAACACCGGCAAACGTGATTTAATAGCCGCCTTTCACGGTTCCGGGACACGGGAGCAACGTGATCCGCGCGACCTGCGCGTCACCCGCCACCCACCCCCATCGCCCTTAAGTCGCTCTTACATAAGGCTGTCATGGATACGGGTTCTCGACTCAAACTAGTACGCGAAAGCTACAAACTCTCCCAGCGCGAGCTCGCCCGGCGTAGCGGCGTGACCAACGCGACCATCTCGCTGATCGAACAGAACCGCGTCAGCCCCTCCGTCAGCTCGCTGAAAAAGCTGCTCGAAGGCATACCGATGTCCCTGGCCGACTTCTTCACCTTCGACCAGCCCCCGCGCGAACACCAATACGTGTTCCGCGCCAACGAACAACCCGACCTCGGCCGCCACGGCCTGCGCTTGCTGCTCATCGGCGCCTCGGTGCCCAGCCGGCAGATGCGCCTGCTCCGCGAACAATACGCCCCCGGCGCCAGCTCCGGCGAAGAGCCGATCGTGCATGCCGAAGGCGAAGAGTGCGGGCTGGTCACGCGCGGCACGGTGGAACTGACCGTGGACGGGCAGGTGAGTGTGCTGAGTGCGGGGGACGGGTATTACTTTCCGACGACGTTGCCGCATAAATTCCGGAATATCGGCGCGGATGAGGCGGAGATTATTAGTGCGAATACGCCGGCGAATTTCTGATCGGATAACGCATATTTTTTTGTTGACCCGGCATCTTTTACGAGGTGTCGGGTTGTTTGTTCCTGCCATTCGTCAGCCCTCCCGCATTTTCCCCGCGCATGCGCTTCCAATGCATAACTCACCCCCGCAAAGGAACCGCCGACATGCATAAATCCAGTCTCGCAGCATTCACCCTGGCCACGCTGTTATCCGCCACTTCGCTCTACGCGACAGCCGCCAGCGACACCCCGGCACCCACCGCCAACGACGGCAACAGCCAGACCAACCCGAGTGCGCCGGAAGACATTCATTCCAACGGCGCCACCGTGCCCAAAGGCACGCAGGGCAATACCACCAACAATGACGGCTCGACACCTGCGGGTTCCAAGCCCAGTGGTTCGAAGCAATCGAACGACAGCGGCACCAGCAGCGGTGCTGGTGAGGGTTGAAGCTGTTTGCAGATGCAGCAAGCCCGGCATCAAGCCGGGCTCTCTATCAGGCAATCCTTGATGACCGAGGTTACTTAGCCTTCCAGTTCCCGCCGCTGTTCTCACAATCAATCTTTGCCTGCGCCAGGTGCTCGCCGTCGTAGTAATACGAGGTGACTTTGGCGTTGTCGGGCATGTTCAGCGGTTTGGCGCTTTTGTCTTTGCTGGTCGAGTGCGGGTTGGCCAGTGATTCCTGGGTGAGGCGGGCGGTGCAGGTGGCCTGGTAGTGGTCGTCGCAGCGATCGACTTTTTTCTTGGTGGCGTTGAGGGTGTCCTTGCTTTCGTTGCTGCAGGACCAGTTGATGGAGTCCACGGGCATGCCTTCGTATTCGTAACAGCTGTGGGTTTCCACCGCTGGCACCGAGGCGCTGGAGGAGCGGGTCTGCACGTCGCAGCCTTCAGCCATGACGCAGGTGGGGATGATGGCAAACGTGGCGATCAGGAGCAGCAGTCGGGTTTTCATCGGCAATTCCTCTCCAATGGCGCCGCGTCTGATCGGTGATTTGGCGCTTGTCTGGTTTCGAGGCGGCGAGGGCGGGCAAGGTTCAATCGGTTTGCGCTGAGCGATCTTCGCGTACACTGCGCAACAATCAGAAACATTCAGCGCAGGATTCGATTCCCATGGCCCAAACCCTCGAACGCGCCATCGCCATTGCCGCCACGGCCCACACCGGGCAGGTGGACAAGGGCGGGGCGCCGTACATTCTGCATCCGCTGAAAGTCATGTTGCGCATGAATACGCTGGAAGAGCGCATCGTCGCTGTGCTGCACGACGTGGTCGAAGATTGCGGGGTGAGTCTGGATGATTTGCGCGGGGAAGGTTTCTGCGAGGAGGTGCTGGCGGCGATTGCAGCGGTGACCAAAGTGCCCGGCGAGTCCTACGAGGATTTTGTCGACCGCGCCGCGCAAAACCCGATCGGGCGAGTGGTGAAGCTGGCGGATCTGGAGGAGAACAGCGATATCTCGCGGATTGCCTCGCCGGGTTGGGAGGATCTGGAGCGGATCGAGAAATATCGGCGGGCGATTGCACGCTTGCGTATGTAAGACGTATTGGATTCTCGTGGGAGCGAGCCTGCTCGCGAAGGCGATAGATCAGTTATTCTGATCGTTCCCACGCTCTGCGTGGGAATGCAGCCGGGGACGCTCTGCGTCCCAAAAGATCGCAGCCTTCGGTAGCTCCTACCAGGGAATGGTGGTGTCTCACAAAATAGCCAGGAAGGCGAACTATGAAATCCATTGTGTGCTTGTTGATTGCGGCCGGTTTCGGCGCGTTATTGCAGTTTGAAGGCGTACCCCACGGCTTGCTGCTGGGCTCGATTGTCGTTACCGCGTTGTTTGCCAGTAAAACCGGCATCGCCCCGGCAACTCCTTATGGCTTGGGCTACATCCAGGTCACGCTGGGCATCGCCACCGGGCTGATGTTCGAAGCATGGGACAGCGAAACGGCCGCGACGATGTTGCCCAGCCTTGGCGTGTTGCTGATCTGCCTGACCGTACAAATCGCACTCGCCGGATGGTGGCTGACACGCGGTGCCGGCTGGAACCGCACCGATGCACTGCTGGCGGTGTATCCCGGCGCATTGGCCGCAGTGTTCGATTTGCTTGAGTCGGAAAAGGCTTCGAGCAAAGTCATCATCGTGCATCTGATGCGGCTGCTGTTGATCACCGTGCTGGTGAGTTTGCTTATCCCCGGGCAAACAGCGGTGGCTGAAGTCGTCAGCGATCCGTTGACCACCGGCATGGCACTGACCGCACTCGCTGTCATCGCGCTGAGCGTATTGCTCGGCCGCTTGCTGTTGCTGATCGGCGTCCCGGCGCCGTTCATGCTCACTGCGATCATCATCACCGCCGCGTTTGTGAAGTCGGGATGGCTGCACGGCTTTCACATGCCGGAGTGGAGTTTGGACCTGGCCGCACTGATTCTTGGCGTGCGCATCGGCTCACGCTTTCAGGGACTCGGCATTGCAGAGCTGGCGCGACATGGGCGCACCGCTTTGGTCTCGGTGGGTTTGATGATCGTCGTCGCAGCGGTGTTTGCCGAGGTGGTCGCGCGCTGGCTGGGCAGTGATCCGCTGTCGCTGTGGCTGGCGTACATGCCGGGCGCGATCGAGACGATTGCGATTGTCGCGTTTGGCGGCGGGCTGAATGTGGTGTTTATCCTGACGCATCATCTGAGCCGGATGGTGCTGCTGCATTTTGCACCGGCGTTGTTGGTGCAGGTCAGGCGGGTGCGCCAGGAAACCTGAAGCAAGCCAGTGGTGGCTGGCGATTGCTGCGTGTCAGTCAGATCCATCCCCCTCACCCCAGCCCTCTCCCCCAGGGCGGCTGCGGCGCATAAACGGCTTCGTGAGCAATTGCTGGCCTCGGTTTGAGGCGCTGTCAGGCGTGGCCCAAGGCAATCGCGAACGACACGACAATCATGCAGGCGAAGGCGAAGTTGAGATTCATGGGCTGTTCATCCTGAGCTTTTGAGAGTCGGGCCATTGTGAACAGGCGCAGCGCAAAGAAAAAATTCGCCGTGTTGATTCCAATGATCGAAAGCATTGATAGCCGCTGCGTTTGTATTTGCCTGAGACTTTCGCTAGTGTCGCTGAAACCTGCAACTACAAGCACAAACAGGCATAACCATGCACGACCACTCCATCGCCGAATTGCCGTCCCTGCGCCGGCAGAAAATCCTTTTGCTTCTCGAACGTGACGGCAAGGTCATGGCCTCCGAGCTTAGCCAGCATTTCGCAGTGTCCGAAGACACGATCCGCCGCGACCTCGCCGAGCTGGACAGCGCCGGGCTGGTGCAGCGGGTGCATGGCGGGGCGCTGCCGCGACCGAAGGACTCGGGCAAGGATTACTTCACCCGTCTGGATGAGACCGACGAGGTCAAGGTGCGCCTGGCGCAATTGGCGGCGCAGCACATCGAGGACGGGCAGATTGTGCTGTTCGATTCCGGCTCGACCACGTTGCAGGTGGCGCGCGCGTTACCGTCCGACACCCGCATCACCGCCGTGACCGCTTCACCGCTGACGGCGATTGCCTTGTCCGAATATAAAGGCGTGAAAGTGATTCTGGCGGGTGGTGAATTGAATGCTCATTCGATGTCGGCCAGTGGTCAGGAAGCGCTGCGACTGCTGGCGGGGATCAAGGCGGATCTGGCGATTACCGGGGTGTGTGCGATTCATCCCGAGGTCGGGATCACCTCGCTGCATTTCGATGAAGTGCCGATCAAACAGGCGATGCTCGACAGCGCAAAGCGGGTGATTGCAGTGACTACGGCGGACAAGCTGGGCGCGGTGGAGCCGTTTGTGGTGGCGCCGTGTACGCGCCTGCATAGGTTGATTACCGAGCGGCATCCGGGGTCGGGGAGTGTGGAGGATTATCGGCGGTTGGGGATTGTCGTGGAGCAGTTGGCGGATTGAGTTTGTGTGGGGTTTGAGGGCCTCTTCGCGAGTAGGCTCGCTCCCACAGAGTGTTGTGTCGTGCACAAATCCAATGTGGGAGCGAGCCTGCTCGCGATAGGGCCGGTCCAGTCAGCGCAACCGCTCAAGCATCTGGTAATACCACATCCCCGCCGCCAGCAACGGGTTGCCCAGCAGGTCGCCCATTGGCACGCGAATGTGCTGGCACGCGGCGAACGTGTCGAACTGTTCCATTTGCCCGGTGATCGCCCGGCTCATGATCTCGCCCATGATGTGCGTGGTTGCAATGCCGTGGCCAGAATAGCCCTGGCAATACCAGACGTTGTCCGAGAGCTTGCCCAGTTGCGGGATGCGGTTGATGACGATGCCCATCGCGCAGCTCCACTGGTAATCGATCGGCACGCCTTTTAGCGCCGGGAACGTGCGCTCGATACACGGGCGCAGTTCCGCAGCGATGTCGCGCGAATCCTTGCCGCTGTAGTTGGCACCGCCGCCGAACAGCAAACGGCCGTCGGCGGTGAGCCGGTAGTAATCGAGGACGAAGCGGCAGTCGTACACGGCGAGGTCTTCGGGGTTGATCTGTTGCGCCAGATCACCCAGCGGCGCGGTGGTGACGATGCCGCCCATGGCCGGGAAGATCTTGCCCTTGAGCTGACCCGGTTCGAGCTTGTGATAGACGTCACCGGCGAGCATCACCTGATTGGCGTCGATCTGGCCGTGGGCGGTGCGCACGCCAGGTGTGTCGCCGTGAATGATCTCCAGCACTTCACTGTTTTCGAAGATCTGCGCGCCCAGGCTTTCGGCTGCGCGTGCTTCGCCAATGCACAGGTTGAGCGGGTGCAGGTGCATGTTGCGGGTGTTCTTGATGGCGCCGTGGTAGAGCTCGCTTTGCAGCAGGTCGCGAACCTGGCTGCGGTCGAGCAGGCTCACTTCATCGCCTAATCCGCGACGCACGGCTTCGTCGTAATCCTTGCGCAGATCGACCATGTGGCTCGGCTTGTACGCCGCGTGCAAATGGCCGTGTTTGAGGTCGCATTCAATGCCATATTTCTTGACGCGTTGCTGGATGATTTCATGCCCGCGCCAGCGCAGATGCCAGATGAAATCGTCCACGTCATCGCCAAGTTTCGCGCGCATCTGTTTGCGCATCGCGCCGTCGCCGGAAAGGCTGCCGGTGACTTGCCCGCCATTGCGCCCGGTGGCGCCCCAGCCGATCTTGTGGCTTTCGACGATGGCGACCTTCAGGCCTTTTTCCGCCAGCTCGACGGCAGTGGCGACGCCAGTGAAACCGCCGCCGATGATCACCACATCGACCTTGTGCCGACCTTGCAGGGTCGGGTAGTCGGTGTCGTGGTTGAGGGTGGCGGTGTAGTAGGAATTGCAGCGAATGGTCATGTTGGGGTCCACAAAAAATCCAGGTTCGAAGTGCATTCCCTGTGGGAGCGAGCCTGCTCGCGAAAGCGGTGTGTCAGTCACCCAAAATGTTGAATGTGATGACGCCTTCGCGAGCAGGCTCGCTCCCACAGGTTCGGTGTCGGATCGTTAAGCCTCGGTCAGGTACCACCGCCAATCCTGCTCACCCACTTCAGCCATGAACTGGCGATACTCGGCACGCTTCACCGCCAGATACACCCCAAGGAATTCCTGGCCCAACGCCTCCCGTGCCCACGCGGAATTTTCCAGCGCCTGCAACGACGTCAGCCAATCGGTCGGCAACAATTCTGTTGCCTGAGCGTAACCATTGCCCTCGACCGGTGCCCCGGGATCCAGCTCTTCACGAATGCCCCGGTGAATGCCGGCGAGGATCGCTGCTGCTGCCAGATACGGGTTGGCGTCGGCGCCGCAGATGCGGTGTTCGATGTGTCGTGTCGGCGCCGGGCCGCCGGGTACGCGCAGGCTGACGGTGCGGTTATCGACACCCCAAGTCGGCGCCAGTGGCGCGTAACTGTTGGCCTGGAAACGCCGGTAAGAGTTCGCGTTGGGGCAGAACAGCAGCAGCGAATCAAGCAGCGAGGCGAGCATGCCGCCAATCGCCGTGCGCAACAGCGGCGTGCCGGCCGGGTCTTCAGAAGCGAACAAATTACGCCCCTCGGCATTGGCGAGGCTGACGTGCATGTGCATGCCGGTGCCGGCCAGATCATCGAACGGCTTGGCCATGAACGTCGCCTGCATGCCGTGCTTGTGCGCAACGCCTTTGACCAGACGCTTGTAGCGCACCGCCTGATCCATCGCCTCCAGCGCATCGCCGTGTTCCAGAGTGATTTCCACTTGCCCCGGCGCGTATTCGGAAATCGCCGTGCGCGCCGGAATGCCGTGCAGTTTGCAGGCGCTGTAGAGGTCGGCGAGGAATGGCTCGATCTGCTCCAGCTCGCGCAAACCGTAGACTTGCGTGTGTCGCGGTCGCCCGCCGTCGGCGTCCAGCGCCGGTTGTGGGCGGCCGTTGTGATCGCGTTTGGCGTCGAGCAGATAGAACTCCAGCTCGCAGGCCATGACCGGGTGATAGCCCTCGGCCTTGAGCCCGTCGATGACCTTGATCAGCAGGTGCCGAGGGTCAGCGATACTCGCCGGCATGCCCTCGCTCGGGTGCATGCTGACCTGCACCGCAGCGGTCGGAATCTGCCGCCACGGCAGGCGCACCAGACTGCCTTGCAGCGGATAGGCGCGGCAGTCGATGTCGCCGACGTCCCAGACCAGTCCGGAGTTCTCAACGTCTTCGCCCTGTACGGTCAGGCCGAGGATGGTGCTCGGCAGCGGTCGGCCGCTTTCGTACACGGCGAGCAGTTCTTCACGGTGCAACAGCTTGCCGCGCGGCACGCCGTTGGCGTCGAGGATGAACAGTTCGATCATGTCGATATCGGGGTTCTGTTCGAGGAACAGGCGTGCGTCTTCGATGGCTGCGAATTTCATGGCAAATCACTCACGGTGGCGCCGCACAGGCGCGCAGATTCGGCCGGACACGACGCGACAAAAACGCGTAAGTGTCCCGGCAGGGATATCAGGAAAATCGGGAAATTGACTGTCGCGGTTTCAGCTCACGCGATCAGGCAGGAACGGCGATATCCGGCGGGCGTGCGGAGTGACGCAGCTTGGAACGGCGCAGGGCCATGGGCAGATTGACGATGCGGTTCATACGCGGCCCCTGTTGCAGTGGGCGCGTACAGCAGAGACGTGCAACCTTTGCGGTTGTTGTGGTGACGTACTCATAACGCGTGTTTCCGTTGGCGGAAAGCGTCGGCGGCAGGGGAGGCCCGGCGACCGGTGTGCCCGGATAGTAAGGGGGAATTTGCGCGCGTGTAAATGGAAGAATCGTCGGTGGCGCTTTCCGGCGTTTGGGCTGCTTGACCGAGTTGCCTTTTTCGCGAGCAGGCTCGCTCCCACAGGAGAGTGCATTTCAACTGTGGGAGCGAGCCTGCTCGCGAATGGCCGCACCTCGGTCCCGAGCGGACGCGCCGGGCCATCTCGTTACTTGCCGTTGTGTCATCAGCGCAGCACGTAATCGTCCGGTTCCGGCGCGGGCGGCAAAGGCGAGACGCCGAGTTCGTACAGCACATCGCGCTCCAGGGTACGCACCAGCGCATCGGTCGGCAGATCGTTCTCATCGCGGCCGAACGGGTCTTCGAGTTCATCGGCAATCGCGTCGAAGCCGAAGAAGGTGTAGCTGACAATTGCCGTGAACAGCGGCGTCAACCATCCCAGCGATTGCGCCATGGCGAAGGGCAGCAACAGGCAGAACAGGTAAATGGTGCGGTGCAGCAGCAGGGTGTAAGGGAAGGGCAGTGGCGTGTTCTTGATGCGGTCGCACACGGCCTGTGCCTGGCTCAGGCAGGTCAGGTGATTGGCCAGCAATTGATAACGCCATGGCGACAGCACACCGGCCGTTTCCAGCTCGGAACACTGGCGCCCGACCTGATGAAGAATCTGTCCGCAGTGATCCGGCGCCGCACCACCGATCGGCGGGCTGACCCAGTCGGCACTGGCCTGCTCCTCACTGTCTCCACGCAACCGCGCATTCAACGCGTGGGCGAAACCGCACAGGTTGCGCAACAGTTGTCCACGCAGGCGCGAGTCATCGATGCCTTGGGTTTCGCGCATCACCGAGCGCACCCGCAGCAGCACCTCGCCCCAGGCCTTGCGGCCCTCGTACCAACGGTCGTAACAGGCGTTGTTGCGAAAGCTCAGGAAGATCGACAGCGACAGACCGAGCAGGGTGAACGGCGTCGAATTGATCTGGGCGAAGTAGCTCGGCACCAGAAGTTCGATCAGCACAATCGCTGCCGCCAGCAGTGTCAGCATCAAGGTGCGCACGGCGATGCGTTTGGCGATCGAGCCTCTGAGGGTGAACAGCACGGCGAACTGATTGGGTCTCGGTCTGACGATCATCTCGCGGTCCCGGTTGCGCGGCGAATCAGCCGCCGGTCATGTTCATGAAACGCACCACTTGCACGTCGTCGTTGACTTCGAAGTTGTGTCGATACGGCTTGAGTTTCATCGCCTCGATGATCGCGTTCTCCAGACGTTCCGGGTGGCCCGGGTGGGCGCGCAGCACCGCTTTGAGGTCCATCGAATGCTCGTTGCCCAGGCACAGCAGCAAGCGACCTTCGACGGTCAGGCGCACGCGGTTGCAGGTACCGCAGAAGTTATGGCTGTGCGGTGAAATGAAGCCCAGGCGAATGTTCGGCGCTTCGGCCACACGCCAGTAGCGCGACGGCCCTTGCGTCGATTCGGTCGAGTCGATCAGGGTAAAACGTTCGGCGATGCGTTCGCGTACTTGCGCGCTGGAGTAGAAGGATTCGGCGCGGCTGTGTTCGGCGATCGCGCCCAGCGGCATCTCTTCGATGAAGGAAATATCCAGATCACGCTCGATGGCGAAACTGACCAGATCGTTGATCTCGTGATCGTTGCGGCCCTGCATCACCACGCAATTGAGCTTGGTACGGGTGAAACCGGCGGCACGCGCGGCATCGATGCCGTCGATGACCTGCGCCAGATCGCCAGTGCGGGTCAGCTCTTTGAAGCGCTGCGGATCGAGACTGTCGAGGCTGATGTTGAGGCGCTTGACCCCGGCGTCGAACAGTGGCTGAGCCAGTCGGCCCAATTGCGAGCCGTTGGTGGTCAAGCACAGTTCGCGCAGGCCGGGCAGGGCGGCGATCTGTTCGCAAAGTTGCACGACACCAGGCCGGATCAGCGGCTCGCCACCGGTGAGGCGGATCTTGCGCGTGCCGAGGGCAACGAAGCTTTGCGCTACCTGGAACAGCTCTTCGAGGGTGAGGATCTGCTGGCGCGGCAGGAACTGCATGTCCTCGGCCATGCAATAGACGCAGCGAAAATCGCAGCGGTCGGTGACCGACAGGCGCAGATAATCCACGCGGCGGTTGTGACCATCGATCAATTCACGCTGTGTCATGGGCTCGCCTCGTGGATGTGGAACGCCGTCAGCGGGCGCAGATCGCGCAGGGTAGGCTGCGCTCGCCATGCCGTCCAATCACTCTGGCTGACCGAGTGATTGACGGCGTCGATGATGCCTTACGGTGCGCCAAACATTGCCGTCCAGTAAATGCCGGCGTTGCTTTTCGGATCGGTCGCGTACGCGGCGCCCAGTTCCTGATATTGCGGGTTCATCAGGTTGGCGCAATGCCCGGGGCTGGCGAGCCAGCCGTCAACGACCTTGCCGACGGTGTCTTGCCCGGCGGCGATGTTCTCGCCGACCAGTTGCCCACTGTAACCGGACAGCTCGGCGCGGTCGCCTGGCGTGCGGCCGTCGCGGTCCTTGTGGTCGAGGTAATTGTTGTTGGCCATGTCGCGGCTGTGATCCTGAGCGACAGTGCCCAGCGTGGCATTCCACGCCAGCGGTGCTGCCGCCGCGAAGGACTGCCCGCCGCACTGGCGCGCCTGGCCGCGCGCGGTATTGAGTTGCGCCAGCAGCTTTTGCCCTTCGCTTTGTGCATCGCCGAGTTTCGCCGTCAGCAACGGCCGCGCGAGAACGATGCGCCAGTCGCGGTCGACACGGTTGACGCCGATATCGACGAACTGCGGATCGAGCACCACCTGACAGAAGCTTTCCTTGATCGCCTGCATCGCCGCCGCTGCATCGCGCGGGCCGTTGAGGGTGATTGCCTGCACGTTGACCATCGGGTACTGCGCGCTGGTCATGGCCTGCTGCAGATCGACCGCGCCGCTGGCGGGCAGGCGCAGACGTGGATCGGCCGACAGCGGTGGCAACTCGTTCGATGCCTGCGTGCCGCAACGCTGCGGCTGGCTGCGATAGCTGTTGATCGACTCGATCAATTGCAGTTCATCGGCAGCCAGCGCCGAGGTGGCGAACACCACGCCCAGCGACAGTGCGGCACAACGCAAAACGGACGGCATGAAGCGCATGGAAATCTCCCTTGAGCTGAATGCGCCCATGATGCGCGAAAGGCCCCCGGTGAGTGAATGTGTTTTTCTTTGCGGCGGATTTTTTTCTGCGCTGGTGTGCCCGCGCATTTGCTCGCTACACTCTGCGAAGACCCCGCAAACCGGGCGTCTCACCTACGTAACATCTTGCCCCGGGCGGGCGCTGACGGAAGAACCGACATGGGATTGAAAGGCTTGGCGGGCGGTTTGTTGTGGATCTTTTTGACCGGCGCGGCATGGGCCGGGGCGCAGGCGCCGATCGAGGCCAAGGCCGAACAGAAAGCCGAGGTGCTGGAGGAAAAAGCGGCAGATAAAGTCAGCGCCGCGCCGGCGCCGAAATCCGAAGCCATCACCCCGACCGAAGCGCAGGCGGTGGACCCGGCCGGCGCCGCGCCGCTGGACGATCCGCTGACCTGTCTGGCGCGCAGTATTTACTGGGAAGCCAAGGGCAAGGACACCCCGGAAATGGAAGCCGTCGCCAGCGTGGTGATGAATCGCCTCGGCCACGACGGCTTTCCCGACACAGTGTGCGCGGTGGTCAAGCAAGGATCGGAAAGCGGCAACTGCCAGTTTTCCTGGTGGTGCGATGGCAAGCCCGATCAGGTCAAGGAGGATTCCGAATACGCATTGGCCAAGGAAATCGCTGGCAAGGCGTTGAACCGTCAGCTCAAGGACCGCACGCGCGGCGCCCTGTATTTTCACGATCGCGGCGTGCACCCGAGCTGGGCCAAGGCCTATCGCAACACCGCGCAGACCGGCAGGTTCCTGTTCTACAAACCCGCCGGCGGCGACGCGCGTTAACTGGCGTGGGTGTTGAGAATGCTCGCCACCTGCTGCGGCTGGCAGTTCAGATACGGTGACTTTTGCAGCCAGCGCTGATCCGGATACCAGGAAAACATGAACTGGCCGTTCTTCAGGCGATCGATCACCTGTTTGGCGATCTGCGGCCGCACGGCGGGGCAACCCTGACTGCGGCCGATACGCCCCTGACGCTTGCTCCACAGCGGGTTCACGTAACTGGCGGCATGAATCACGATCGCGCGATCACGGGCCAGATCATTGAAACCGGGTTCCAGACCATCCATGCGCAGCGAATAGCCGTGAGTACCTTCGTAGCTTTCCTGAGTGCGGAACAGGCCGAGGCTGGACTGATAGCTGCCTTCGCGATTGGAAAACTGCGTGGCGAAGTTTTCCCCGGAGTTGGAACCGTGGGCAACCAGATCACGCAGCACCAGTTTCTTTTTGCTCAGGTCGAAGATCCACAGGCGGCGTTCGGTGGACGGTTGCGAATAATCGATGATCGCCAGATGCCGTGAGGGTTTCGCGCCGTTGTTGACCGCGCATTGCATGGCGTTCAATGCACCTTTGAGCGCCTGGGGATTGAGTTCCGGCGCGGCGTGGGCGAGGCTGTTGTAGAGAACCGGCGATGGCTTGCCGGCGGCAAATACTGGGCTGGTCACGGCGATAAGGGTCGCGGTGCTCAACAGAAGTCGGCGCAAAAACGTCAACATTTTATAAAGTGTCCTCAACTTGCTACATAAACGGCACTTTGGCTCCTGACTCCCAGTCAATACCCGCAGGCTCGTGGTTCGAGCCTGACTGTTCAGCGCACCTGATGTAAGGTTGACCGTCATCTGGACGGCCATGGATTGGAGTAAAGCAGTTGTTCAAAAAGTACGCATGCTACTTGAGCATTTGTTTGCTCGCAGCGCCGTTTGTCGCTTGCGCCGATGAGCCGCTGCCCCCGCTCGAAACCCTGCCGACGCCGGAAACGCAATTGCCGGTCGAGCCGCGCAGCCCGTTGCAGGCGGTTTTGATCAGCCTGGCGCAGTCGTGCCCGGCCATTGCTCCGCGCCTCAATGGCCCGGCGTTGAGCCAATTGCAGGCGTTTTATGAACAGCAGGACTGGATGCCGGTGTGGGCGAGTGAGTCGGCACGCTTGCCGGCATTGCGCGCGCAATTGCAGCTGTTGGCTGATGATGGGTTGAATCCGAATCGCTACGCCGTGGCCACTACGCCGCCGCAGGACGGCGAGTTGTGCGCCGACATCGACATCAGCCGCAACTACCTGCAAGCCTTGCAGGATCTGCATTACGGCCGTCTGTTGCAATCGCATTTCGAACCGCTGTGGCGTGTCGACGGCCCGCCGACCGACCGTCAGGCGCAATTGCTCAGCATTGCCGTGCCGGGCATGCACGATATTGCTGCGGCGTTCGACCTGGCGCGTCCGCATCTGCCGCAATATCAAAGCCTGCGTCAGCTGTACGCCGCGCAACGCTTGCAAGCCTTGCCCCAATGGCAGCCGGTGGGCAACGGCCCGTTGCTGCGTCCGGCGATGGAAGACCCGCGCGTGCCGGAACTGGCCCGACGCTTGTACAGCGAAGGTTATCTGGCACACGCACTGGTGACACCGGACAACGCCTACGATGACGTGCTGGTGGAAGCCGTGAAGCACTTTCAGGCCAGCCATTCGTTGCAGGCTGACGGCGTGGTCGGGCCGGGCACCATTGCCGAGCTGAACATCAGCCCGCTGACCCGCCGCGATCAGTTGCGCGTCAATCTCGAACGTTTCCGCTGGATTGCCCAGGACATGGAGCCCAGTGGCCTGGTGGTCAACGTGGCCGCCGCTGAGCTGACGCTGTATCAGAGCGGTCAACCGGTGTGGCAGACCCGCACCCAGGTCGGCCGCGCCGAACGCCAGACGCCGCTGCTCAAATCCCGCGTCACCCGCCTGACGCTGAACCCGACCTGGACTGTTCCGCCGACTATCTGGAAGGAAGACAAACTGCCGGAAATTCGCAAGGACCAGACCTTCCTCAGGCGCCAGAACCTGCAAGTGCTCGACGCCAACGGCCAGCCTCTGGCAGCGGCGGATATCGACTGGGACAACCCCGGCAACATCCTCCTGCGTCAGGACGCCGGCCCGCGCAATCCGCTGGGGCAAATGGTCATCCGTTTCCCCAACCCGTTTTCGGTGTACCTGCACGACACGCCGAGCAAGGCGCTGTTCGACAAAGGCCCACGGGCGTTCAGCTCCGGTTGTGTGCGCGTCGAGCACCCGCTGCAACTGCGCGATCTGCTGCTGTCCCCGGCAGAAAAAGCTCGCACCGAAACTTTGCTGGCAACCGGCACCACCCATGAATTTCGCCTGTCGGCGCCGGTGCCGATCCTGATGACCTACTGGACGGCGCAAGTCGACAGCAGCGGCCAGGTGCGTTATGCGCCGGACATCTACAGCCACGACAGCGCATTGCTGGCGGGGCTGGATCGGGCGCATTGAGTCCGGCACCAGCACGGCAGTCAAAGATCTGAGTTCGATGAGTGATTTCAGGTCGACGAATCCCGTACAAACACCTCGGTCAGTCCCCTCTCCCTCGGGAGAGGGCTAGGGTGAGGGGCCGATTTCAAGCCGAACCCATTACTCAAAATCTCACCGCCTCAGCTCCTCCACCAACCAAGGCAAAAGCTCCTCACACGAGCCTTCAATCTTCAAATCGAGCAGATCATCCGCCCGGGTCTTGCCCAGATTGATCGCCATCAACGGCTTGCCATGCTCGGCAATCACCCGACACAAGCGAAACGCCGAATACGCCATCAACGACGATCCCACCACCAGTAAACCCGCCGCATTCTCGGCGGCGGCCAGCGCCCGTGCGGCTGTCGGTTGCGCCACGTTCTCGCCGAAAAACACCACATCCGGTTTCATCCGCTCACCCGCGCAATGCGGGCACTGCGGTACCTGAAAGCGCGCTTCAAATGCCGGGTCGAGCAAGGTATCGCCATCCGGCGCCTGCACCGCATCAACACCACTCAGGTAGGGATTGTGTGCCTCCATCTGCTGCTGGATCGCGTCGCGCTCGCTGCGCTGCCCGCAATCCAGGCACAGCACTCGATGCAGGCTGCCGTGCAGTTCGATCACATCGTGGCTGCCGGCCTGATCGTGCAAGGTATCGACGTTCTGCGTGATCAAGTCGCTGATCCGGCCACGCTGCTGCAATGTCGCCAGCGCCTCATGCGCGGCATTCGGTCTGGCCTGACGCACGCGCGGCCAGCCGAGCATCGCTCGCGCCCAGTAGCGCCGGCGTGATTCCGGGGCGGCGAGAAACTCCTGATACATCATCGGCTGCCGCCCGCGACGCACGCCGTCACTGTCGCGATAGTCCGGAATGCCCGATGGCGTGCTGATGCCAGCGCCGGTCAATATCAGGAAGTTATCGTCGGCCATGGCCTGCAACAGCGTATCGAGATGTTCGCGGATCGGGCTATCGAGCATGCTCAGCACTCCAGAATGGGCAGTGCCGGCAGGTTAGCACGCGATCCGCACGGGTTACTTGCGCGCCTCCAGAATCAGATTGAACGGCGTTTGCGTGGCGCGGCGGAACTGCTTGAACCCGGCCTCGACAAAGACTTTGCGCAGGCGCATTTCCCCGGCCTGCGCACCGAGCCCGAGGCCGACTTCCTGGGACAGCGAATTGGGTGTGCAGATAAACGTCGAGGCTGCGTAGAACAGGCGCCCGACCGCGTTGAGATTGTCGTCCAGTTTGTCGTTGGCGAACGGTTCGACCAACAACACCGTGCCGTCGTCTTTCAGCGACTCATAAGCGTGGCGAGCGGCGCCGACCGGGTCGCCCATGTCGTGCAGGCAGTCGAAAAAGCAGATCAGGTCGTAGTCGCCGCCGGGATAGTTTTTCGCCGTGCCCTCGAAAAATCTGGCGCGATTGCCCACGCCACCTTCTTCGGCCCGTTGCGTGGCGACGGTGACTGACGGCGCGTGGAAGTCGAAGCCGACAAACTGCGATTTCGGAAACGCCTGGGCCATGATCACCGTCGAGGCGCCGTGGCCGCAGCCGATGTCGGCAACCTTGGCGCCGCGTTCCAGCTTGGCCACCACGCCTTCCAGGGCCGGAAGCCATTCGGCAATCAGGTGACCTTTGTAGCCGGGGCGGAAGAAGCGTTCAGTGCCGCTGAACATGCACGGATGGTGATCGCCCCAAGACAAGGCGCCATTGCCGCGCATGGCCTTGACCAGTTTGTCCTTGTCATGGAAAAACGACGCCACCACGCCGAGACCGCCAGCGACGTACACGGGGGATTCCTCCACGGCCAGCGCCAGTGCCTGTTCTTCCGGCAAGCGAAACTGACCGTCAACGTGTTCCATATAGCCCGATGCGGCATGGGCGCTGAGCCATTCGCGCACCAGGCGCGGATTGCAGGTGGTTTTGGCTGCGAGGGCTTCGGGGCTGATCGGTTGGCTGTCGGCCATTGCCCGGTACAGACCGAGTTCTTCGCCGACAATGACATTGGCCAGCATCGCCGCGCCGCCCATGTCGTTGACCAGTTTGCCCATGAATTCGTTGAGCTTCGCCTCATTCATCACGTGTGCTCCTGAAACAGGATCACCGTCCGGCGGCGTTGAATGTCGAGGCAGGCGCCACCGGGCGGTGGTCACGGATAGGGGCAGGGCACAGCAGACGTCCTGCGGCCCCCTCGACTGGGTAATGAATGAGTCTAGTCGGTGTTTTTCCTCAGCGCGGCAGCGGCAACTTCAGTTCAGCGCACAGCCCGCCGCCTTCACGATTGCTCAACAGCAGCGAGCCACCCAGCGCCATCGCCAATTGCTGGGCGATCGCCAATCCGAGCCCGGTACCGCCGGTGTCGCGATTGCGCGAGTTTTCCACGCGATAGAACGGTTCCAGCACCTGCGCCAGTTCGGCCTCGGCGATGCCCGGGCCGCGATCAAGGACTTTCACCGACAGGCTGTTGCCCTGCGCTTCGACCTGCAATTGCGCGGCGCCGGCGAATTTCAGGGCGTTGTCGGTCAGGTTCACCAGCACCCGGCGCAGGGCCTGCGGACGGGTTTCGATTACCGCTTTGCTTTTGCCGCCGAGCTGCACGTCCTTGCCCATGTCCTGATAGTCGAAGACCAGGCTGTCGAGGAACGAGTCGAGATCAGTACGCCGGCTTTCTTCGGTGGCGCCGTGAACGCTGCGGGCGTAGGCCACGCCTTCGCGCACCAGATGCTCGATTTCGCCCAGGTCGCTGCTCAGTTTGTCTTTCTCGACCGAGTCGTCCATGAATTCTGCGCGCAGTTTCATCCGGGTGATCGGCGTTTGCAGGTCGTGGGAAATCGCCGCGAGCAGTTGCATGCGTTCTTTCAAGTAGGCGGCGATGCGCGTTTGCATGGCGTTGAACGCCCGCGCGGCGTGAACCACTTCGGTCGGCCCTTGCTCGTCGAGCTTGATCGGGTGAGCGTTGGGGTCGAGGGTTTCCACCGCGTTGGCGAGGCGGGTGAGTGGCCGGATGGCGATGCGCACGGCGAGCCAGGTGCAGAGGATCAGCAACGCCAGTTGGCCGAGCAGCACCACCGGCAACCACGGTGACAGCGGCACCATCGCCGGACGGATATCGATGGTCACCGGGCTGCCGTCGCTCAGGCGCAGGTGGCCCTGGAAGTGTTGTCTCGGACCGCCGGGAACTTCGGTAAACACGATGGGATAAGTGTCGCCGATGGCCGCTGTAATCGAGGCAATCGCGACGGACTTTTCAGCCGAGGTCACCGGCATGCCCGGTTCGCCCTCGTTGAGCAGGTAGCCGTAGTTGCGCCGGGCCAGACGCGGCAACCACGCTTCGCGTTCGGCGGCGGGCAGACGATCGAGGATTGCCATCGAGGTCGAGACGTCGGTTTCGAGGTTGCCGAGCATGGTGCTTTTCGCGCTCTGGTAACGCTCGTAATATTGCGCGCCGAATGACAGACCCTGCGCCAGGATCAGCCCGATCAGGAAAATCAGCGACAGGCGCGAGGCGAGGGTGCGCGGCCATTGCAGCTTGAGTTTCATGCTGACGCCCCGAGCAGTTCGACCGGCAGCGAAAACACATAACCTTCACTGCGCACGGTCTTGATATAGGCCGGCTCCCGAGCATCGTCCAGCAGGCGTTGACGCAGACGACTGACCAGCAGATCGATGGAGCGATCGAACAGATCGGCCTCGCGGCCTTGGGTCAGGTTGAGCAGTTGATCGCGGCTGAGCACCCGTTGCGGATGGTCGAGGAACACCCGCAACAAGCGGTATTCGGCGCCGCTGAGGGCAACCATGGTGCCGTCGCTGTCGAGCAGGTGGCGGGCCGAGGTGTCCAGCTGCCAACGACCGAACGCCAGCAGGCGTCCGGCTTCGGTGACCACCAGATTCGGCGGCAACATACGCGTGCGGCGCAACACGGCGTTGATCCGCGCCAGCAGTTCGCGGGCAGCGAAGGGTTTGGTCAGGTAATCGTCGGCGCCCATTTCCAGACCGATGATGCGGTCGGTTTCATCGTTGCGCGCGGTGAGCATCAGCACCGGCGTTGCCTTGTGTTTGCCCACGCGCAATTCGCGGCACAGCTGCAGGCCATCGTCGCCGGGCATCATGATGTCGAGCACGATCAGGTCGACGGTGTTGGCATCAAGGAAGCTGCGCATCTGCCGGCCATCGGCAACCACTGTTGTGCGCAGGCCGTTCTTCTTCAGGTAGTTGCCTACCAGTTCACGGATCTCGCGGTCGTCGTCGACGATGAGAATGTGATCGACATGTTCCATCGGTTCAAGCCTCTGTCAAAGGGGGAATGCCGTGCAGTCTATAGCGCCGTAGACCGCACGCCTGCCTGCCTTTGTATTGCAGTGTATCTGCCGCAGCGGCGGATACACACCGACGCAAAATCACGATTTTTTCGGGGTTTTGTATCGCTCTGTATCTACACGCTGCATGGATACACAACGAGTGATTCTCGTCCTTTCCTGACACAGACGCGATACCTCGAAGGCCTCAAATAGGCTCCATCGAGGCACACACAGACCGCCTCGGCTCAAACCCACTGAAGCCTTGAGGACTACACCATGAACAACAAATCCGTATTCGCCGCCTGCCTGTTCGCCGCTCTGAACATCTGCACCCTGTCGGCCCACGCCGAAGCTGACGTCAGCCGGCAAACCTACACCTACGGCACCCATCTGGATATCCAGAAAGTGCTGTCGATGACCGAAGACACCTCGGTGACCTGCGGCATCACCGAGGCGCGCATGACCTACCTCGATTCCGCCGGCAAAACCCGCGAGCTGGATTACAGCAAATTCGCTGACGGCTGCAACAACCAGAACTGAGTCATCCCTACTTTTTCTGCAAGGAGTTTTGCCATGAACAACGTCTCGCGCTTTCTGACCGCAGCAGCCTTCGCCTTCACCGGTGCCGCCGCCCACGCCAACAGTGCTGTGGAGCAGAGCAGTTGCGCCAGCAGCACCTGCTTCCAGCTGACCACCGTGGCGAAGGAGGGCAGCGATGCCTTGATCGCCGCTGACGGCTCCAGCCGCACACCGCAGGGGCAGATGGTTGCCGCTGATGGTTCCAGCCGCACACCGCAGGGGCAGTTGGTTGCCGCTGATGGTTCCAGCCGCACACCGCAGGGGCAGTTGGTTGCCGCTGATGGTTCCAGCCGTACACCGCAAGGCCAACTGGTCGCGGAAAACGGTGCCAGTCGTACGCCTCAAGGACGGTTGCTCGACGGTCCGACTGCATGAGCCACGGTGTAAATAAAGCGAGCTAGCGAGGGGACGTTTCCCTCGCTGCCCGGTTGCGTGCCCAGCCCCCACTTCAAGGTGACCCCTTATGTACCTCATCGCATTTCTCGGCGGTCTGCTGACCGTTCTCAGTCCGTGCATCCTGCCGGTGGTGCCGTTTCTGTTCGCTGGCGCCAACCGTACCCGTTCCTCGATCTTCCTGACTCTCGCCGGCATGGCGCTGACCTTTGCGCTGATCTCCAGCCTTGCCGTGGTCAGCAGCGAGGGGGTGATTCAGGCGAGCAACACCGGCCGCCACGTTGCCTTGCTGGTCATGGCGCTGTTCGCTCTGTCGCTGATCTCGGCCCGCGTCGGTGACTGGCTGACCAGGCCGTTTGTCGCGCTGGGCAATCGTCTCGATCAGGACACGCGTAAACGTGCAGGACCGATGGGCTCGATCATGCTCGGTGTCGCCACCGGCCTGTTGTGGGCGCCGTGTGCCGGGCCGATCCTTGGGGTGATTCTGACCGGCGCGATGTTGCAAGGCGCCAATGCGCAGACCAGCCTGTTGCTGCTGGCTTACGGCGTCGGCAGTGCCTTGTCGCTGGGCACGTTGATCTTCGCCGGGCGCGGTCTGGTCAATCGGCTGAAACCGTCGATTCCGTTCAGCGGCTGGTTGCGCCGTGGTGCCGGGGTTGCGGTACTTGCTACGGTCGCGGTGATCTCGACGGGCGCCGACAAAACCCTGCTCGCCAATACCTCTTCCGAGGGCGTGGCCAGCGTCGAGAAAAACGTCCTGGAAAACGTGCCGAAAGTGGTCGACTACTTCGTCAGCAAGGTCCGCGCCGATTCGATGATGGACGAGGCCCGGGGCGCGATGCCGTCGCTGTCGGGCGCTGTGCAGTGGCTCAATTCACCAGAGCTCAGTGCCGAATCCCTGCGCGGCAAAGTCGTGCTGGTGGACTTCTGGACTTACGACTGCATCAACTGCCAGCACACCCTGCCGTACGTCAAAGACTGGGCGAAGAAATACGAGAAGGACGGCCTGGTAGTGATCGGCGTGCACACCCCCGAATACGGCTACGAACGCATCATCAACAACGTCAAGGATCAGGTGAAAAAACTCGGTATCACCTACCCGGTAGCGATCGACAACGACTATGCGATCTGGCGCAACTTCGACAATCAATACTGGCCGGCGCATTACCTGATCGACGCCAAGGGCCAGATGCGTTACAGCCACTTCGGTGAAGGTCGTTATGCCGAGCAGGAGCAGATGATCAAGCAGTTGCTGGAGGAGGCCAAGGCACCGGCTGCCTGATCAAGACAACGCAATGGCTCAGAGGTCGCGGACCATGAGCCATTGCGTTTTGCCCCACGCTTGAAACTGCTGCAGAACCTGCCAGCCGCGTTTGCCGTAGTAGTCGTGTTTGTCCTGCGTGTGCAGATACAGGCGCGCCACCCCTCGTTTTTTCGCCTCTTCGCATATTCCTTCAATCAACCGCTCGGCCAGGCCTTGACCCCGCGCTTCGGGATCCACGAAGACACAGGCCAGCCAGGGTCCGAGATCGGATCGATCAGTGAGGTCATCGCGCGCCAGTGCCGCACCGCCGAGCAGCCGCTCACCGTCCATGGCAATCAGGCATGACCAATCGCCATTGCTTTGGCCTTCGGCAAATTCTCGCTGCCATCGAGCCAAAGGTTGATCGGCGTATTCGTAATGAAATTGTTGGTGAATCCACCCCGCGTATCGATCGCTGTACTGCATGTGTGCGGCGAGCCAATCCAGTTGCAATGCCATCAGTCAGATCCGTTCCAGAGGCGAACCGGCATCAGAAACCAATCCCGCGACGCTGGCAATGCGCAAGGTGTATCAGGTGCTTGACAGATTTCCGCCACTCATCGGCAAAGTGCCTGGTTTACGGGGTTGCCGGACGATTGACAGGGACGCCGGGCAGCCTCGGCGCGATAGTGAGCAAGCACGGTCCGCGTCGCAGCCTGTGCTTTCTCTCTGCCACGGAGCTCGCTGTCATGAGTACCCCGATTGATCTCACTGCCCTGAAGGAACGTCAGAAAGTCGCTTGGGCCAGTGGCGACTACGCCGTTATCGGCACGACTTTGCAGATCGTCGGTGAAAGCCTCGCCGAGGCCTGCGATCTGCGCTGTGATGAACAGGTGCTGGATGTCGCCGCCGGTAACGGCAACGCCACCCTTGCAGCGGCGCGGCGCGGTTGTGTGGTGACCTCCACCGATTACGTCGCGGCACTGCTGGAGCGTGGTCAGGATCGCGCCCGGGCCGAGCATCTGGAGGTGATTTTTCAGGTGGCCGATGCCGAGGCTTTGCCTTTTCCCGATGAAAGCTACGACGCCGTGTTGTCGACGTTCGGCGTGATGTTCGCGCCTGACCAGATCACCGCTGCTGCTGAACTGGGGCGGGTCTGTCGGCGGGGCGGGCGGATCGGTATGGCGAACTGGACGCCGGAGGGCTTCGTCGGCCAGATGTTCAAGATACTCGGCCAGCATCTGCCACCGCCCGCAGTTGCTCAGCCGCCATCGAACTGGGGCTCGGATGCGTGGCTGCACAAGCATTTCGATGACCGCGATTTTGTCGTGCGCGTGACCCGCAGCCACTTCAACTTCCGCTACCGCTCGGCGGCGCATTTCATTGACATCTTTCGCCACTGGTACGGGCCGGTGCACAAGGCTTTTGCGGTGTTGTCGGCGGAGGCCGGGCAGGCGCTGGAGAATGAACTGACCGAGTTGCTCAACCGATCGAATCGCGCCGGGGAGGCGTCGCTGGTGGTGCCGAGTGAGTATCTGGAGGTGGTGATTACCAAGCGCTAGTCCAGATCGGATTTCCTGATCGATGAAGATCTCTGTGGGAGCGAGCCTGCTCGCGAAAGCGGTGTGCCAGACAACCTTGATGTTGATGGAACCACCGCATTCGCGAGCAGGCTCGCTCCCACAGGGGGATGTGCTTATTTCAAATGGCTGCGATCAAACCACTCCAGCGCCGTGCGCCAGATGCAGATCCCCAGGAAATAAGCCGACATCAACAACCACAAGCCCATCACCAGCGGATTGATCACCGGGTGATTGAGTACCAGCGACAGGCTGCACAACAGCCAGATCGCCGTCACCGCGATATTGATTGGCATGAAACGCCGCACGCGAAACGGGTGCAGGAACTTCATCCGCGTCACCGTCAGCAGCGCCAGCCCGATCACGGTGAGAAAGGTAATCCACGGCCCCGGGCCAATGATGTACAGGCACAGCGCAACCACGTTCCAGGCCGCCGGGAAGCCGACAAAATAGTTATCCTTGCTCTTCATGTTGACGTTGCAGAAGCAGAACAGCGACGACACCAGAATCACCGACACCGTCAGCAGCAGGGTGTAATCAGGCAAGGGAATGTAGCGGTAGATAAACAGTGCCGGGATAAATACATAAGTCAGGTAATCGATGACCAGATCAAGGATCGAACCGTCGAAACTCGGCAGCACCGATTGCACATTGACCTTGCGCGCCAGCGCGCCATCGAGGCCGTCAACGATCAGCGCCACGCCGAGCCACATCAGGCAATGAATCGGCTGGTTTTCCAGCAGGGCGAGGGTGGCGAGGAAGGCGGTGACCACGCCGGTCGCGGTAAAACCATGGGCGCCCCATGCTTTGAGCCTGGCGATGTGTACGGTGGATATCACGGGGGCGTTCTCCAGAAAGTGAAGCAAGCCGGGTATCGCCCATCGTCAGAAAGGGCGTCGGCAAACCGGGTCGGGTTGCAGCTATCGACCGGTTTGGCCGGGATAAGGTTCACCACCCATGAATCTTAGCTGGCTCGCGGAAAATTTCTCGGGTGCGATTTCATCGGTTACCCGGCGTCAGCCCAACGGTGCTGGCGCTATGGCTGCGTCGGTCTATCGTTGCCAGACGCAATCAGGCCGGAAAAGCCTTAGCGTCTGCACTCTGTTTAGCCAGCCCCAGCCAATTACTGGATGTGTCGTTACAAGCCCCGGCCGCTCCATCCGTCCGGGGCTTTTTTACCTCGATTGAATTTTTCCGCCGCCGTGTCGCTCTTCTGCATAACAGAACCCGTCTGCCATCGGTGTGCTCATGAACAGGAACCTCGACGATTACAACCGCATGCGTGATTTTTCCGCGACGTCGGAGCCGGCCGCAGTCAAGCGCTCGGGCCGAAAGGCGGCCAAGGATCATGCCTTGCAGTTCTGCATCCAGAAGCACGACGCTTCGCACCTGCATTACGACTTTCGCCTCGAGCTCGACGGCGCCCTGAAGAGCTGGGCGGTGCCGAAGGGGCCGTCGCTGGACCCGTCGGTCAAGCGTCTGGCGATTCATGTCGAGGATCATCCGCTCGATTACGCGACGTTCGAAGGCAGCATTCCCGAGGGGCATTACGGCGCCGGTGATGTGATCGTCTGGGATCGCGGCGTGTGGATTCCGCTGGAGGATCCGCACAAGGCCTATGCCAAGGGGCGGCTCAAGTTCGAGCTGCAGGGCGAGAAGCTCGGCGGCGTGTGGAATCTGGTGCGCACGCACATGCCGGGCAAGAAAGAACAATGGTTCCTGATCAAGCATCAGGACAACGCCGCGCGACCGCAGGATGATTTCGACGTGCTGGTCGCCGAGCCCGACAGCGTGCTCAGCGAGCGCACGATTGTTGGCAAATCGGCGGCTGCTGCCGATAAAGCCAAACCGGTAAAAAAGGCCCCGGCCAAGCCGCGCAAGCAGGCGTCCGGGCAGCTTACCGGCGCGCGCAAGGCCAAGTTGCCGGCACTGATCAAGCCGGAACTGGCGACGCTGGTCGACAGCGCACCCGAAGGGCAGTGGAGCTACGAGATCAAGTTCGACGGTTACCGGATCATGGCGCGGATCGATCACGATGAGGTGCAGCTGTTCACCCGCAATGGCCACGACTGGACGCACAAACTCCCGCAGCAGGCCAAGGCACTGGCGGCATTGGGTCTGGAATCGGCATGGCTGGACGGTGAAATGGTCGTGGCCAATGAGCAAGGCGTGCCGGACTTTCAGGCGTTGCAGAATGCCTTCGATGCCGGGCGCAGCGGCAACATTGTTTATTACCTGTTCGACGTGCCGTATCTGAATGGCGTCGACCTGCGCGATGTGCCGGTGGAAGAACGCCGCGCCGCGCTGAGCACCATCCTCGGCGCGCAGAAAGAATCCTCAACGCTGCGCTTCTCCGAAGCCTTCGAAGAAACCCCGGACGCGCTGCTCAACAGCGCTTGCCAGATGCAGATGGAAGGCCTGATCGGCAAACGCCTCGGTTCGCCATATGTATCGCGGCGCAGCGGCGACTGGATCAAGCTCAAATGCAAGCATCGCCAGGAATTCGTCATCGTCGGCTACACCGATCCGAAAGGT
The DNA here is from genome assembly GCF_946901175.1 of Pseudomonas sp. Marseille-Q5117. Classification (NCBI taxonomy): domain Bacteria; kingdom Pseudomonadati; phylum Pseudomonadota; class Gammaproteobacteria; order Pseudomonadales; family Pseudomonadaceae; genus Pseudomonas; species Pseudomonas sp. Marseille-Q5117. The sequence goes on along the minus strand of NZ_CAMPPP010000024.1, from coordinate 33,228 downwards.
GCGCGCAGTGCTTTCGGTGCCTTGCTGCTCGGCCTGCACGACCGTGACAGCGGCGAGTTGCGCTATGCCGGCAAGGTCGGCACCGGGTTCAACGAAACCACATTGAAAAGCATCCTCGCCCAACTCAAGCCGTTGCAGACCAAAAGCGCCGCAGTGGTCAATCCACCCAGCGGTTTCGAGGCCAAAGGCGTGCACTGGCTCAAACCCAAACTGCTGGCCGAAGTGGCATTCGCCGAGATGACCAAGGACGGCTCGGTGCGCCACGCCGTGTTCCATGGTTTGCGCGATGACAAACCGGCCAAGGACATCACCGAGGAGCGAGCGAAGCCTGTGAAAGCTGCCAAGTCCGAAAAGACCGAAAAAAACGAAAAAACCAAAACCGCCGACAAGCAACCGGCAAAGAAAACCGCCGCCAGCAAAAAAGCCGAGACCGCACCGTCGCAATCAGGACTGGCCGGCGGCAAGGTACGCATTACCCACCCGGATCGGGTGATCGACGCCGTCAGCGGCACGACCAAAATGCAACTGGCGCAGTATTACGCCAGTGTCGCCGAATACATCCTGCCGCAACTCAAGGATCGCCCCGTGGCGTTGGTGCGTGCACCGGACGGCATTGCCGGCGAATTGTTCTTCCAAAAGAACGCCGAACGCCTGGCTATCCCGGGGATTACTGCACTAGACAAGGACATCACCGGCCAGCCAGTGATGATGATCAACAATCCCGAAGCGCTGGTCGGCGCGGTGCAGATGAGTACCGTCGAGCTGCACACCTGGAACGCTACAAAGGTGGATCTGGACAAGCCCGATCGTTTCGTCCTCGATCTCGACCCGGATCCGGCGCTGCCATGGAAAAGCATGGTTGAAGCCACCGCGCTGACCCTCACCGTGCTCGATGAGCTGGGCCTCAAAGCCTTCCTGAAAACCAGTGGCGGCAAAGGCATTCACTTGGTGGTGCCGTTGACGCGCAAGCATGGCTGGGACGAAGTGAAGGACTTCAGCCACGCCATCGTCAGCCATATGGCCAAGTTGCTGCCGGATCGTATTTCAGCGGTGTCCGGGCCGAAAAACCGCGTTGGGCGGATCTTCATCGATTACCTGCGCAACGGCCTCGGCGCCACCACCATTTGCGCCTACGCCGCACGCGCGCGGGAAGGCATGCCGGTGTCGGTGCCGCTGTACCGAGAGGAAGTCGCTGAAATCAAGGGCGGTAATCACTGGAACATCTACAACGTTCACGAGCGTCTGACCGAAGTCGGTGATGAGCCTTGGGCGGACATGAAGAAAACCCGTCAGACCATCACCGCCGAGATGCGCAAACGCGTCGGCATGAAAAAGTGATCAGGTGTCGCGCAGCAAGTCGTGGGCGTTGAGCAGTTCGAAGGCGATTTGCGGGTGGTTTTCCAAGCCCTTGCGAATCGCCGCCGGAATTGCCGCGCGAGTCTTGCGACACAGGCCTGGCAGCTCGTCGATCTGAATGGCGATACCGCGCATGGTGCGGACTTCGTTGAAACCGGGGGCGACGTCGACACGGATGCCGAGTTGCTCGTACATACGCTGTTGCAGGCGTTTGAGGTCGTCGAGGTCTTTGAGTTGTTCCAGGCGCGCCAGGAGGATTTTTTCCTCTGCGCGAGTCAGGCGCAGGATGCGCAGATCGGCGCCGGGGGTTTCCAGCAACGGATCGCGCCCGCAGATGCAGGCGCCGGGAGGGCAGGGTGAGCGCAAGGGCACGGTGGTCGTCATGGCCTCCATCATAGAGGCCGTCGGACATGTTTGCCTATGCGCACTCAGCGGCCGTCCATCGGCCGCTGCTTCCCTCGTGACTACTGCTGCACGCCTTCGTATTGCACCAGAATGGCGTTGGCCAGGTCTTCATCACTGGCGTTCAAGCCAGGGTTGGCTTGGCGCACCTGTTGCAGTACCGACTCAAGATAAACCCCACGAATGGCCCCGCCGCTGGCGACGAATGCAGACACGTCGTCACGGGCCGGAATCACCATTTTGTCGTCCTTGAAGGTCGAGTACAGCGACGCGGACACACCTGCCGAAGTGGCGACATCACCCGCGTCAACGCGGGCCAGCGCCGAACCGACCGGCAGGCAAAGCATAAGAGAAGAAATCAGGACTAACTTGCGCATGACGTGTTCCTCCACAAGCGCTAAGCAAAAAGGGAAGGGACTACATAACCTCAGAGGTGAACGGCGCGCGGGAGTTCCGTAGGCCGCAAAAACGTAGCGGCGAGGAACCGGGCAAAACCGGCAAGGGTCTACCGCTTGCCTGTATTGCCGAGAATCGACCCATGCTCGTCAGAGTCAGCGACAACGTTGCCCAACCGGCAGATACGCGAATCGAAGCGCTTTTGCTCGCTGGATTTATCTGCCTGACCATCGCGCTCGGCCTGTTCCCGCGCAGCCGCGTCGACTGGCTATTGGAAAATGTCCTGGCGTTGGCGCTGGTGTTGACCCTGCTGCTGGCGCATCGGCGTTTTCGCCTGTCGACGCTGTCGCTGGGGATGCTCTTCGCCTTCCTGTGCATTCATGAAGTCGGCGCGCATTACACCTATTCGCGGGTGCCTTACGATCAGTGGGGCACGCTGTTGGCCGGGGTGAGCGTCAACAAAGTGCTGGGTCTTGAACGCAATCACTATGATCGGCTGGTGCACCTTAGCTATGGATTGCTGCTGGTCTGGCCGATTCGCGAAGTGCTGCTGCGCCTGACGCCGTTGCGCGGCGCGTGGCTGGCGCTGTTGACCCTGAATGTAGTGCTGGCGACGTCGGCGTTGTACGAATTGATCGAATGGGTCGGCGGCGCTTACCTGGGCGACGACACTGGCCAGGCCTTCGTCGGTGCGCAGAATGATCCTTGGGATTCGCAGAAGGACATGGCCCTGGCGCTGTTCGGCGCCGGGCTGTCCTTGCTGGTATTGACGCGCTGGCGCCGAGCGCCGCGGTGAGGGATCAGATCACCCCACAGGCCATGCGATCACCGCCACCGCCCAGAGGCTTGGGCATGTCGGAATGGTTATCGCCGCCGGCGTGAATCATCAGGGCGTGGCCCTTGATCTCGGCGATCTTCTTCAGGCGCGGCGCCAGCACCGGGTAGTTGGCGACACCATCAGCCATCACATATACCGCCGGCAGATCGCCCAGATGCCCGTTGGCGTAAGGGCCAAGGTGCTTGCCGGTTTTCGCCGGATCGAAGTGTCCGCCAGCGGCCAGTGCTGCGCCTTTGACGCCATCCTTGGTGCCCGCTTCGCAGCTGCCGTTTTGATGGACATGGAAGCCGTGGATGCCGGCCGGCAACGATTTCAGGTCGGGGGTGAACAGCAGGCCATAAGGCGTCTCGCTGACGGTGACCGAGCCGATCGCCTGCGGCGCGCCGTCGGCGCTGACCAGGTTGATCGCGACTTTCTCCGTTGCCGCTTGTGCGGTGCCGATTGCCAGCGTGCCGAGCAGACCAAACCACAGTGCGCGTTTCATAAGCGTTTCCTTCAGCTGCATGAATGTTCGAAGCCATGGATTGATAGCCTGCCGGGGTTAACCGGCGATGAAGGCATTATCCAGCGGCGCTGCAAGGTGTGACCGGGTTCGCGTTTGAAAAGTTTTGCCGGATTCAAGTCGCCGCTGACATCAGCCGATACGCTCTGTGTCGGCAGTTCCCTGCACATAGGCTTAACTGAAATCCGACAAGCGCAATCCAGCGTGCCCACGGGAGATTCCACGGTGTCGATCAAACTGCGTTTGGTGTTGCTGATTGCGACCAGCCTGCTGACGGCGCTGATCGTGAGTCTGGTCAGTTACGTCGGCAACCTGCGGATGGCCACGGCGGTCGGCGATAACACGGTGAGCATGAGCGCGCTGCGCAATCACATGGAAGCGGACATGATGCACGACGCCCTGCGCGCCGATGTCTATTCGGCGATGCTGGTCGGCCTGGGCAAAAGCACCGCCACCGCCACCGACGTGCGCGATTCGCTCACCGAGCACGCCGGGCATTTTCGTGAAGTGCTGGATGACAACCTCAAGCTGCCGATCAACCCGGCATTGCGCACGGCGCTGGAGCAGATCAAGCCGAGCCTCGACACCTATATCAAATCCGCCGAGCAGATCGTCGGCGTGGCGCTGGACAATCCGGATGCCGCCCAACAGCAGCTCGGCACGTTCAATAGCGCCTTTACTCAGCTCGAAGAGCAGATGGGCGCGCTCAGCGAACTGATCGAAAACAACACCCTGCACACCAGCGAAGGCACCGAAGCGGCCATCCGCCACGCCAATCTTGCGCTGGCAGTGGTGCTGGTCGTCAGTCTGTTGCTGCTGCTGATTCAGGGGCGCTGGGTGATCCTGAGTATCATGGGGCCGCTCAAATCCGCCAGCCGCATCGCTGAAAGCATTGCCCATGGCAATCTCAGCGAACCAATTGTCGAGCCCGCCGGCAAGGACGAAGCCAGCGTTTTGATCCGCACATTGGCGACCATGCAGCGCGATTTGCGCAACATGATTGACGTGGTCCGGCGCAACGCTCACGGCGTCAGTGGCATGAGCGAGCAGCTCAGCCACGGCTGCCATCAGGTCGCCGACAGCAGCCAGCAGCAAAGCGTTGCCGCCGGCACCATGGCGGCCGCCGCCAGCCAGATGACTGCGAGCATCGAAGAGATCACCCGCCACGCCGAACGTGCCCTGAGCATGGCCAATCAGGCCGAAAACCTGGCCAAGGAGGGTGGCGGGGTGATTCATCAAGTGGTCAGCGACATGGACGACATCGCCCGCTCGGCACAGCAGTCGGCGCAGGTGATCCGCACGCTGGATCAGGAATCCGAGGCGATCTTCAACATCATTCAGGTGATCAAGAGCATCGCCGACCAGACCAACCTGCTGGCGCTCAACGCGGCGATCGAGGCAGCGCGGGCGGGTGAACAGGGCCGTGGTTTTGCCGTGGTCGCCGATGAAGTGCGCAGTCTGGCCGCACGCACCAGCGCTTCGACCCAGGAAATCGCCGCCATGGTCGCGCGCATCCAGAACAGCACGCGCGAGGCGGTCAGCAGCATGGAGGCGGGCGTGGCGCAGGTCGACAAGGGCATGGCGGTGACGGCGGAAGTCGAGCGGGCGATTCGCGAGATCCTCGACGCCACGCTGAACACCACGCAACTGGTCAACGACATCACCCGCACGATTGGCGAACAGAGCCAGGCCAGTAACGAGATCGCCCATCAGGTGGAAATGATTGCGGGAATGAGCGAGGGCAATAGCCGGGTGATCGGGCAGACGGCGACGACTACGGATGAGTTGTCGAATCTGGCGGGGCAGTTGGCGCGGTCGGTGGATCGGTTTCGGTTGTGATGTTGAGGTAGACCAGCGGGTTTTCCATTGCCTGAGCCAGCGCTTTCGCGAGCGGGCTCGCTCCCACAAGGTTCGCCAGTGTCGAGTCCTTTGTGGGAGCGAGCCTGCTCGCGAATAGGCCAGCTCGGGCAACACTGAATCAGGCCAATGTGCCCTCAATCAAAACCTGAACGCCTGCCGCCCAACCAACAACCATTTCCCACCCTGTTTCTGCCAGATCTGGAAACTCTCGATCTCGGTCGGAATCACCTCGGTCCCTTTCAACGCCTGTGCGGAGAAGTGGTGGCGCACTAATGCGGTATCGCCGGACATCGTGATGGTCTGCTTTTGCATCTCCAGGGTCTTGAATGCGCTGCGGCCGGTTTCGATGTCGGCGATGAATTCCTGCTTGTTCTGAATCTTGCCGCTGGAGTGGCCGTAGGTCAGGTTCGGCGCGGTCAGAGCGTTCAACTCGGCGATGTCTTTGTGCAGCATCGCCTGAGTCAGGTGATCAACTGCTTGGGCAACGTCCTTTTCCGCTGGGGCAGGGGCGGCCATGGCACAGGCGCTGAACGCGCAGAACAAGCCAATGAGGAGGCGGGATTTGGTCATGTTGTTTCCTTGTTGTTATTGGGTAGGGATGACTGGCTAGGTTCGTCAGTCATCGTACAACGTAGCAGGTTATTTTCTGCATGAACAACGAGCGGTTGGCACTGATTTATCAAGTTGCGATGCGCATCGCGCAAAAAACTTTGCAGGCCAATGCCTGATCGCAGTCATGTTTGATCGCCCATGGCCGATAAGCCCCTGAGCGGAAAAAGACTTTCAAGTCGGGAACAGACGCGCGGGTTCGCCCTGACGTGATATTCTCCGCGCCAAATTTGCTTTGACTTAATTCGGTTGGCTGGCCTTTCGGGCGGGCCGACGGGATCCCTGTCGCTCAAGCAGCTGAAGCCAATAACGATAAGAAGTCAGTTCAGAAGGGACATTAACTGAGGTCGATGCCACATGTCGGCCTTGTGTGCCCACCCGTCAATATTGAAGTGTGCCGGATTGCGCGACGCCAGCCTGAGCGTCAACACAGCGCAACGCAGACTGATAACAACGACGGGCGGAAGGCGTTTTATCATAGGTGCAACAGATGTTTAAGAAAGTGAACACAGCCTTGCTCGGTCTGGCTTTGGCGATGGGGATGTCGTCTGCCAATGCTGCCGAAGCCAAGAAAGTTGACGTCCTGCTGATCGGCGGCGGCATCATGAGCACCACCCTGGGTGTGTGGATCAATGAGCTGGAACCGACCTGGTCGATGGAAATGGTCGAGCGTCTCGATGGCGTCGCCCTGGAAAGCTCCAACGGCTGGAACAACGCCGGTACCGGTCACTCGGCCCTCGCCGAGCTGAACTACACCCCGGAAGACGACAAGGGCAACGTAACGATCCCGAAAGCTGTCGAGATCAACGAAGCGTTCCAGGTTTCCCGTCAATTCTGGGCCTGGCAGGTTCAGCAGGGCGTGCTGAAGAACCCTCGCTCGTTCATCAACACCACACCGCACATGAGCTTCGTGTGGGGCGATGACAACATCAAGTTCCTGAAAAAGCGCTACGAAGCCCTGCAGGCGAGCCCGCTGTTCGCCGGCATGCAGTACTCCGAAGACCCGGCGGTGATCAAGAAGTGGGTACCGCTGATGATGGAAGGGCGTGACCCGAACCAGAAAATCGCGGCCACCTGGAGCCCGCTGGGTACGGACATGAACTTCGGCGAAATCACCCGCCAGTTCGCCGCTCACCTGCAAACCAAACCCAACTTCGATCTGAAGCTGTCGAGCGAAGTCGAAGACATCACCAAGAACGCCGACGGCACCTGGCGTGTGAGCTACAAAAACCTCAAGGACGGCAGCAAGACCGAAACCGACGCCAAGTTCGTGTTCATCGGCGCTGGCGGCGGTGCCCTGCACCTGCTGCAGAAGTCGGGCATTCCGGAAGCCAAGGAATACGCAGGCTTCCCGGTTGGCGGTTCGTTCCTGGTGACCGAGAACCCGACGATTGCCGAGCAACACCTGGCCAAGGCCTACGGCAAGGCTTCGGTTGGCGCGCCACCGATGTCGGTTCCGCACCTGGACACCCGTGTTCTGGATGGCAAGCGCGTCATTCTGTTTGGCCCGTTCGCGACCTTCAGCACCAAGTTCCTCAAGGAAGGTTCGTACTTCGACCTGCTGACCAGCACCACCACCCACAACATCTGGCCAATGACCAAGGTCGGCATCAAGGAATACCCGCTGGTCGAGTACCTTGCCGGTCAGTTGATGCTGTCGGATGAAGACCGTCTGAACGCGCTGAAGGAGTACTTCCCGAACGCCAAAGCCGAAGACTGGCGTCTGTGGCAAGCCGGCCAGCGCGTGCAGATCATCAAGCGTGATGAAGCCGCTGGTGGCGTGCTGAAGCTGGGCACCGAGATCGTTGCTTCGCAAGACGGCTCGATCGCCGGCCTGCTGGGCGCATCGCCGGGCGCGTCGACCGCTGCACCGATCATGCTGAGCGTGCTGCAGAAAGTCTTCAAAGACAAAGTCGCATCCCCTGAGTGGCAGACCAAGCTGCACCAGATCGTGCCGAGCTACGGCACCCAGCTGAACAGCGATCCGGCCAAAGTGGCTGCCGAGTGGGCTTACACCGCGAAAATCCTCGAACTGCCGACGCCTCCAGCGATCGGTCAGGTAGCTGCTCCGGCGGCACCTGCGGCTGACAAAGCCGTAGCGCCGAAGGAAAACGCTGCACGTGACATGGCTCTGTAAGCAGAACCCTGACACACAAAACCCACTGAACCGGCGACGGTCAGTGGGTTTTTTTATGCAGGGCGGATTCAGGCTTTTGCGGACGCGAGATAGGCACCGAGGCGCCGACCCATTTCTTCGCCCAGTGCCTGCAACCCGCTCAGCGGCCGCACCATCACTTCGAACTCGACGATCTTGCCGTGCTCATCGAAGCGAATCATGTCGATGCCTTTCAACTCCTTCGCATCAACCCTGGCGCTGAATTCGAGAATCACATTCAGGCCATCCGCCGTCGCCAATTCGCGGTGATAGGCGAAATCTTCAAAGACTTCGAACACGGTGTTGAGGATCATCGCCACCACCGGCGCGCCGGGGTAGGGCGTGTGGGCCATGGGCGAGCGGAACACAGCTTGCGGATCGAGCAGTTCGGGCAGGGCTTTGAGATTGCCGCTGCGGATCATCTCGTGCCAGCGCTCGAGGGACGCGGCGACGTTGGGCTGCAAGGCGAGGTCGGGCATGGTCACTCCGGTTTTTCTTGTTGTCGGTCGGCAATGACTGTAGATCAACCGCGCCGAAAGTGGATCCTCAAGTCTCAGCCTGAATACCGCTTCATGCCCGAAGCGGATCAGATGCGCATCTGATCCGTATTTTTCTGTTTCATCTGCCTCTGTATTCGGTACAGCCACAGGCTCAGAATGCCCCGGCAGTGCGGCCAGTCACCCTCCGACCTCATCCCGCAGCGTCCGGTGCACCGCACACCCAGCCTCAAGGAGCGCAACATGTACAAGATGGCGATTTTTCTCGGCGGCTTTCTGACCTTGACCATTCTGATTGGCGTGCTGGCGACGATCTCTCCAGTCTGATCCGCACGCAGCTTTTTCGAACTCTGCCGATCTCCTGCTTTCAGTTGCAGAACAGGGCCAGCACGCGCCCGTCACTGACAGTTCGAGGAGTGAAACATGCGTACGACAACCTCACAGGGACGTTGGGTTCCTATCGGTTTGATGGTCGCCGCATTGACCGGTTGCGCCATGAGCAACACCGATTCGCCGGTGCAGACACCCGGCCAGGCCAAGGCGTCCGACACGGAAATGCTCGAAGTCGGCGCGCAGTGGTTGCAGGACAAGCCGCCAATTCGCGCGTTGAACATGTACCTTGATGGTTTCCATTTTTACAACGGTCATCCCGGCGCGCAGATGGAAGCGCATCACTACTGCTCGGCGCTCAACGAAGAAGTGTTCCAGTGTGTGATCTACGACGGCAACACCGCTGAAGCCAAACTGATGGGCGTCGAATACATCATCAGCCAGCGCCTGTTCACGCAATTGCCAGCGAAAGAAAAAGCCCTGTGGCACAGCCACGCTCACGAAGTCAGTTCTGGCCAGTTGGTCGCGCCGGGCATCCCGCAAGTGGCAGAAACGCGCTTGATGGAAAAACTCGCCAATACCTACGGCAAGACCTGGCACACCTGGCACACCGATCAGGACAAGCAACTGCCGCTGGGCGTGCCGCAGCTGATGATGGGCTTTACCGCTGACGGTCAGGCCGATGCGCAAATGATCCGCCAGCGCGATCGGCGTCTTGGCATTGATAGCGCCGAAAAGAAAAAGGCCCGCGCCGAGATCAAACCGGCGCCTGTCGCAACGGGGGCTGATGCGTGGCAGAAGGGTAATGTCATCCAGCTCAACGACCCGACCGGCCATCAACACGTCATGCCGCGCCCGGCCACGCCAAGCGATGAGAATGCCCGGAGTCAGCCGTGATTTACGGCGCGCCGAACAGCATCGTCCAGTAAACGCCGTCGTCGCTGCGCGCTTCGCTGGCGAAGCCGGCGCCGACCTGAGTGAACATCGGGTTCATCAGGTTGGCGCAGTGGCCCGGGCTGGCCAGCCAGCCGGCCATGGCTTTGCCTGGTGAGCTTTGTCCCGCAGCGATATTTTCCCCGACCTGGCGGCCGCGATAACCGGCAGCACGGGCGCGGTCGGCCGGCATGTCACCGTCGGGATCGCGGTGGGCGAAATAATTGCCGTAAGCCATGGCTTTGCTGTGGCCCTGAGCCGCTGCGCCGAGGGCGGCATTCCAGCTCAATGGCCGCGCGGCGGCAAAGCGCTGGCGGCCGCACATACGCGGCCGGGCGCGGGCAGCGTTGACCTCGGCGAGCAGCGCCTTGCCGACGCTGCGGTTGTCACCGACGCGGCTGTCGAGCACCGGTTGCGCCAGCACCACCTGCCATTGATTGCGCGAATGGCTGATGCCGATGTCGGCGTAGTTCGCATCCAGCAAGGCGCCGCAATAATCGCTCTGCAACTGATCGAAGGCCTCGTCGGCGTCTTCGGCTCCGATAATGCGGATGCTGCGCACCGTGATTGCTGAATAGCCGGAAGACTTCAACGCCTCGCGCATGCCGCCGCCGTAGCGATAGCCGATCGGCAAGGCCAGATTCGATTTCAAAGCCAAAGGCGCCAGACGCTGCGCAGGGCGACGGTCGCAGCGCTGCGGATGGGCGCGGTAATCATTGATGGCGGCCACCAGCTCGCGCTCCGCACTGGCGTGGGCGGATTCAGTGAACAAAGGAAACAGGATCAGCAGGCACAGAGAAACGAAGCGAGACGAACGAACGGCGTGGCGCATGGGACGGACAGCTCTGAAAGGGGACAGCGCTAGAGTGAGGGAGCCGTGTGTGGCGGCGCGGATAGGACTGGGTTTTTTGGACTTGGTTCAGTGGCGGCAATGCAATTGAATTGCTGTTGTTTGAACCGCTGCCTTCGCGAGCAGGCTCGCTCCCACATCGCGCTTACGGCGTACTCGGAACAACTGTGGGAGCGAGCCTGCTCGCGAAGACGCCGCCCCGGTCGACCCCTCTATCACTGGCAAACAACCACTAGCGATTCAACACATCCCCCATCCACCGCAAATACTCCCCCCGCTCGGAAATGGAGTTATGCCCCGAGTCCGGCACCACCTTCAGCGTCGCCACGCCCGCAGGAAAACTCTCGAACAAGCGCTGCGTGCTGCTGCGCCCAATCACGTCGTCATCGCTGGCCGCCAACAGCAATGTCGGCGTGCGGATATGCGCCGCGTACTTGCCCGATTCAAAACGATCCTTGAGCAACCATTTCACCGGCACCCATGGGTATTGCCGTGCGGCGATTTCCTCGAGGCTGTTGAACGGCGTCACCAGAATCAGATTCTGCACCGGCCGCTGACTGACCAGGCGCACCGCTACCCCCGAACCGAGGCTGCGTCCAATGACTGCAATCTGCGGGTGGCTGGCATAGACCTGATCGAACAGTGCCAGCGCATCTTCGGCAATCGCGGCTTCGGATGGCGAGCCGGTGCTGCCAGCAAAGCCTCGGTAATGCAGGAAATACAGCGCGTAGCCAGGAAACGCCTCAGTGAATTCCGGCAGATTGCGCGAGACGTCCTCGGCATTGCCGCCGAAATAGATCAGCGCGCGCGATCCGCTGCGCTCTCGAGTTGTCACCCAGACCTCGGCATCCGGCATCGACAGTTTCATTCGCGAGTCCGCTGCAACCACGGCGGCAGGCTGGGGAAACCAGATCAGCGAGCGCTGAAACACGAACAGCGCGGCGCACAGCACCAGGTACACGGCAATGATGAAAACGACGAGTGACATCAGGGTTCGGGACATTCGGCTACTTTTAACGGGGAGAAAGGTTGGCTGTGGCAGTGTAGTTCAGCGACTGCGCCTGACAGCCGGCGCACACACCGTGCAACAGATCCGCGCAGCAGGAGGACTCGCATGCGCCACACTGAGGGTTACTCACGTCGCCGCTTGCTCACGCTGGCTGCCCAAGCTGCGGCGCTGCTCACCATTGATCGGGCATTGGCCGGCAGCGTAGCGCCGACCGCCACTGCGCCGCCCACGGCAGGAGACCAGACCATGCAGACCCGCGCCATCCCTTCCAGCTCCGAGGCACTGCCCATGGTCGGGTTGGGCACCTATCGCGGTTTCGACGTCGCGCCGGGCGATCCGGTTTACCGGCAGTTGCCCGCCGTCCTCGAAGCGCTGTTCAGGAAGGGCGGCACGCTGATCGACAGCTCACCCATGTACGGCCGCGCCGAGCAGACCACCGGTGAATTGCTGTCGATCCACGAACCGCGCTCGCCGGCGTTTCTCGCCACCAAGGTGTGGACGCGCGGGCGCAAAGAGGGCATCGCGCAGATGGAGCAGTCGTTCAGACTGCTGCAAACCGAGCGCATCGACCTGATGCAGGTTCACAACCTGCTCGACTGGCAAACGCACTTGCCGACCCTGCGCGAATGGCAGGAGCAGGGGCGGATTCGCTACATCGGCATCACCCATTACACCTCGTCGGCCTATGACGAAGTCGAAGCGGTGCTGAAAGCCGAGAAGCTGGATTTTCTGCAGATCAACTACGCTCTGGATGATCGTGCGGTCGAGAAACGCATCCTGCCGCTGTGCCGCGAGCGTGGGGTGGCGGTGATTTGTAATCGGCCGTTTGGCGGCGGTGATTTGCTCGCCCGGCTCAAGGGCAAGCCGCTGCCGGCGTGGGTCTCGGATGTACAGGTCAACAGCTGGCCGCAACTGGCGCTGAAATTTCTCCTGGCGCATCCGGCGGTGACCTGTGTGATTCCGGGGACCAGCAATCCGCGCTACATGGCTGACAACGCCGGAGCCGGTTTTGGGCCGATGCTGACCGATGCGCAGCGGCATCAGTTGATTGCGTTGCTGGGCTGAGCCGGGTCAACCGCGATAGCGCAACGCCTCCAGCAACAACGCAAACGCTGGCGCTGCCTGGCGTCGGCTCGGGTAGTACAGGTGATAACCGGAAAATGCCGGGCACCAGTCTCCCAGCACCTGGACCAGGCGACCGTCCGCCAGAAACGGCGCGACGACGTTTTCCGGGATGTAGCTCAGCCCGAAACCATCCAGCGCGGCGTCGAGCAACGGGTATACGCCGTTCAGGGTGACCTGCCCGGCGACACGCACCTTCAGACTCTCGCCGTCCTTTTCGAACTCCCACGAATACAGCCCGCCATTGGTTGGCAAGCGCAGGTTGTTGCAGGCGTGATCGGTCAGGTCGCGCGGGGTCTGCGGCGCAGCGCGTCGGGCGAAGTAGGCGGGGGAGCCGACCACGGCCATGCGCATGTCCGGGCCAATGCGCGTGGCGATCATGCCTTGGGCGACGTCTTCGCCCAGGCGCACACCGGCATCGAAGCCCTGGCCGGCGATATCGACGAAACCATAGTCACAGCAAACCTCGACGGATACATCCGGGTACTGCGGCAGGAAATCCTGCAACACCGGACGCAGGATCCAGTTCAGCGAATGGTCGGTGGCGCTGAGGCGGATTTTGCCCGCCGGGGTTTCGCGCAGGTTGCTCAGGGCGGCCAGTTCCACCTCGATTTCCTCGAAGCGCGGGCCGATGGTTTGCAGCAAGTGTTCGCCGGCCTCGGTCGGCGACACGCTGCGCGTGGTGCGGGTCAGCAGGCGCAGGCCGAGTCGCGCCTCGAGGCTGCGAATGGTGTGACTGAGCGCCGATTGCGACACGCCGAGTTTGGCCGCAGCCTTGGTGAAACTGCGTTCACGGGCGACGGCGAGAAAGGCGAGCAGGTCGGTGGCGTTTTCACGAAGCATTGATGATCGTCCTGCATAAGTTTTTTCGGATTCTAGTCGATTATCCAAAGAGTGCTGATCGCTACAGTGGTTGCATCATTTACTGGAGGAAATGCCATGAACCCGATTGCTGCTTCTGCACTGACGCTCTCGCTGCTGGCTGGTGAGGTGCAGGCCACCGAAAATCCCCGTGTCACGGTCACACCGAATGGCTCGCAACCTTCGGCCAAAGGCCCGGCTGACTGGTTTACCGGCACGGTGCGGGTGGATGCGCCGTTCAAAGGCACCGACGAGGCGCGGGTCAGTGGCGCGACCGTAACGTTTGAGCCGGGCGCGCGCACTGCATGGCATACCCATCCGCTGGGGCAGACATTGATCGTCACCTCGGGGGCAGGCTTGGTGCAGGAGTGGGGCCAGCCGGTTCGTGAAATCCGCCCGGGCGATACCGTGTGGATTGCCCCGGGCGCCAAACATTGGCACGGGGCAGCACCGACGACGGCGATGAGTCATATCGCGATTGCCGAAGTGCTGGATGGCAAGGTGGTGGACTGGATGGAGCAGGTCAGTGATGAGCAATATCCAAAGATCGAGTGAAACCGCGCCCCTCACCCCAGCCCTCTCCCGAGGGAGAGGGAGCCGATTGGGGAATGCTCGAGACCTTCGGCATTCTGCAAGCGTGGTGGTGAATCCACTCGACCCCTAGCACTCCATGCAGGTGCGCTAACAGCATGCGACTCACCCCAGGCGTCTCCCGAGGGAGAGGGAGCCGACCGAGGTGTCTTGCGATGTGCATCGACCTGAACGTGCCGTTGCGATTATGGATACACAGAAAGACTTTCACGTCGCTGCACATCCTGAATATACCTGGATCGGTCCCCTCTCCCTTTGGGAGAGGGCTAGGCGGGCGGCGTTCCGATGAGGGGCTTTTCGCTTCAGATCATCTCCGGCAACGAATCAAGAATCTTGTCCAGCGTAATCGGATACTCCCGCACCCTCGCGCCGGTGGCGTTGTAGATCGCATTGGCCACCGCTGCACTCACGCCGCAAATCCCCAATTCACCCACGCCCTTGGCCTTCATCGGCGACGAAATCGGGTCGGTTTCTTCGAGGAAGATCACTTCCTGATGCGGAATGTCGGCGTGCACCGGCACTTCGTATCCGGCCAGGTCATGGTTGACGAAAAAGCCCAGACGCTTGTCCACCGCCAGTTCTTCCATCAATGCGGCGCCGACGCCCATGGTCATTGCGCCGATGACCTGACTGCGCGCCGACGTCGGGTTGAGAATTCGCCCCGCCGCGCAAACCGCCAACATGCGCCGTACGCGAACCTCGCCAGTGGCGGCATCGACGGCGACTTCGACGAAATGCGCGCCGAAGGTCGATTGCTGATATTTCTCGGCCAGATCACCGAACTCGATGCTGTCCTCGCCGACCAATGCGCCGCCTTCAGCCGCGTTGCGCAGCGGCAGGCTCTTGCTGCCGACGCGCACCTGACCATCGGCGAACTCCGCCTGATCCGCCGCCAGCCCCAGCTTGGCCGCCACCGCTTCGCGCAATTTCACGCACGCAGCGTAGACCCCGGCGGTCGAGCAGTTGCCGCCGAACTGGCCACCGGAACCGGCCGAGACCGGGAAGTCCGAATCGCCCAGACGCACCACCACATCATTGAGACCAACGCCCATCATCTCGGCGGCGGTCTGCGCAATGATCGTGTAGCTGCCGGTGCCGATATCGGTCATGTCCGTTTCTACAACGACCTTGCCATCACGCTCCAGGCGCACGCGGGCGCCGGACTTGACCAGCAGGTTGTTGCGAAACGCCGCCGCCACGCCCATGCCGATCAGCCAGCGGCCCTCACGGCGTGTGCCCGGCTGCGCCTTGCGCTGATCCCAACCGAATTTCTCGGCGCCGATCTGCAGGCATTTGACCAGTTGACGCTGGGAGAACGGCCGCTCGGTTTTCACCGGGTCGACTTGAGTGTCGTTAGCGATGCGGAACAGCCCCGGGTCCATCTTCAGTTGTTCTGCCTTTCCGTCCATGGCAATTTCCAGCACCATCAGCCCCGGCGCTTCACCCGGCGCACGCATGGCATTGCCTTCGGGCAGGTCGAGCGGGGCGAGGCGCATGCTGACGCGGCGGTTTTCTGCGGCGTAGAGCAACTGGCTCGGTTGCGCGGCCAGTTCGACCTTGCCGTCAGCAAGGTTGCCTGACCAGCCTTCATGGGCAATGGCGGTCAGCTTGCCGTCCGCATTGGCACCCATGCGGATGCGCTGGATGGTTGCCGGGCGATGGGTGGTGTTGTTGGCCATTTGCGGGCGGGCGAGGGCGACTTTCACCGGCCGCCCCGCCATGCGCGCGCCGAGAGCGGCGAGAATCACGTCGGCGCGGATGAACAGTTTGCCGCCGAAACCACCGCCGATGTACGGCGAGACCAATCGGACTTTTTCCTTCGGCAGGCCGAGGGTTTTCGCGATGTCACCGACACTCCAGGCGACCATCTGGTTCGAGGTCCACACGGTCAGCTGATCGCCTTTCCATGCGGCCAGTGTGGCGTGCGGTTCCATCATCGCGTGGGACTGGTCTGGCGTGGTGTAGGTCTGATCGAACTGCACCGGGGCGGCGGTGAAGGCCTTGTCGAAGTCGCCATGATTGACGTCCGGCAGCTCGTCTTTCGGCTCGACGCCGAGGTCTTTGACGCTGGCCAGATCGAACTTGCCTTCGCTGGTTTGGTAATCGACCTTGACCAGTTGCGCGGCGGCGCGGGCCTGTTCGAAGGTCTCGGCAACCACCAATGCAACGGCTTGCTGGTAATGCTGCACTTCGGGACCGGCGAGCAGATGCGCGGCGTTGTAATCACCTTTGTCGAGCTTGCCGGCGTTCTCGGCAGTGACGATTGCGAGTACGCCGGGCGCGGCTTTGGCTTCGTCGAGATGAATGGCTTTGATCCGCCCTTTGGCGATCGCCGAATCGACCATGAAACCGTAGGCCTGATTGGCCGCCGCTTCATGTTGTTCGTAGGCGTAAGTGGCCTGGCCGCTGGTTTTCAACGGGCCTTCGATGCGCTCGGTGGGCTGGCCGACGACCCTCAGGCGGTCGATGGGATTGGTGGTGGCGGGCGTGTCGAATTTCATGCGGTTTCCCTCGCTTGCGCCAACACCGAAGCCAGCGTGCGCTCGACCAGTGGCAGTTTGAATTGGTTGTCCTCGGTGGGCGTCGCGCCTTCAAGCAGGCGTTCGCTGACTGCTTTGGCACCCTTGGGCAGCAGCGCTTCAGCGGCTTCGACCCGCCACGGTTTCGGCGCAATGCCGCCCACGGCGACGCGGCCGGTGCCGTCCTTTTGCAGGATCAAACCGACCGAGACCAGAGCAAACGCATAAGACGAGCGATCGCGAACCTTGTGATAAATGTGCGTACCGCCGACCGGTGCGGGCAGGGTCACGGCGGTGATGAACTCGCCGGGCGTCAGGCTGGTTTCGATGTGCGGCGTGTTGCCTGGCAACTGATGGAAATCGGCCACTGGGATGCTGCGGGTGCTGCCGTCAGGCTTTACTGTTTCGATCTGCGCATCCAGCGCGCGCATGGCGATGGCCATGTCGCTCGGGTGGGTGGCGATGCAAGCATTGCTGACGCCGATGATCCCCAGCTGCCGGGTGACGCCGCCGATCGCCGCGCAACCGCTGCCGGGGTTGCGTTTGTTGCAGGCCTGGTGGGTGTCGTAAAAGTAGGGGCAACGGGTGCGTTGCAGCAGGTTGCCAGCGGTGGTCGCCATGTTGCGCAGCTGCCCGGAAGCCCCGGCGAGCAAGGCGCGGGAGAGCAGGGCGTAGTCCTTGCGCACCTGCGCGTCGGCGGCCAGATCGGTATTGCGTACCAGCGCGCCGATGCGCAGTCCGCCCTCGGGTGTTGCTTCGATCTGGTCCAGGCCGAGGTGGTTGATATCGATCAGGTGCACCGGGGTTTCGATGTCGAGTTTCATCAGGTCAAGCAGGTTGGTGCCGCCGGCGATGAACTTGGCGCCCTCGACTTGCGCAGCCTGGGAAGCGGCTGCGGCAGGCGAGTCGGCGCGGCTGTAATTGAAGGCTCTCATGCCGGCACCTCCGCGACTTCAGTGATGGCTTCGATGATGTTCGAGTAAGCGCCGCAGCGGCAGATATTGCCGCTCATGCGCTCCTGCAGTTCGGCGGCGATCAGCTTCGGCGGCTCGGTCAGGCTTGGGCTGACGTGGCTGGGAATGCCGTCGCGGATTTCCTTGAGCACCGCGACCGCCGAGCAGATCTGCCCAGGGGTGCAATAGCCGCACTGGTAACCGTCGTGCTTGATGAAGGCGGCCTGCATCGGGTGCAGCTTGTCCGGCATGCCGAGGCCTTCGATGGTGGTCACCTCACTGCCGTCGTGCATCACCGCCAGGGTCAGGCAGGAGTTGATCCGCCGACCGTCGGCGATCACCGTGCAGGCGCCGCACTGGCCGTGATCGCAGCCTTTCTTGGTGCCGGTCAGGTGCAGGTGTTCGCGCAGGGCGTCGAGCAGGGTAGTGCGGGTGTCTACTTCGAGGGTTTGCGGTTTACCGTTGACTTGCAGGGTCACTTGACTCATGGCCGGTTGCTCCAGACTGGCCGCGTAGGCCTTGAGGCTGATAAAGGGGGGCATGGCGAACGCCGTCGCGGTTACGGCGCCGAGGATCATGAAATTGCGTCGGGAAATCGGCATGGTTCGATTCCTTTTCTCTCATCGGGCGGCAGGATTGCAAAAGGCCCAAACGGGCGCGCCGGCATGCATGCCAGTCTCGTAAAAGGAGTGACCGCAGCGGGAGGGAAAAGGTTTTGTCGGATTTGCGCTAAAGAGTTATGTGCGCAGCTCATCAATTGACCCGTGGGAGCGAGCCTGCTCGCGAAAGCGTCGGGCCAGACCCAGCCGCTGCTGGATGTGCCGACCTCTTCGCGAGCAGGCTTGCTCCCACAGTGGAGATGTGTTTTTCAGTTATGGCCCACCCACCACCATCGAGGTAAACGGTGCGACGTACGCCTGCAACGTCACCAGCCCGCCGACCAGAATCGCCAGCACGATCGAGTGGAAGAACACGTAACGCAGAATCTCGCCCTCATGCCCGTACCAACGGGTCGCGGTGGAGGCGACGACGATCGACTGCGCGTCGACCATCTTGCCCATCACCCCACCGGAACTGTTCGCTGCCGCCATCAGCACCGGACTGATACCCAGCTGTTCCGAGGTCACCCGTTGCAAGCCGCCAAACAGCACGTTCGAAGCCGTGTCGGAACCGGTCAGCGCCACCCCCAGCCAGCCGAGCAGCGTGCCGAACATCGGATAGAAAATCCCCGTGGCCGCAAACGCCAGGCCCATGGTCGCATCCAGCCCCGAATAGCGCGTGAGGAAGCCCAGCGCGAGCATCGCCGCAATCGTGATCAACGAAAATCGCACCACCCACAACGTGCGCAGGTACTGCTTGATCAGTTGCGGGATCGAATACCCCATCAGCAGACCGCCAACAATCGCCGCCAGCAAAATCCCGCTGCCGGTCGCGGTCAGCCAGGTGAACTTGTAAATCGCTTCCTCGGCTTTCGGCGCCGCGACAACCGGCGGCACTTTTTCTATTTGCAGATGCAGACCGGTGAAGGTCACCGCCGGGGCGAAGATCGGATTGGCCTCGCGTACCGGTTTGCCTTGCGGGTCGAGCTTGGCCGATTGCGTGACCGGGTCGATCACTGGGCGCGTATCGAACATGTTCTTGAAGCCCTGCGTGCCCCAGGCAAACACGAACACCGTGAGGATGATCCACGGCATCCACGCACGCATCACTGCCGGACGCGCCTGATCGCTGAACGCAGCGCTGGCGGTGACTGTTTCTTCGTCGACCTTGGAGTTGTCGACGCGCCCGGACAGCGCTGCCGAGGTGTGGATGGTTGCCGGTTTCCACACCTTGAGGAACAGCGTCAGGCAGGCCATGGAAATCAGCGCGGCGATGACGTCCACCAGCATCGGCCCGTGATAGTTCGAGACGAGAAATTGCGGGATGGCGAAACTCACTCCAGCCACCAGAATCGCCGGCCACACCTCGAGCATCTTGCGCCACCCGGCAAATGCCCAGATCAACCAGAACGGCACCAGCACCGAGAAGAACGGCAGCTGTCGACCGACCATCATCGACAGCTCCATCTCGTCCAGCCCGGTGACTTTGGCCAGGGTGATGATCGGCGTGCCCAGCGCACCGAAAGCCACGGGCGCAGTGTTGGCGATCAGCGCCAGACCCGATGCGGCCAGTGGCGAAAAACCCAGGCCGATCAGAATCGCCCCGGTCACCGCTACCGGCGTGCCAAAGCCTGCCGCACCTTCGAAGAACGCACCGAAACAGAAGGCGATCAGCAGCAATTGCAAACGTCGGTCATCGGTGATCCGCGCGAGGGAATCCTGCAGCACTTTGAACGAACCGTTTTCGGTGGTCAGGCGATGCAGAAAGATGATGTTGAGCACAATCCAGCCGATCGGCAGCAAGCCATTCGCCGCGCCGAACAACGCCGCCGAACCGGCCATGCCCGCCGGCATGTCGAAGGCGAAAATCGAGATCAGCAGGGCCGACGCCAGCGCCAACAGCGCCGCCAGATGCGCCTTGACGTGAAAGAACGCCAGCGCCGCGAGCATCACCACCACCGGCACTGCGGCCATCAGCGTGGAGAGTACCGGGTTGCCGAACGGGTCGTAGATTTGCTGCCAGACCATGATCCACCTCTGCTTATTGTTATTGAGGGCGCAGATCCATTGCATGGGGGTAGGTTGCAAGCAGTATAGGTGGCGTTACGCCGCTGTTCGGCTGCGACGAACGAGCCGACAAACGGTCGATAGTGGCCACTGAATCAACGCGCTTTTGCCCGGTCGTATCTGCGGCTGCGCGCACTGCGTCCCGAAGACGCGGGCAGCGTGGCGATTTCCGTCGTCAAGACCTTGGGTTTTAGGGAAGTGTTGAATGAAGCAAGCGACAACCATGCTGCTCACTGTGACCGCCGCCGTATTGCTCAGCGGCTGTATTGCGGATTTTGATGATGACCATCGCCATGGCCGGCACTACGACCGCGACCACGGCCGCTATTACGACCATGACCGGCGCTGGGACGACCGCGATGACGACCGCCGCGATGGCCGTCGTTATCACCGTGATCGCGATGATGACTGATTGAATGAAGAGGGCGTTCCCATCAAAGGAACGCCCTCTGTGCATCAGCCTTCAGTTGAAAAAACGAGCGTTCGCCTGGACGCGGGATCGCGCAGGCACCGAGGCCTCGTGATCGAGCAAATGGGTGGCGAGTATGTCGCTCAGAAAACGGAACTGATCGTTGAGGCCGACCACTTCATTGCTGAAATGGTTGCTGGCGGCGGGCATCAGCAGATCGTCGAAATCTTCGTTGAACACCAGCGTCTGCGCCTTGCGCGGCACGACGTGCTGTTGGTAGTAGTTGCTGCCGAACACCGGGAAACTCACGGAGAGGGTGACTTGGGTGTGGATCATGGTGTGAACGCCTCGTTGTGTTTCGGATGAGTCAATCGTGCCTTTCATCATGGGAGGGCGGAAGGCAATCGTGGCGATGGTGGATATCGATGGTGGTGATGGTTGAGCATTTGCAGTGGGGCTGAGGGCGCCTTCGCGAGCAGGCCGGAACCTTCAGCATCGAAATCGACTGACCTGCCTATACTCAAACCTGCACCTCCCCAAGCCAAAGGACACCACCACCGTGAACCCACGCGCGCTGGTCGTCGCCGCACTGCTTTTGCTGGCCGGCTGCGCCTCCTCGGCTCGGGCGCCGGTGAGTGCGCCGCAGGCGGTGGTGGTGTCGGCGCAAACCTGGCAGCAGATCGACCGCGAGATCCTCAGCGCATCGCAGCAGGCCACCGAGCAGGTCAAGCTGTTCGCCCGTGGCTCGATGGAACATTGGCGCACTCGGGTCTATCAGCAAACTGAAGAAAATTTCATCCCCTGGTTCAGCAGCTACTGGACCCAGGAATGGCTGTCGATGAAGGTCAGTTGGTACACGATCAGCGCCGGCGGCGAGCAGGACGCTTCGGCGAAACGGCTGGCGGCGTATCTGCTTGAGCAATATCAGGAAAAAGTCCTCGCGCCGGTCGCCGTGGAGATCGATCCGGATGCGATCCTGGCGCAGGCCACGGCGTTCTATGCGCAGTTGATGGCGCAGCAGATGCCGCTCATCGCCCAGCGTCATGGTGTGCCGATTGCGCAGCTCAACGGGCGCTTGCAGAAGGTCCCGGCCATCGCCCTGGGACCGCCGCCGGCGCGGGATGCTTCGCTGTTCAAAGTCATCAGCACCGAGCCGCTCAACACCCTCCCGGCGTACGCCGCGCTGATCGACAAGATCCACACCGACGGCGGCGCCAAGGGCATCTCTTCCACCGAAGCAGCCATGGCCCCGGTGGCCAAGCGCGCCAGCCAACGCATCGAGGCAGAAATGGCCCCGCGCGGCGCCGCCAGTGCGGTGGCGGCAGCGGCGGGTAAACTCGCCGGGGCGATGATTTCGGTCGGCGTGGCCGGCATTCGCGCCATCATCCAGGCCAACGACCGCCCCGACAGCGAAGCGCTGATTCGCAGCAGCCTCGGCAATACCTTCGACAAAGCCTGGCAGAAGCTGCTGCAGAATCCGACCACGGGGGTGATGGCCGGCACGTTGCACATGGCCGGGCAGGTTGAAGGTAATTTGGGCGTGAATGAGCTAATGCCTATCGGTGTGAACGCTGTGCCATAGCGCCTGCACCTGCGAAGTTTTGTTGGCGGCGGTCGCGCCCGGATCAGAGCGGATGCTAGTCTTGCGCAACGCTGTTGTCAGGGAGCCCACATGGGCAATCACAAGATCGAGATTCGCCGCAGTAACGTCGAGAAAATCCTGCTGGCGGCGGAAAAGGTTTTCGCCGAAAAAGGCTTCGGCAGCACCGCCATGGCGGACATCGCTGCCGAAGTGCAGTTGCCGCGTTCCAATCTGCATTACTACTTCAGCACCAAGAGCGAGCTGTACAGCGCGGTGCTGTTCGATCTGCTGGAAGTGTGGAAGCAGGACGCGCTGTGCTTCGAGATGTTCGACGACCCGCGCGTGGTGCTGAGCAGTTACATCCGCGCCAAGATGAACCACTCACGCAGCCGGCCCTATGGCTCGAAAGTCTGGGCCAACGAGATCATCCACGGCGCGCCGACTCTGGGCGAGGCGCTGGATGCGAGCCTGTATGACTGGGCGAAGATGAAGGAAGCGAAGATTCGCCAGTGGGTCGAGGACAAGCGGATTCTGCCGGTGGAGCCCTCGGGTTTGCTGTACATGATCTGGGCGTCGACCCAGCACTACGCCGACTTTGATCATCAGGTGAACATTCTCAATGATCATCAGCCGTTGTCGGATATGCAGTTCGAGCGGGCGGTGCAGACAGTGACGGGGGTGATTTTGCGCGGGATCGGGCTGGAGCCTTGAAGAGCACCATCAAGGGCTTACCCTCACCCCAGCCCTCTCCCAGAGGGAGAGGGGGCCGACCGAGGTGTATTGAGAGGTACATCGACCTGAAAGACCGTGTCGATTATGGATTCACAACAACTCTTTCAGGTCGGCGAAGTTTGTCAGCATCCCCCAATCAGTCCCCTCTCCCTTGGGGAGAGGGCTAGGGTGAGGGGGTTTTTCAGACTGCAACGTGGTAGGGGTTGCGCGGATCATGATTCCAGTCCAGAAACGGCTTGCCCGTGTCCATCGGCACCATCTCGATGCAGTCGGCCACGGGGCAGGTGATCTGGCACAGGTTGCAGCCCACACATTCCTCATCGATCACTTCATATTTATGCGTACCGTCGGCCTGTTTCAGACTGCCGATCGCCTGGTGTGAGGTGTCTTCACAAGCGATGTGGCAACGCCCGCAACCAATGCACGCCTCCTGGTCGATCTTTGCGATGACCTGGTAGTTGATATCGAGGTACTTCCAATCCGTGGTGTTACCCACGGCGCGCCCGGAGAACTCGGCGATATTGGCGTAGCCCTGGCTGTCCATCCACCGCGACAGGCCGTCCTTCATCTCTTCGACAATGCGGAAACCATGCAGCATCGCCGCCGTGCACACCTGCACCGCGCCGCTGCCCAGCGCCATGAACTCCGCGGCGTCGCGCCAGCTGCCGATGCCGCCAATGCCGCAGATCGGCAAGCCTTGGGTCTGCGGGTCACGGGCAATTTCCGCGACCATGTTCAGCGCAATCGGCTTGACCGCCGAACCGCAATAGCCGCCGTGGGTGCTTTTGCTGCCGACGGTGGGCAGGGCGACCATATGGTCCAGGTCGACGCTGGTGATCGAGTTGATCGTGTTGATCAGCGACACCGCATCGGCGCCACCACGATGCGCCGCCCGGGCGGCGACGCGAATGTCGGTGATGTTCGGGGTGAGTTTGACGATCACCGGCAGCGAGCAGTACGTCTTGCACCAGCGCGTCACCTGTTCGACATATTCCGGCACCTGGCCGACCGCTGCGCCCATGCCGCGTTCGGGCATGCCGTGGGGGCAGCCGAAGTTCAGTTCGATGCCGTCGGCGCCAGTGGCCTCGACCAGCGGCAGGATGTGTTTCCACGACTCCTCGACACACGGCACCATCAGCGACACGATCAGCGCGCGATCCGGCCAATCCTTCTTCACTTGGGTGATTTCGCGCAGGTTGATTTCCAGCGAGCGGTCGGTGATCAGTTCGATGTTGTTGATGCCCAGCACTTCGCGATTGGCGCCGTAATGCGCCGAATAACGCGAGGAAACGTTGACCGCCGCCGGATCCTCACCCAGGGTTTTCCAGACCACGCCACCCCAGCCCGCTTCGAAGGCGCGGACCACGTTGTAGGCCTTGTCGGTGGGCGGCGCGGAAGCCAGCCAGAACGGGTTGGGCGCTTTGATACCGGCGAAGACTATCGAGAGATCGGCCATTTACGCAGCCTCCACGTTGAGCATCAGTTGAGCGTTGATCGCCTCGGCGGCGCGTTTGCCGTGCTGTACCGCTTGCACGGTGAGGTCCTGATCGAGGCTGGTGCAGTCGCCGCCGGCATACACACCGGGGACGCTGGTGCGCAGGTGTTCATCGACCTCGATGCGTTCGCCCTGACGCTTGAGTTCGCGCGCCAGCGGATCGCTGAGGGCGTTGTCATCGAAGCTCTGGCCGATGGCTTTGAAGATCGCATCGGCAGCCAGCTCGAAGGTTTCTCCGGTGGTTTGCAGACGCCCTTCAACCAGATCGGTGCGGGCGAAACGCATGCCGCGCACGCGGCCCTGATCATCGAGCAACACTTGCTCCGGCTGGGCCCAGGTCAGCAATCGCACCTGATTGGCTTTGGCGATGTCCTGCTCATGGTGGGTGGCGCCCATGTCTGCGGCACCACGGCGATACACCAGATTGACGTCGCGCGCGCCGAGGCGGGCCATTTGCACGGCCATGTCGATCGCGGTGTTGCCGGCGCCGAGAACGATGCAGCGTTCGGCCAAGGGCAGTTGCGTGAGGTCATCGGCCTGGCGCAGTTCGCGGATGTAATCGGTGGCGGCGAGCAGGCCCGGCGCGTCTTCGTGGGCCAGACCGAGTTGCTTGCTGGCATTCAGGCCGAGGCCGAGGAATACCGCGTCAAACTGTTGATGCAGTTCGCTGAGAGTAAGATTTGCACCGAGTTTCTGGCCGTGGCGGATTTCTATCCCGCCAATCTGCAGAAGGAAGTCCAGCTCCTTCTGCGCGTAATCGTCGACCAGTTTGTACTTGGCAATGCCGTACTCGTTAAGCCCGCCGGCCTTTTCCCGTGCTTCGAAAATCACCACATCATGCCCGTGCATTGCGCTGCGATGAGCGCAAGACAACCCGGCCGGCCCGGCGCCGACCACGGCGATACGTTTGCCTGTGGCCGGGGCGCGCTGGAACGGATGTTCGGCGAAATGTGCGTTGTCTACGGCATAACGTTGCAGCAGACCAATCAGCACGGGCGCGCATTCCTGCGCGTTGTTGCGCACGCAGGCTTGCTGGCAGAGGATTTCCGTCGGACAGACCCGCGCGCAACTGCCGCCGAGGATGTTTGCCGACAGGATTTTCTGCGCCGCGCCCTGGACGTTGTCCTGATGGATGTTGCGGATGAATGACGGGATGTCGATTTCGCTGGGGCATGCATTGACGCAAGGCGCGTCGTAGCAATACAGGCAGCGCGAGGCTTCCAGATGCGCCTGACGGGCATTGAGCGGCGGCGCCAGATCAGTGAAATGGCCGGCGAGGGCGGCCGCGCTTTCGTGCGGGTTGGGAAGGTGGTTCAGGGTCTCGATCACGGTTTATGGCCTCATGGCTAATTGAGGTGCTGCCTCTGGTGGGCAGTGGTTGATCGTTCCCACGCTCTGGGTGGGAATGCCTCAAGGGACGCTATGCGTTCCAATGGGACGCAGAGCGTCCCGGGCTGCATTCCCACGCAGAGCATGGGAACGATCACTAGGGGTCAGCGTTTAACGGCAGTCGGCTTGTGCAACTCCGCCCGCTTGCTCAACAGATCAAACACCGCCGGGTAGGCCGGCCGTTCGATGTAGCGTCCGGCGCCGCGTTCGGCGCGCAGGTCGCCATCGGCCCAGACCACGCGGCCCTGGCTGACGGTGTGGCTCGGCACGCCGCGCACGGTCTTGCCTTCGAAGATGTTGAAGTCCACCTGCTGATGGTGGGTCTTGGCGGAAATGGTCCGAGTGCCTTGCGGATCCCACAGCACCAGATCGGCATCGGCGCCCACGCGGATCGCACCTTTGCGTGGATAGAGATTGAAAATCTTCGCGGTGTTGGTAGAGGTCAGCGCAACGAAATCCTGCATCGACAATCGTCCGGAGTTGACGCCTTCATCCCACAACACCGCCATACGGTCTTCGATACCGGCGGTGCCGTTGGGGATCTTGCTGAAGTCGTCGCGGCCGGCGGCTTTCTGCTCGGCGCAGAAGCAGCAGTGGTCGGTGGCGGTGGTGTGCAGATTGCCGTTCTGCAGCCCGTGCCACAGCGCCTCCTGATGGCCGCGCGGACGGAACGGCGGGCTCATCACGTAGCCGGCGGCGGTCTGCCAGTCCGGGTGTTGATAGACGCTGTCGTCAAGCAGCAAGTGCCCGGCCAGCACCTCACCGTAAACCGGCTGGCCCTTGCTGCGGGCATAGGTGATTTCGTCCAGAGCTTCCTTGGTGGAAACGTGCACCAGGTACAACGGCGTTCCGATGGTTTCGGCGATACGGATCGCCCGGCTCGCGGCTTCACCTTCGACCTGCGAAGGCCGTGACAGCGGATGCGCTTCCGGCCCGGTAATGCCCTGAGCCATCAGCTTGCGTTGCAGGTGATAGACCAGCTCGCCATTTTCCGCGTGCACGGTCGGCACCGCACCGAGTTCCAGACAGCGCTCGAAACTCGCCACCAGAGTGTCGTCGGCGGCCATGATCGCGTTCTTGTAGGCCATGAAATGCTTGAAGCTGTTGATGCCGTGGTGGCTGACCAGCTCGGCCATTTCCTCGCGCACCTGCTCGCTCCACCAAGTGATCGCGACGTGGAAGCCATAGTCCGACGCGGACTTTTGCGCCCAGCCGCGCCACTGATGAAACGCGTCCATCAGCGATTGCTGCGGATTGGGAATGACGAAGTCGATGATCGAGGTAGTGCCGCCGGCCAGACCGGCAGCGGTGCCGCTGTAGAAATCCTCGCTGGCAACGGTGCCCATGAACGGCAGTTGCATATGCGTATGCGGATCGATGCCGCCGGGCATCAGGTACTGGCCACTGCCGTCGAGCATTTCTGCGCCGGCGGGAATGTCGAGGTTTTCACCAATGGCTTTGATCACGCCGTCAGCGCAATAGACGTCGGCGCGGTAACTTTCATCATGGGTAACAACGGTGGCGCCACGGATCAACAGAGACATTCCGGATTCCTCGCAGGCATGACCGACTTGTGCCGGTTCTAAATGTTTTATTGAGGTACAGCGGCGAAGTTCGTATTCCTGTCATCGCTGTCAGGAATAGAAACTAGTCGCGATTTCAAGAATGATCAAGAATATTTTTTATAAGCTTATAGCTGTTTCAAGCTATTGATAAATAAATATAAAAACGATAAATCACCAAAATGGTGAGGCCGTTCACCATTTTGACGCACTTGACAGGATGGAAATATGAGCAAGATTTCCTATGTGAAATCAGCCGCTTGAAGTTGTGCTGCGGTTGCGGGTTCACCGACAAAAATAAATGCAGTGCACCAGTTTGAGTCCTGACACTTCGGACAACTTGCCCGACGTTTAGCCTGAGCGTTCAGACAAGTTTTCCCGGACTCATCGAATATTCAATTAAAACTGATAAATATCAGAAAGTTGCAAAGCATCCAGTGCACCGCCCAAGCGTTAAGCGCGAGAACCGGCACGTTTATTGATGCCGCCGCTGACACCATGGCCGGTGCATGAAAGTTGTCAGTTCCTCCGGCCATCGTCCGGCTGGCGTCGTATGCGCCAGCCGCCTGATGAGCAAAAAATAATCAGAAGAACAGTGGAGCGGCCATGCAACAGACCAGATCACAAGTGACCGAGCGCGACGGCTTGTACGAGCTCGAAGCCGGCAGCGACGTCCTCGACAGTCCCCGTTACAACCACGACATGGCACCGACCAAGGTGCGCGAACGCACTTGGAACAAATGGCACATCACCGCGCTGTGGGTCGGCATGTCGATTTGCGTGCCGACCTACACTCTCGGCGGCGTGCTCACCGCTTATTTCGGCTTGAGCGTCGGCGAAGCGCTGTTGGCGATTCTGTTTGCCAACGTCATCGTGTTGATTCCACTGACCCTCAATGCTTTCCCCGGCACCAAGTACGGCATTCCGTTTCCGGTGCTGCTGCGCTCGTCGTTCGGCATTCTCGGTTCCAACGTGCCGTGCCTGATCCGCGCGTTGGTGGCGTGTGGCTGGTTCGGCATCCAGACCATGTTCGGCGGACTGGCGATTCACCTGTTTCTCGGCTCGGTGTTCGAGGGCTGGAAATCCCTCGGCGGCACCGGCGAGGTGATCGGTTTCATGGTGTTCTGGGCGCTGAATCTGTGGGTGGTGATTCGCGGTGCCGAGTCGATCAAATGGCTGGAAACCTTGTCGGCGCCGTTGCTGGTGGCGGTGGGCATTGGCCTGCTGGTGTGGGCGATGCCCAATGTGTCGATGACTGAGTTGCTGGCGATCCCGCCCAAGCGTCCGGAAGGCGCCAGCGTGGTGAGTTACTTCGCGGCAGGGCTGACGGCAATGGTCGGGTTCTGGGCCACGCTGTCGCTGAACATTCCCGACTTCAGTCGCTACGCCAAGAGCCAGAAGGATCAGATCCTCGGGCAGATTTTCGGCCTGCCGCTGACCATGTTCCTCTTCGCCGCGCTGGGCGTGGTGATGACCGCCGCATCGGTGAAAATGGTCGGCGTCACCGTGTCCGACCCGGTCACGCTGATCGGCCATATCCAGAGCCCAGTGTGGGTCGCTGTGGCCATGGCGCTGATCATCGTTGCCACACTGTCGACCAACACCGCCGCCAATATCGTCTCGCCAACCAATGACTTCCAGAACATCGCACCGAAGGTGATCAACCGCACCAAAGCGGTGTTGCTCACCGGTCTGGTCGGGCTGGTGCTGATGGGCCATGAACTGCTGAAAAAGCTTGGCCTGATCGTTTCCGACATCAGCCTGGAAACCGTGTATTCGAACTGGCTGCTGGGCTACTCAAGCCTGCTCGGGCCGATCGCCGGGATCATGGTGGTGGATTATTTCCTGATCAAGAAACAGCGACTGGACCTCGCCGGGCTGTACCGCGATGACGTGTATCCGGCTTGGAACTGGGCGGGTTTTCTCGCCTTTGGCGTGCCGGTGGCGCTGACCTTGCTGTCGCTGGGCAGCGACGCGTTCAGCTGGTTCTACAGCTATGGCTGGTTCACCGGCTCGGCGTTGGGCGGAGTGATTTATTACGGGTTGTGTGTAATGCGGGCGCAGCCTTCTGCCGTGAAAACAGCGGTGTAACACATGATCGTTCCCACGCTCTGCGTGGGAATGCAGCCCGGGACGCTCTGCGTCCCAACAGCGGACGCAGAGCGTCCATGGATGAATGCCCACGCAGAGCATGGGCACTATCGGCATCAGCATTGAGGAGATCCCCATGAACGCAGCCGTAGACGTTCTGCAGTCCACCCATCAGCACATCAACCGCGATCGCCTCTGGGCCTCGCTCATGGAACTGGCGAAACTCGGCGCCACGGTAAAGGGCGGGGTCTGTCGCCTGGCCCTGACCGACCTTGACCGCCAGGCCCGCGACCTGTTCGTGCAGTGGTGCAAGGACGCCGGTTGCAGCGTCACGGTCGATGCCGTCGGCAACATTTTCGCCCGCCGCGCCGGGCGCAACCCGAACCTGCCGCCAGTGATGACCGGCAGCCACATCGACACTCAGCCCACCGGTGGCAAGTTTGACGGTTGCTTCGGTGTGCTCGCCGGCGTCGAAGTGCTGCGTACCCTCAACGACCTCGGCGTGGAAACCGAAGCGCCGCTGGAAGTGGTGGTCTGGAGTAACGAAGAGGGCTCACGCTTCGCCCCGTGCATGATGGGCTCCGGGGTCTTCGCCGAGAAATTCACCCTCGAAGAAACCCTCGCCAAGGTCGATGCCGACGGCGTCACCGTTGGGGAGGCGCTGAACGCCATCGGCTACGCCGGTCCGCGCCAGGTCAGCGGGCACGCGGTCGGCGCGTATTTCGAAGCGCACATCGAGCAAGGCCCGATCCTCGAGGACGAAGAGAAAACCATCGGTGTGGTACTCGGCGCGCTCGGGCAAAAGTGGTTCGACCTGAAATTGCGCGGCGTCGAAGCCCACGCCGGCCCGACGCCGATGCACCTGCGCAAGGATGCCCTGGTCGGCGCCTCGGTGATCGTCGGCGCCGTCAACCGCGCCGCCCTCGGCCATCAGCCCCACGCCTGCGGCACGGTCGGCTGCCTGCAAGCCTATCCCGGCTCGCGCAACGTGATCCCCGGCGAAGTGCGCATGACCCTCGACTTCCGGCATCTGGAGCCGGCGCGGCTGGATTCGATGATTGCCGAAGTGAAACAAGTCATCGATGCGACCTGCGAAGAGCACGGCCTCACCTATGAACTGACCCCGACCGCCGACTTCCCGCCGCTGTACTTCGAAAAGGGCTGTGTAGAGGCGGTGCGCGGTGCCGCGAAAGGACTGGGTCTGTCGCACATGGACATTGTCAGTGGCGCCGGGCATGACGCGATCTTCCTCGCTGAGTTAGGCCCGGCGGGAATGATCTTTGTGCCATGCGAGGGTGGGATCAGCCACAACGAAATCGAGAATGCCGCACCGGATGATCTCGCGGCAGGGTGTGCGGTGTTACTAAGGGCGATGCTCGCGGCTTCGGCGATGGTGGCGGACAGCGAGCGTGCCGCCTAAGGTAAACACACCCAGTAAACCTGTGGGAGCGAGCCTGCTCGCGAATGCGCCGGGTCAGTCACCGAATGGCCTGTCTGACCCAGCGCTTTCGCGAGCAGGCTCGCTCCCACAGGGGATTTCTGGCGATTTTGAGGCCGTGGCACGATCCCGAACCGCTGCGGTCGTACTCTTCACCTAGCCGCATCACAGTGTGGAGATCCAATGAGCCAGGAAGTCCTGACCACCGAAACCAACCGTCGCCAGTTGCAGCAGATCATCGCCGGGCTGTCGGACGGGGTGATTCTGCTGGAACTCGACAAAAGCATTCTCTGGGCCAACGAAGCGGCGCTGACCATGCACGGTGTCAGCACCATCGGTGATCTGGGCAGCAACGCCGACGAGTATGCCAAACGCTTCACGCTGCGCTATCGCAACAATCATGTCTTGCCACCGGAGAGTTACCCGATCAGCCGCGTCGCGCGCTGCGAGGCGTTCAATGATGTGCTGATTGAAGTTTCGTCCGTGGACGACCCGGAGCGGGTCTGGGTGCACAGCGTGCGCAGCATGGTGCTGACCGACCGCGTCGGCCAGCCCGAGTCGCTGGTGCTGATCATGAGCGACGTCACCGATTGGGCCAACGCCGAGCTGCGCTTCGAAAAAACCTTCAACGCCAACCCCGCGCCGGCAGTGATTTGTCGTCTCAGCGATTTGCGTTACATCAAGGTCAACCCGGGCTTTCTGGAAATGACCGGCTATACCCGCGATCAGGTGATCGGCACCTCGGCGTATGAAATCGATATTTTCGAACAGGCCGATCAGCGCGATCTGGCCGTTCAGCGCTTGCGCGATGTCGCGACCATTCCGCAGATGCAGGCGGAACTGCGCCTCCCGGACGGTGGCAGTAAACAGGTGATCGTTGCCGGTCAGCCGCTGCTGCTCAATGACGAGAATTGCATGCTGTTCTCCTTCGTCGACATGGAGCCCCGGCGCCGGGTCGAAGTGGCCTTGCGTCAGAGCGAGGAGCGCTTTGCCAAGGCTTTTCGTCTGACTCCGGTACCGATTCTGATCTGCACCGCTGACAAGCAGGAGGTCATCGACGTCAATCAGGCATTTCTCGATACCCTCGCCTATGACAGCGATGACGTACTCGGGAAAACCGTGACGCAGTTGAGCTTCATCCACGATGACGGGGCGCGCACCCGGTTATTGTCGGCGTTGGCGAAGAACGGTCGGGTCGATCGGGTAGATGTGCCGGTGCGCAAGAAGGACGAGGAGTTGCTGGAATGTGCGGTCTCGGCCGACACCGTGAACATTCACGACACGTCCTGCTATTTGCTGGTGCTGATGGACATGACCGAGCGCAAGCGCACTGAACTTGAGCTGGTCGCGGCGATTGAAGAGGTGATGAAGGATGCGTCGTGGTTCAGCCGGACGCTGATCGAAAAGCTGGCCAACGTGAAGAAGATCAACTCGCCGCAGCTGCCAAGTGCCTCTTTCACTGACCTGACGGCCCGTGAGCGCGATGTGCTGGGCTTGATCTGTGAAGGACTGGCGGACAAAGAGATCGCCGCGCGGTTGAAACTGGCGCCCAATACCGTGCGCAATCATGTTGCCACTGTGTACTCGAAAATCGATGTGCATAGCCGCAGCGAGGCGATCGTCTGGGCTCGCGAGCGCGGTTTGTTTTCGGGAGAGTGGGGCACCAAGGGCCAGCGTTGAGGGGTGCAAATGCACTAGTTACAAGGGTGCAAATTCATGTATTGGCCAAGGCGTTGTGTTCTTAGGCTGGTGGGGTGCGGTGTAGACCATTTCGGGTTTGCGATCGTGCCCCTTTTGAAACAGTCATAGGAACAACGTCAATGATGAATCTTGCGCAGTTGCGCGCTCGGCTCGAGCACAGTTTTGCGCCGCTGGCTTGTGAGTGTTCGGTGGATGGTGATCATTCGCTGACGGTCAAGTTGTATCACCGGGATTCGGGGCAGGTGGATCTGGTGATCAGCGGGCTGGATCTGGCTTCGCTGCGTACGCCTGGGGCGGTCGAGGCGTTGGTGGATGAGTTGCGGTATGAGCTTGAGAGCAATTCCTTGCGTTCTTCGCGGGATCCGGATTTGGCTTAAGCG
>NZ_CAMPPP010000023.1:0-81450 GCF_946901175.1 Pseudomonas sp. Marseille-Q5117 | reverse complement strand
CGGTACTGGGCTCGGCAACCGTGACCGGCAATGGCTCGTTCAGCGTGACCCTCAACCCGCCGCAAGTGAACGGTGAGCTGTTGAGCGTCAATCAGACCGATCTGGCATCCAACACATCGCCGGCAGCGCCCGTGCAAGCGGGCGATATCACCGATCCACTGGAGGTGGCCGACCTCAATGTCAGCCAGGACGGCTTGACCGTCACCGGTACCGGCGAGCCCGGCGCAACCGTCACCGTGCTTGACGGCGCGGTGGTGCTCGGCACAGCGACGGTGGCGGCAGACGGCAGTTTCAGCGTCACGTTGTCGGCTGCGCAACTGGATGGCCGCGCACTGTCGGTCGTGCAGGCCGACGCGCAAAACAACCAGTCCGAGCCCGTACTGGTCGAGGCGCCGGACAACACTGCACCTATCGCACCAACGGTGACATCGCTGACCGGCGCCGGCACGTTGCTCGCCGGGACCGCCGAAGCCGGCAGCACCGTGACTGTGCTGTCCGCCACCGGCACCGTGCTCGGCACAGCGGTGGCATTGGGCGACGGCACCTACACCGTCACGCTGAATCCGGCTCAGGCCAATGGTCAGTTGTTGTCGGTGATCGCGACGGACGAAGCGCAAAACGCATCGCCAGTGCTGCTCTACCCGGCGGCAGATACCACGGCTCCGGATGCCGTCACCGGTCTGACCATCAGCGGCGATCTGAGCCAGCTCGCCGGTCGTGGCGAAGCCGGTGCCAGTGTCGAAGTGACCGATGCGCTGGGCAATATCGTCGGCACCGGCACAGTGGCCGCCAACGGCACGTTCCTGATCGATCTGGACCCCGGCATCACCGCCGGCCAGGTGCTGACAGTGAATCAAACAGACGTCGCGACTAACGTGTCCGCAAACGCCGACCTGACTGTTCCGGCAGTGCCAGCCCCGGCTGCGCCGGACAATCTTGTGCTGACAGCCGACGGCGTGACGCTGACCGGCACGGCGGCGATCGGCACCACCATCAATGTCTACGCGCCGGACAACAGCCTGATCGGCACCGGCGTCACCGGCGCGGATGGCACGTTCAGCGTGGTGCTGACGCCTGCGCAAACCAACGGCGAAAGCCTCGAAGTCACCGCCAACACTGCGCTGGGGGGTGCCTCGCTGCCGACTGAAATCACCGCAGGTGACACCTCGGCGCCGGCGCCACTCAGCGATCTGGCGGTCAATGCCAGCGGCACACTGGTCACCGGTCGCGGCGAAGTCGGCGCCTCGGTGACTATCACCGGCGCTGGCGGCGTGGTGTTGGGCAATGCGACGGTTGGCGCCAATGGCACCTTCAGCGCGCAGCTCAATACGCCGCAGGTCAACGGTCAGGTGCTCAATGCGACACAGACCGATGCGTCCAATAACACCTCATCCGGGCTTAACGTAACGGCGCCCGATATCACTCCCCCGGCCGCTCCGACGGCGCTGGTCCTCAGCGGCGCCGGTCTGGTGCTCGGCGGGCTCGGTGAAGCCGGCGCCATCGTCACCGTGCGCGGTACGGGTGGCACGGTGCTGGGCACGGCGACGGTGGCGGGCAATGGCTCGTTCTCGGTAACCTTGTCATCGGCGCAACTCAACGGCCAGCAACTGAGCGTCACGCAGAGCGATGCGGCGGGCAACGTTTCGCCGGTTACCAACCTCAGCGTCGCCGATACCACCGCGCCAGCGCCGCTGAGCAATGTCAGCCTGAACGGCACCGGCCTGGCCGTCAGCGGCACGGGTGAAGCCGGCGCGACCGTCAGCGTGACCAACGCAGCCGGTACCGTTCTCGGCACCGCGGTGGTCAATGCTGGCGGCACCTTCACCGTACAACTGTCCAGCGCGCAACTGAACGGCCAACAGCTCAACGTCCAACAGGCCGACCCGACGGGCAATCTGTCGCAGGTCTTCAATCTGACGGCAGCCGACGTGCAGGCGCCGATCGCGGCCAGCGGTCTGACGCTCGCTGCCAACGGTCTGACGTTGAGCGGTACGGGTGAAGCCGGTGCGACGGTCAACGTCTACGGCCCGGGCGGTGCGCTGATCGGCACCACCACCGTGGGCAGTGGCGGCACGTTCAGCTTCAACCTGAACACCGCGCAACTCGACGGACAGCTGTTGACCGTGCGCCTGGTCGACCCGGCCGGCAACCTGTCGCCCAACGCCAGCCTGACAGCGCCGGATATTACCGCACCCGGCGCGCCGACCGGCGTCAGCGTCAATGGCAGCGGCACCGTGCTCACTGGCGTCGGCGTGCCCGGTTCGACCATCAGCGTGCGAGGCGTCGGCGGCGTGGTGCTCGGCACCGCGACGGTCGCCGCTAACGGCAGCTTCTCGGTGACACTGGCCTCGGCGCAGATCAACAGCCAGGTACTCAGCGTTACCCAGGCGGATCCGAGCGGCAACGTATCGGCTGCGGCGACCGCGACGGCGCCAGACCTGACGCCTCCAGCGGCGGCCACGGCGCTGCTGGTCGGTGCCGATGGCCTGACTGTCACCGGTACCGGCGAAGCCGGCGCAACCGTGACCATCAAGTCGGCCAGCGGCGCCGTTCTCGGCACCGCCACGGTCAACAACCTCGGCGTGTTTACCGTCACCCTGAGCAGTGCGCAGATCAACGGCGAAAACCTCACCGTCAACCTCAGCGACGCACGCGGCAACGTTTCGGTGGCCGCAAACGTCATTGCGCCGGATGTCGACGTCAACGCGCCCGTGGTCGCCAGCGATAACCTCGCCGTCGGCACCGTCACCCTGGCTCCGGTCACCGCGTCGCAGACCTTCAACGACTCGTTTACGACGCTACTGGCCGGATTCTCGAAAACCTTCACCTTCACCGTCGCCGGCGGCACGCGTCTTGATCCGACCCTGACGCTGACCACCAGCAGCCTGATTTCGCTGATCGATGGCGTGGTCTATACCCTGCAAGTCAAGGATGCCAGCGGTAACTGGGTGACTCTGGATGTCAACGGCAGCGGCGGCCTGCTTGACCTGATCGCGCTCGCCGGCCAAGGCGTACGGGTCGACATCGGTAACCTGCTGTCAGGCGATTATCGACTGACGGTTTCGAGCACCGGTATCGGCGTGCTGACCACGGTCAATACCCAGCTGCAACTGGACGTCAGCAGCCTGACCCAGTTCAACGGCATTGCCGGGCCAGCGGTGACCGGCAACGTGATCACCAACGTCGGCGTCGATGGCACGGCCGATCAGACCGGCCCGGACAACGGCGCGCAGTTGCAGATATTCAAGAACGGCGCCTGGGTCAGCGCCGGGGCCGGCACCACGGTGCAAGGGTTGTACGGCACGCTGACCATCGACGCCAACGGCAACTACAGCTACAAACCGAACGGCAGTGTCGGCAGCGTCGGCAAGGTCGACGTGTTCAACTACCAACTGGTGCACCCGAACGGCTTGAGCGACACCGCCAATCTGTATGTGCGCATCGACAGCCCGCAAGCCAGCGAAGTGTGGAATGACGCCAACCTTGGCAGCCCGGCATTGGTGGTTGATGCCACAGCGGACATCGCCTCGACCGACGTCACCCTGATCAACCGCGAAGTCACCACCAACTCCGCCCTCGGCACGTTCAATGTGCTGCTGGGCGGCGGCAGTGGTAACTACAACACCGTGGTGGCGGCCGATACCGTCAGCGACCTGACCGTGGTGGTCAACTCGAGCAACCTGCTGGCGCTGCTCGGTTCGATGACGGTGGGCCTGTACAAACTCAACACGGCGACCAACCAGTACGTGCTGGTCAAGAGTTACGGCGGCAACGCCTTGGTCAATCTCGGCGGTGGCAACTACGGGATCAAGTTCGATGACCAGCCCGCCGGCAGTTATCAGGTGCGGGTGGCAGTGGGCGGCCTCGGCCTGCTGACCAGCGTCAACACCAGCCTGATCAACGTCGCGACCTACAACAATCAGTTCGTGGTCGGCAGCTACACGCCGGTATCGGGCAATCTGCTCACCGACACCGCTGGCGGCGGCGCCGATGTGTTGGGCTCGGTCTATACCTTGCTCAGCGTGCTGGTCGCTGGGAGTTACGTCGCGCCGGGTTACAACGGCGTCTCGCTGGTCGGTAACTACGGCACCCTGGTGGTCCAGGCCAACGGCAACTACACCTACACGCTCAAGGCCGGGCTGACCGATGCGGTGATCGGCCAGGAAGACACCTTCACCTATCAACTCACCCACCCCAACGGCACCGTGGATACCGCGACGCTGACCATCGACCTGAACAAGGCCGGCGCATTCGCCAGCACCGCTTTCTCGGCACTTGCCAGCGATGACCTCGGTCTCGCCCATGCCACTGGCAGTGACCTGATCCAGGGCACCGAGGGCAACGACACCCTCGACGGCTCGCACGGTGGCGCCGTGACCCTGCAAGGTGGCGGTGGCGACGACACGCTGATCATCGCCGATCAGCAATTCACCTCGGTGGACGGCGGCAGCGGCACCGACACCCTGCTCTGGGCCGGTGGTGATGTGTCGATCAACCTCGGCGATCTGCAGAGCAAGATCCACAACGTCGAAATCCTTGACCTCAATCACTCGAGTGCGGTTGCGCTGACACTGAATCTCAGCGATCTGCTGGCGATTACCTCTTCGGACAACAACACCCTGCTGATCAAGGGTGACGACAGGGACAGCGTGCACATGATCGATGGCTGGGTCGCCGATGGTACGCAACAGGCCGACGGCATCGACTATGTTCAATACACGGCACAGGAGGATCCGAGCCACCACTTGTGGGTACAGAACGGCATTCAAGTGGTTTGAAACAAGACATCGAACGTTGGTCTCTCAACAGTAAGGGAAGTCTGTGGAGTCAGTTTTTCGCCAGAAATGGCCGGTGGTCCTGTTGACCATCGGCCTCTACCCCGCTTTCACCGTCGGCGTTCGCGCCGACGACAATCTCGACAGCAGCTTGCGCAGCATCAGCCCGTCGCAACTGCAACAACCGGCAGGCAATGAAAGCCGTCAGCGCCCTGCCCCTGCTTCAAAAACGGCCGCCAACGCAGATACTTTGGGGCTGGAACAAGCGGTCAGGCTGGCCGTGGACTGGCACCCACGCATCGGCGAAGCCATCGGCACCCTGTTCCAGCAAGGCGAAGGGGTCAACGTCGCCGAGTCCGGTTATTACCCGCAGGTCACCGGTGGCATCAAGGGTGGCTACACCAGCGGTTACGGCAGCGATGCCGGCAGCCAGTCGGTGAACATTTCCCTCAAGCAGATGCTGTATGACTTCGGCAAGGTTTCCAGTTCGGTCGACGCCGCCCGCGCCCGGGTGGCGCGCAGTCAGGCGGGGATTCTGCTGGCGATCGACGACATCGCCCGCGACACCGCCAGGGCCTACATCGAGGTGCAGCGCTATCAGCGTCTGCTTGAGGTTGCCCGCGAGCAGATTCAGGGCATCGGCGGCATCGTCGACCTGGCCAAACAGCGCAGCGACATGGGCGCCAGCACCCGCTCCGATATGGTTCAGGCGCAGTCCCGGGCCGAAGGCGCGACGGCGACGTTGCAGGAATTCAAGGCGCAATACGCACGCTGGCAAGCGACGCTGACCAGCTTGCTTGGACGGCGCACGCCGCCGGTAGTCAGCGACGCCGCCGCGCCGACATTGACTCAGGCCTGCGACGCCTCGCAGATCTCCGACACCCTGCCCGCCGTCCTTCAGGCCGCCGCGCAACGCACTCAGGCCCAGGCCGAACTGGCCCAGGCCAAAGCCGAGGCCTACCCGACCCTGTCGCTGCAACCGTCGGTCAACCAATACCTGGACGACCACTACGACGATCAGAACTCGCGCGCCGATCGCACTCAGGTCGGGATCTTCCTCAACCTCGAAGTGCCGATCTATCAGGGCGGCGCGATCAGTGCGAGCAGCCGCGCCGCCGGGCATGCGCTGACCGCAGCGGATTCGGCCGAAGACTTCGCCCGTCTGCAAGCGCGCCAGGGTCTGGCCGAAGCCCAGGCGCAAACTTCGGGCCTGAACCGGCGGCTGCGCTCGCTGGAATTTCGCCAGACCAGCATCACCGAGGCACGCATGTTGTATGGCCGCCAGTACCTGGAACTGGGCACGCGGCCGCTGCTCGACCTGCTCAACGCCGAGCAGGAAATCCATCAGTCACGCTTCGATCTGGTCAACACCCAGGCTGATCTGCAACGCCTGCAGATCGACTGCTTCTACAACAGCGGTGCGATTCGCCGGGTCTTCGGCATCGACCACAGCGCCATCCAGAATGTCGAGATCCTGCCATGACCGATGCCAGCATCACTGTTCCCGAACCCGCTGCTGCCGAAGCTCGCGAAGATTATTCGCCATGGCTGGAAGCCGTGCTCAAGGTCGCCCGCCACTACCGACTCGACGTCTCGCCGGAAAGCGTGCGTCTGGCCTCGGTGCACAGCGAAGGCCGCGTCGAAGAAGTGGTTCGGCACATGGCGCGTCAGGCCGGTTTGAGCGTGAAATTCGCGGTATTCGACAACAAGAGCCTGAGCCGCTGGCGCACGCCGCTGGTGGTGCAACTGCGTGATGGTCAGGTCGGCGTGCTCGAAAGCATCGGCGAAACCGGCGAGCTGGGCATCTGCTTCAGTGGCGACCAGGGTTTGCAGAGCCGCATGGAGGCTGGCGCGCTCGCCGAGCAGGCATTGCGCACCGTGATTCTGCGTCCGACGCAACCGGTGGCGGACGTGCGCACCAACGATTACATCAAGCCCTACGATGAGCACTGGTTCCGTCGCATCGTCCTCACCGATCTGCGGCCTTACAGCCAAGTGATGATCGCCTCACTGGTCGCGAATCTGTTGGGCATGGCCGGGGTGCTGTTTTCCATGCAGGTGTACGACCGGGTGATTCCGGCCGAGTCGCTGCCGACACTGTACGTGTTGTTCGGCGGGGTGATGCTGGCGCTGCTGTTCGATTTCGTCATGCGCATTCTGCGTCTGCGCATCACCGATGTGCTGGGCAAGCGCGCCGACTTGCGCGTCTCCGATCTGGTCTTTGGCCACGCCTTGCGCCTGCGCAATTCCGCGCGGCCGAAATCCACCGGTTCGTTCATATCGCAGTTGCGCGAACTGGAGCAGATCCGCGACCTGATCACCTCCAGCACCGCCACGGCACTGGCGGACATGCCGTTTTTCCTGCTGTTCCTGCTGGTGTTTTATTTGATCGGCGGGCCACTGGTGCTGATTCCACTGGTGGCGCTGGTGTTCATGTTGCTGCCCGGGATCATCGCGCAACCGCGTCTGGCGCGACTGGCCAATGCCTCGATGCGTGAAGCGGCGCTGCGCAACGCCATGCTGGTAGAAAGCATTCAGGGCCTCGACGACATCAAGGCATTGCAGGCCGAGCAGCGTTTCCAACAACAGTGGAACCAGTACAACGCCGCCTCGGCGGACAGCAGCCTGCGCCTGCGCACCTTGACCAACAGCCTGGTGGCGTGGACGCAGAACGTACAAGGCGGCGTGTTTGCGGTGGTCATCGTGTTCGGCGCGCCTATGGTGATTGCCGGCGACTTGACCACCGGCAGCCTGGTCGCGGCGTCGATTCTGTCCTCGCGGATGATGGGCCCAATGGCGCAACTCACCCACGTGCTCACCCGCTGGCAGCAGGCTAAGGTTGCGCTCGAAGGCTTGAACCGGATCATGCAGATGCCGGTGGATCATCCCGAAGGCAGTCAGCGCGTGCACCTGCCGGCGATTCGTGGCGACTACCGCCTGCGTCAGGCCAGTTTTCGCTACAGCGAGGAATCGACGCCGGCGCTCAACAACATTGATCTGAGCATTCGCCCCGGCGAGCGCATCGCCCTGCTCGGCCGCAACGGCGCTGGCAAGTCGACGCTGCTGCAAGCGCTGGGCGGCGCGATGGATCTGAGCAGCGGTGAAACCACTCTGGACGGCATCGCCCTGGCGCATCTGGATCCGGCCGACCTGCGCCGCGATGTCGGCCTGCTGTCGCAACAGGCGCGACTGTTTCACGGCACCTTGCGCGACAACATCACCCTCGGCGCCGGTCAGGCCAGCGATCAGGAAATCATCGCCGCGCTGACCGTCACCGGTGCGCTGGACTTTGTTCGGCAGCTGCCCAAAGGCATGGATCACTTAGTGCTTGAAGGTGGCTTGGGCCTGTCCGGCGGTCAGCGTCAGAGCCTGTTGCTGTCGCGCTTGTTGATCCGTCAGCCGCAAGTGCTGTTGCTCGACGAACCGACGGCCGCGCTCGATGACGTCACCGAGCGGCTGCTGCTGGAAAAACTCGCGACCTGGACCCAGGGCCGAACGCTGGTGGTCGCCACGCATCGGGTCAGTGTGTTGCAACTGGTCGAGCGGATCATCGTCCTCGACAACGGGCGTATCGTCATTGACGACCACCGCGACGCGGCATTGGCGCGGCTGCGCGCACCGGGCAAAGGAGTGGCGGTATGAAGCCGATGATGACCGATGTGCCGGACCCGATGTCCTACCTCGACGGCCGCGATGAGCGCGCTCTTGCCGGTGGCGCAAAGGTGATCTGGGGTTGCGCGGCGATGCTTGCCTGCTTCATTGCCTGGGCGGCGTGGTTCGAGATCGTCGAGGTCTCGACCGGTACCGGCAAAGTGGTGCCCAGCTCGCGCGAACAGGTGATTCAGTCGATGGAGGGCGGCATTCTTGAGCAGCTCAATGTCAGCGAAGGCGCTTTGGTCGAGCGCGGCCAGATCCTCGCGCAACTGGACCCGGTAAAGAACCAGTCCAACGTCGGCGAAAGCGCGGCCAAGTACCGCGCGGCGCTGGCCAGCGTCAACCGCTTGCAGGCCGAAGTCAGCGAGAAGCCGCTGACCTTCGACGCATCGTTGCAGGAATTTCCCGATCTGATCCGCGCCGAAACCGAGCTCTATCAGACCCGGCGCAAAGGTCTGGCGGAAACCCTCGACGGTATTCATAGCTCGCTGAAACTGGTGCGCAGCGAACTGGCGATCACTGAAAACCTGGCGAAGATCGGCGCCTCGAGTCGGGTTGAAGTGCTGCGCCTGACCCGTCAACGCTCGGAGCTGGAATTGAAGGCCACCGAAGCCCGCTCCGATTACATGGTCCGCGCCCGCGAAGACCTGGCCAAGGCCAACGCCGAAGCGCAGATGCTCGAAGCGGTGATCCGTGGTCGCACCGATTCACTCTCGCGCCTGACCCTGCGCTCGCCGGTGCGCGGCATCGTCAAGGACATCGAGGTCAGCACGATTGGCGGCGTCATTGCGCCCAACGGCCAGGTCATGCAGATCGTACCGCTCGATGAGCAACTGCTGATCGAGACGCGCATCTCGCCGCGCGACATCGCCTTCATTCACCCAGGCCAGGCGGCGAAAGTGAAAATCACCGCCTATGACTATTCGATCTACGGCAGCCTCGACGGCGAAGTGGTGACGATCTCGCCGGACACCATCCAGGACGAAGCCAAGCCGGAGGTCTTCTACTACCGCGTGTTCATCCGTACCGCTTCGGATGAACTGCGCAACAAGGCCGGCAAACGCTTCGCCATCGTCCCCGGGATGATCGCCACGGTGGACATCCGTACCGGCGAAAAAACCGTGCTCGACTACCTGATCAAACCACTCAACCGCGCCCGCGAAGCGTTGCGCGAACGCTGATCAGCGACTGGCCAGTTTGGTCGCAGGCGGCGCTGTCGGGGTGATGCTGGCCTGATAGCGCGACCACTCGCGATTGATCTCCGCGTACGGCAAAAAGATGCTTACGCGCGGTTGATCGAGCAAGTCCTTGCGCTTGAGGCGGCTGACATCATCGCGGGTGAGAAACGCCACGTTGATGCCAACCACTTTGCCATCGGCAGAAAACACCGGCCCGCCGGACATGCCTTTGGCCAGCGCGCCATTATGGGTGCCGTAAAGCACGTTGCCCTCTTTGACGTCGAGGCGAACCATGGCCGGCAACGCCTGGCCGGTGCCCTTGACCGACATGTACAGCGAATTGAAGCCCACCGAAGTCAGCTGCTCGCCCGGCTTGTAGCCGCGCCACGCCGGCACGCTATTGGCCTTGTGACGGAAGAACTGCACGTCTGCCTGCCCCTGGAAAACCGTGCCCGACAAGTAAGGAATGTGCTTCACCGTCACGGCGAAGTCTTCATTCCATTGCACAG
The DNA here is from genome assembly GCF_946901175.1 of Pseudomonas sp. Marseille-Q5117. Classification (NCBI taxonomy): domain Bacteria; kingdom Pseudomonadati; phylum Pseudomonadota; class Gammaproteobacteria; order Pseudomonadales; family Pseudomonadaceae; genus Pseudomonas; species Pseudomonas sp. Marseille-Q5117. Next base: position 71,334 of record NZ_CAMPPP010000023.1, on the reverse strand, counting down.
CCGAACCCATCAGCACGTAAGGCAAAGGCGCGCCGGAGTGGACGACAAAGGCTTGGTCTAAAACAGGATCCTGAACAAAAGCGACTGGCATTCCATTGCACCCGCTGAGCAGCAACGACGCTGCAACAAGTGACTTGAGGGGGCGCATTTTCGGTACATCTTGAAGTGAGGAAAGGTGCTGCAATATGTCATTGCGCCATCACTGTTAGCAATAGTCTCAGCCTACCGCTTGTCGGCGTGCGATATAGTCAGTTAATGATTGGATCCAAGCAAATTCCCGGCAATGCGCGCAATCCACAGCGAATGACCGCAAATGATCGCGATTGTCTTCAACCAGGTCGATTGAGCCCATGCTGACGAAGCTTGCGGTACAGCGTATTGCGGCTAATCCCCAGACGACGGGCAACTCGCGCGACATGCCAGTGTTCAGCTTCAATCAAGCTGAGCAGAGTTTGCCGTTCGGATACGCCCAATGGATCGTCAACAGGTTGGTCGTCACTTGCGGGCAGTAACTCCTGCACGTCCTCCAGCGTGACCCGGCCTTCCACTGCCAACGCCACCAACGTCCGCAAACAGGTGCGCAGTTGCCGGACGTTGCCCGGCCAGGGCTGCGCCAGCAAGCGCTCTCGAACTCCCGCTTGCAACCGCATAGTGGCGCCCGCCGCTTCTTCGCGCAGCAGCAGGTCGAGCAGACGGCCCTTGTCGGAACGCTCGCGCAGCGGCGGCAGTTCCACGGCGAAACCGCCAATGCGATAGAACAGGTCCTCGCGCAGGCGTCCGTCGGCCACGCAGGCTGGCAGATTCTGGTGACTGGCGCTGATCAGGCGTACATCAAGCGGTCGCGGCGTTGCGCTGCCCAGCGGCACAACCTGGCGCTCTTCGAGTACGCGCAGCAGACGGGTCTGTAGCGCGAGGGGCATGTCGCCGATTTCGTCGAGAAACAGAATGCCGCCATGGGCCTGCTCAAGCTTGCCGACCATGCCGTCCTTGCGCGCGCCGGTGAAGCTGCCGCCGCGATAGCCGAACAGCTCGCTTTCAATCAGCGTCTCGGGGATCGCCGCGCAGTTGATCGCGACAAACGGCTGGCCGGCGCGGGAGCTGGCGCGATGCAGCGCTGCCGCAAAGGCCTCCTTGCCGGTGCCGGTTTCACCCTGCAGAAACACCGGCACGTCGCGCTCCAGTACACGGAGTGCGCGGGCGAATCCGCGTTGCAGGCGCGGGTCTTCCAGGCACACGCGCTCATCCTTGATTGGCGGGACAGGCGCAAGGGTCAACGGCGCGGAGCGGATCGGTTCGCGCAACTGGCCGTAGAACAAGCGCCCGTCGGCCAGGCGCATCGGCCAGCAGACGTGCGCCTGAGCACTGGCCTGATCGAGCAACTGCTCCATCGGCGTTTCCAGCAACATGGTCAACGACTGCCCGACCATCTGCTCGCGGCTCAGGCCCAACAGATCCAGCGCCGCCGCGTTCACCGAACAGATCCGCGCACTCTCGTCGAAGCTGAGCAGGCCTTCACCCAGCAGCCCGACAAACCCGGCGTCGGGATGAAACCGCAGCAAATAGCGCTGCGGATCGTGGCCAAGGAAAAAGCAGCTCTCGATCAACCTGGCCGACAGATTGGTCAGGGCCATGGCCTTGAAGCGTTGCTCAAGGCTGCTTTCCTCGCGCACGGAGGAAAGGTTGAGCACCGCGAGCAACCCACCGCTGGCGTCGAATATCGGGCTGGCCGAACAGGTCAGGCCGACGTGCTGACCACGGAAATGCTCGTCGCGGCGAATGGTCACGTGCTGGCGCTCGACCAGGCAGGTGCCGACACCGTTGGTGCCCTCGTGCTCCTCGCTCCAGACCGAGCCGAGCCACAGCCCGGAGCGCTGGAACTCGCCGCGTTCGGCTTCGTTGAACACGCTGTCGATCGCCACGCCGCGCGCATCGGTGAGCAGCACGACATGGCCGTCACGTCCCAGTTGCTGGTGCAGGCTGTTCATCTGCCAGTGCGCCACGGAAATGATGTGTTCCAGCGGCGCACGGTGTTCGCGCAAACGCGCCTGTTCGAGCACGTCCGGCGCGCGGCGGCTGGCCGGATCAAGCTGGTATTGATCCAGGCAGCGCCGCCACGAGCGGGTGATCGCCAGGTCTGCCGCCGCGCTGTGGCTGGCAACAGAGCCCTGCACGGCTTGCAGTACCTGGCGCGCGTGGGCGTTGATCGAGGCCGGTTTCATTGTTGTTGTTCTCCGCTTCGGTGAAGACACGGGTGTGTCCGCAGCTTAGATGAAAAGCTCGTTGCGGGGGAATTTCGCGCCGAGTGACACAGTGTCATCCGCGATTCTCGAATTTGTGACATGTCGCCTGCGCCAAGCCTTGTCGGCCTTTGCATCAAACGCTCTGGCCCGCGCCTTTCAATGAGATGGCCCAAGCCTTGCTCTGATGCCATGGCTTACCAAAACAACAAGATCGGGAGTGGCCCCATGAACATCGCTATTGAAACCCCTTTGCAATCGCCAACAGCGCAACTTGCGGCCTGGGTCGAACGCCTCGGCGAACGTCTGGCGCAACGAGATGTGGACGGCACGCTGGAGCTGTTTGCCGAAGAATGCCACTGGCGTGACTTGCTGCTGTTCAGCTGGAACCTCGTCACCCTGGAAGGCAAACCGGCGATTCGCGACATGCTCGAAACACGCCTTGAGCAGACCCGGCCCGAACGCTGGCAACTCGAAGGTGAAGCCACGCTCACCGATGGCGTGCTTGAAGGCTGGATGAGTCTGGAAACCGACTCGGCGCGCGGCAAAGGCTATGTGCGCCTGAAAGACGGTTTGTGCTGGACGCTGCTGACCACCATGCGCGAACTCAAAGGCTTCGAAGAACCCAGCGGCCGCCGCCGGCCGATGGGCGCGAGCCACGGCCATGCCCACGCTGACAAGCGCAACTGGCTGGAGCGCCGCCGCGATGAAGAAGCGGCGCTGGGCATTACCACGCAACCGTACTGCCTGATCGTCGGCGGCGGTCAGGGCGGGCTCGGCCTCGGCGCAAGGCTCAAACGCATGGGCGTACCTACGCTGATCATCGACAAAGCCGAACGCCCCGGCGATCAATGGCGCGGCCGCTACAAGTCACTGTGCCTGCACGACCCGGTCTGGTACGACCACATGCCCTACCTGCCCTTCCCCGACCACTGGCCGGTGTTCACCCCGAAAGACCAGATCGGCGACTGGCTGGAGATGTACACCAAGGTCATGGAACTCAACTACTGGCCGCGCACTGAATGCCTCGGCGCTACGTTTGACGAAGAGACTGGCCGCTGGACCGTGGAGGTCCTGCGCAACGGCGAGCCCGTCACCCTGCAACCGACGCAACTGATCCTCGCCACCGGCATGTCTGGCGTACCGAATGTGCCGGTGTATCCCGGCGCCGAAAACTTCCAGGGCCAGCAACATCACTCCAGCCGTCACCCCGGCGGCGATGCGTGGAAAGGCAAGCGCGCAGTGGTCATCGGCGCGAACAATTCAGCCCACGACATCTGCGCCGATCTGGTGGAAAACGGCGCCGAGGTGACCATGGTGCAACGTTCGAGCACGCACATCGTGCGTTCAGACAGCCTGATGGAACTGGTTTTCGGCGGGCTTTATTCCGAAGAGGCGCTCGAGTCGGGTCTGACCACGGATAAGGCCGACCTGCTGTTCGCCTCGATTCCGTACAAGGTCATGCCACAGTTTCATCGGCCGATCTTCGACGCGATCAAGGAGCGCGACGAGGACTTCTATGAACGCCTGAGCCGGGCGGGTTTCATGCTCGATTTCGGCGATGACGAATCGGGTTTGTTCATGAAATACGTACGCCGTGGCTCGGGTTACTACATCGACGTCGGCGCCTCGGAACTGATCGCCAACGGCACGATCAAGCTCAAGAGCGCGCCGGGCCTCGGTGTCGAACGCATCGAAGCGGATGCGGTGGTGCTCACCGATGGCAGCCGCTTGCCGGCCGATCTCATCGTTTATGCGACGGGTTATGGCTCGATGAACGGCTGGGCCGCGAAGCTGATTTCTCAGCAAGTCGCCGATAAGGTCGGGCGCTGCTGGGGCCTGGGTTCCGGTACCACCAACGACCCCGGCCCGTATGAAGGTGAACTGCGCAACATGTGGAAGCCGACCCAGCAGCAGAACCTCTGGTTCCACGGCGGCAACCTGCATCAGTCACGGCACTATTCGCTGTATCTGGCGTTGCAGTTGAAAGCCCGTTTCGAAGGCCTCGACACCGATGTTTATCGCCTTGCAGAGCGCCATCATCTGGGCTGATTCCTCAAGTGGTCGTTCGTCGGTGCGCAGACCAAGCGCACCGGCGAACTGGAAAGTGCGTGCTAGGGTGTCTAGCCCAAGCACGTTTCAATCCAGGAAAAATGAGGAGGATTCATGCCACTTCATCCCATTCTGTTCATGGGCGGCTCCGGCGCCATCGGCCACCAGACGGCCCGCGCATTGCGCGCGGCGCATCCCGACGTCCCCTTGCTGATCGGCGGACGCGACCTCGCCAAGGCTCAGCAAACCGCCGAGCAAATCGGCAATGCCCAGGGTGTGGTCATCGACGCTCGCGCAGATGATCTGGGGCTGGGTGATCGCCCGGTCAGCGCCATCGTCCTGTTCTACATGGACCACGCCCTCGCCGGACTTAGGTTTGCGCAAAAGCGCAAGGTGCCGCACCTGAGCATCTCTTCCGGCGTGTTCGAAATCGCCCCGCAAATCGCCAGTTTCATTCACACCCCCGACGCGTCGCCCATTGTCCTCGGCTACGAATGGATGGTCGGCGCCACCACCGTCGCAACGCTGCACATCGCCAAGGCATTCGCCCGCGTGCACGACATCCGCATTCATGCCCTGGTCGACGAACAGGACGGCGGCGGCCCGACCGTAGCCGTCGATTTCGAGCACCTGAACAAAATGCTGCCCGCCGCGCTGACCCGCCGTGACGGCGAATTCATCTGGCGTGAAGGCGACGATGCCAAGGTCAGCTTCCGCGCCGTCGACGGCACGACCCTGCAGGGCGCCGGCTTCTCCTCCATCGACGTGACAGGCCTGGCCGCCGCCACCGACGCCCCGAACGTCGAGTTCAACCTCGCCAGCGGCATCAGCTCGACCCGGCGTCAGGGTCTGCCGATGTCGACGGAAATACTCATCGAACTTGAAGGCACGGATCACAAGGGATCTGCGTTGCGCACCCGCCACGCCGTGGTTCACCGCGAAGGCGCAGCGGCGTTGACCGGGCTCAGTGCGGCCATGTTGCTGGAGCGGCTGGTTGGGCTGGATGGGCAGCCATCCGTGAAGCCGGGTCTGTATTTTCCGTATCAGTTGCTGGAGGCGCAGGTGTTTTTGCAGCGGCTGGAAAAAGACGATGGCGAGCTGATCGAATTGGACGTGTGACCCCTCTGGACAAAGGCTGGTCAATTTTGCCCGAGCGCCTGTACGACACGCTCCGCGATGGCGAGACAGCTCGTCAATCCTGGAGATTCGATGCCGAACAGATTAACCAGCCCCGGCACTCCATGCGCTGATGGGCCACTGATGACAAAGTCCGCCGCCGGTTCGTGTACGGCATTGATTTTCGGGCGGATGCCGCTATAAGCCGGTTCCAGGCTGCCATCGGGCAGGCCGGGCCAATAGCGGCGAATCGCCTGATAGAAACCTTCGGCCCGCTGAGGATCCACGCGGTAATCAACCTGATCGATCCACTCGACATCCGGTCCGAAACGCGCCTGCCCCCCTAGGTCAAGCGTCATGTGCACACCGAGACCCGCGGCTTCGGGCGCCGGCTAGATCAGATGCCGAACAGGTATCCGACCGCTGAAGCTGAAGTAGCTGCCTTTGCACAAGCTGGCCAACGGGACATGTCGTGAAGACAGGCCAACAATGTGGCCCGCAAGCTGGGGCGCAGACAAGCCCGCACAGTTGATCAGTTCGCCACAGCTGACGTTCATGGGTTGCGCGCCGCCGATCTGCAACTCAAAACCCTGCGGGCGACGACAGGCCGATTCGAACGGTGTGTTAAAGGCAAACGAGGTGCCTGCCGCCTCGGCGTCTGCCTGCAGGGCAAGCATCAAGGCATGGGAGTCGACAATTGCGGTAGAGGGCGACCAGAGTGCCGCGATACATGACAACTCAGGCTCCAGTTCCAGCGCCTGCCGGGCGCTGAGCAGTTGCAGGTCGTTGACGCCATTGCGCCGTCCCTGCTGCCATAACCGCTGCAATGCCCCGCACTGCGCCTCATCGGTTGCGACAACAAGCTTGCCCAGAGGTTGGCGCGCTACTGCGTGCGCTTCGCAAAAGGCATACAGGCGATGCCTGCCGTCGACGCACATTTGCGCCTTGAGGCTGCCAGTGGGGTAGTAGATGCCGGCGTGAATGACTTCTGAATTGCGCGAGCTGATGCCGGTTCCAATGCGTTCACCCGCCTCCACCACGATCACTTCACGGCCGCTCACGGCCAGGGCCCGGGCGACAGCCAGCCCGAGCACTCCGGCGCCAATCACGACACATTCGATATCGACGCTCACCACCTCACCGCGCGTTCAAATTGCTTGATCAGCGTGACGACCTTTTCTACATCGCCATCCGACAAATGATGGTGGCAAGGAAGTGTGATCATTTGCCGGGACAGGCGTTCGGTTGTGGGCAACGCAATGCGCGGCTGACTGCTCAACCATGCCTTCTGCCAATGAATGGGCACCGGATAATGAATGGCCGCTTGCACATCATGCTCTGCCAGATAAGCCTGCAGCTCGTCACGATGCGTGGATTGCACGACATAGTGATAGTAGGCATTTCCCGGTTTGCCGCGCCCCAGGTCAGTGCCCGTGCGGGTTGTCGAGAGGACGTCATCATAGAACGCGGCAATTTCCACGCGTCGCTTCAGCCACTGATCCAGATACTGCGCTTTGATGTTGAGTGCTGCTGCCTGCAACGAGTCGAGTCTGGAGTTGATGCCGAACCGGATCGATTCGTTACGGTTTTCCAGGCCGTGATTGCGTGCAATCCGCGCGTATTCGGCAATTCCCGGATCGCGAGTCACCAGCATCCCGCCGTCACCCAGACCACCGAGCGTCTTCAACGGATGCATGGAAAACGCTGACGCATCAGCGCGAGTGCCGACTTGCCGGCCATCGATCACGGTGCCTATCGCCTGAGCGCAATCCTCGATCACGGCAACCCCGCCCGAGCGGCACAGGTCGATGATTGGGTCGATATCCAAAGGGCGTCCGCGCAGATAGACAGGAATCACGGCTTTGGTCCGATCATTCACAAGTGGCGCAATCGTCTCGACGCTCAGGAGTTCATCGTCACCCACATCTGCCAGGATCGGCCGGGCACCAACAGCAACAATGGCTCCGACAGTGGCAACAAAGGTATTGGCGCAGGTGATCACCTCGTCACCGGGGCCGATATCGAGCGCGCGCAATGCCAGAAACAGCGCATCCGTGCCTGAATTGAGGGCAACGGCGTGCGCGCCGCCACAACGATCCGACATCCATGACTCGAACGCCAGAACCTGATCGCCGAGAATGAACTCGCCCGATTGCAACAGCTCCCGCCAGCGTTCAAAGATCTCGCCACAGAGATCCTGGGCCTGTTCCTGTACGTTATTGCACTTGATCATTACGCGCACTCCCTGGCATGAACATGATGGACGTCAGGACGATCAGCAGAGTGCCAACCGCGCTGATGACGGCGGTCAACGCAAGCGTCTGGGAATAGCCGATCATCCCGCCGACTACGCCGCTGCCCAGATAAATGAACGGGTGCACACCGCTGGTGACAAAGGTATCCACCGCCACGACTTTGCCCAGATCCTTTTCGGGCGAGAGTGTTTGCATGGCGGTTGCCCAGCCGGTGAGCCAGGACGCTTCGACGATACCGACGAACGTCGCCCCCAGAACCGCCATCCATGCCGCCGTCCCCAGCCCGAGTAACGCCATCGCTCCGGCCAGGAACAACCCGCATACCACCGCAAGGCCCACCAGGCGTTCGTGCCCCGAGGCCAGCACGGTGACAACCGATCCGAGACAAGCGCCGAACCCTGATGCTGCCAGGCAATATCCCCACATTTCTTCGCTGAAACGAAGACTGATCGCGTAGGGTGCAACGACCAGAAAAATCGGAAAACACAGCACGTTCACCACCAGCGTCGCCGCAAACCCCAGCAGCAGCGTGGCGTTACGGCTGACCACGGTGATGCCCTTGAACGCCTCGCGCAGGGAGAACTCCTCTTCGGATTCATGACGGCCGACATTCGGTAACTGAGCGGTGTAAATCGCCGCGCCGAAGAAGGTCAAGCCATCGATCAGTATCCCCCAGACCGGATCCCACAAGATGATGAACACGCCCAACGTCGCCGGAAACAGAATGGCGACCAGGTTATCGATGAAGTTCATCGCGCCGTTGCCCGCGACCAGCGCCTTTTTGGGTAACAGGCTGACCAGCAGCACCTGAGCGCAGGGCCGAGAAACGCCGATGCCGATGCCGAAGATCAGATAGGCCAGCACCAGCCAGCCCCAAGGCGCACCGGTCAGAAGCAGTGCGACGGCCGCAAGCTGCGCCATGCCTCGGGCCGTATCGGTGTAGATGAGCACCTGTCGAGGCGACTTGCGATCCGCCAGCATGCCGCCGGCCAGAGCACCGACGACGGTTCCGATTCCGACTGCGGCCATGATGAAGCCAAACACATCACCACCAAAACCGTCCCGTATCAGCGCTATCGGCAGCGCCGCCAGACAGATGGCGTCGCCGGCCATCGACAGGCCCTGGCCGATCAGCAACTTGCGAAAAGGCAAGACTCGCAGCGCATCGTTATAGGGGGATAAGCGTTCTTTGATAGAAATCATCGGTGCCCCTCCTTGAGGCATATATATCCATCCTGGCCACGTTCGGTTGGCAACTGCCGGCCGCCCTCGCGGATTTCCAGCTCATCGTCTCCGATTACGGAGATGCGCAGACGGCGGCCCCGAAACTCAAGGGTGAAGTGGTAGGCATCCCAATCGGCGGGCAACCTCGGGCGGAAGGCCAGTTGGTCCGCAACGAGATCAAGTCCTGCCAGCCCTTCCACCAAGCCTTGCCAGGCTCCGGCATAGGCGGAAAGATGCAGGCCATTGCTGTAGTCGTCGAGCGGGGTGAAATCCAGGTTGTAGCGGCTGGCCCGAGCAATGAAATCGGCACTGATCGACGTCTTGCCCAAGTGCGCGGCGACAACCGCGTGCGGGCCGTAGCTCAATGACGATTCATGCACCGTACGCGGTTCATAATATTGGAACGCTGCGCGTTTCACGTCCGTTGAAAAAACTTCTGGAAACATCGACATCAACAACACGATGTCCGCCTGTTTGACCACCTGCGACGCAAAATTCTGCAGATTCTCTGCGCTCTCCCGTTCGGCCTCGTCCGCAAACTGCGGCCCACGCTTTTTGTCGGAACGCAGCTGCGTGTCAGGTAAGGCGGCATAACCCTCGAACTCTTCAGGAATGACCACCCCACCCACAGTGATCCAGGGCAGAAAGACGTTATCGGCTATCGACTGCCAGCACCTGGACTGTGCCTCGGGCAATCCCGGAAACCCCGGCCAGTCGCACAGGGAAAGCGCTGACCGGAGACACCAGCGCAGCATGTAATTGGTAAAAAAGCTGTTGTCCACATGATAGTGGTATTCGTCCGGCCCCATGACCGATTCAACGACATACGCCTGACGACTCTCGGACCACTTGAACACGGACGCGGCGAAACGGGCGCACTCGAGCAGCATTTCAAAGCCGCGAGAGATCATGAACGCATCGTCACCGGTGACCTTCCAGTATTTGTTCACGGCATAGCAAACGTCTGCCGAAATGTGGAGCACCTCATGGACACTCCACTCTCGTCGAATGTCCTGTTCGGGATACGCCAGCACATAATGGGGACCATTTTCCCGCCCTCGATCATTGGCTGCTTCCGGAAAACGCGCTCCCTCATAGCCACTGGCCCGAGCAAACTCCCGCGCTTGTTCCAGACAGTGGTAGCGATAGTCGATCAACGCCCTGGCGACACCGGGTTCGTTCCAGATCCAGAACATGCACTTGTGCAGTTCGGTATCGAAAAACGTCGCTCCGGAGTGATACGTACTGGTCAGGCCGCGCGCCGGCGAGAGCGTTCCCCGCTCGGGGGGCGCGACTCCCACGCCGTGCTGCAGCAATTGAAACATCGCGTACTTGATGCCCAGATCGGTACGTCTCTGCGCGGTTTGAACAGTGACGTCATGCTCGTTCCAGATCCTGCTCCATCGGTCAAGATGGCTGCTCTGGATATGGGTCACATCGAAGTCGTCAGAAAGCGCGTCGGGCATACTGTGCTCGCCATCGATTGCAACCCGCCAATGCGTGGCGATGCGATGCTGCAGCACCGAGTCGAAATCCATGGTGACGGAAGCAATACAACCCTGTAGGCCGTGTCGCCAGCAAACAACGGAACTCGCCGCTGAACCGGACTGTTCGACACGTACGTCGTAGCGCAGCCGATACTCTGCGGCATCGACATCCACAGTGAAGGCCGTTCGATCGACAACACTTTGCCCAAAACGGTAATGTCGGGCGGTCAGCCAGTCACTGGTGCCCAGGTATTCATTCTCGGCACTGCCATCCACGCCGTAATCCAGTCGCAATCGGTGCGCACCGGTCGGCTCGCCCAGTCGAGTCAGACTGATGCGGGTCGACACGGCACTGTCATCAGGGGCATCAATGAACTGATCAATCGTCAGCTCATAACGGACTCCCCGCAGTTGGAACAGCTCGCGGCTGCTGACTGTCGCCTGATCCATTGCCAACACCACCGCCGGTCCATCGCCTGATGGCTCGAGAGGTTCGCCCGTGTCCACATCGTAGAGGCGCAGGACTGCCGGCGCTGGCAAAGAAATGATCTCCCGCGAAACGCCGACCCCGGCTGCATAGACCCCCGCGCAGAGCAGTTGCGTGCGCCGTGTGCGCGGCGAGGCACTGGGCACATGCGGGCGCACGCCGATCAAGGGATTGGCCAGCATTGCCACGCAGGCTGCGAAGGACGATGTCCGCGGCTCGATACCGACGATATCCTCGCACTCCTCTCCATAAGCGATGGTCAGCACGACGTGTCCCCCGACGGCTGGAACGACCAGTCTTTGTGCAGCATGTTGCGCACATTGTGATAGCGGGTGTCGGACAACACATCGTCACTGTCGTTGAAGTTCCCGGATTGCCATTGCTCGCAGATTTCCACGATGGCATCCCTGATCGAATAGATGAACTCGAAACCCAGTGTCTCCTGCACCCGTCGCGAATCCAGACGGTAAGACCGAACATCATCGCTGCGGGTAGTGGTGATCGGCACGTTGACGAGGAAGTAGCGATCGACAACCTGTTTCACCTGATCGGCTATCTCGGTCACCGTGTGGTTTTCGTAGCCGACGTTGATTGCGGTTCCGCAGACTTCGTCCAGCGATTCGCGCTCCACGAGCATCGTATACAGCCGGGTCAGATCGCCGATATGCACATTGGGGCGGTATTGACTGCCGCCGAACACGGTAATTTCACCGCGCGCCAGCGCACTGGCGGTAAGGATATTGACGGTCAGATCCAGGCGCTGGCGAGGCGACCAGCCGCACACGGTAGCGGCTCGAACCGCGACGGTTTCAAAGGATGCATCAGTGAGCCCGAACAGTATTTTTTCGCCGTCAGCCTTGAAGCGGTTGTAGTCGGTGATGGGCACGCAGGGTTGGCGCTCATCGACAAATGGTTCTGTATTGACGCCGTAGACACTGGCTGAGGATGCATAGATAAAGCGCCGGCAGCCAAGGCGCTTTGCACTGCTCATGAGATGCGGCAGACAATCGATATTGATGGACTGGCCGAGTTCGGGTGCCGAATTGAAACTGGGATCATTGGCCACTGCGGCAAGATGGACAACGGTGTGCATCCCCCGAAGCGACTGCTCGACGAGCAGCGGATCGCGAATATCGCCCTTTATGAATTCCAGTGCCGGATGGTTCATCACGCCCTCCAGGCCGTTGCCGAAATAAAGCGCATCCAGTACCCGGACCCGGTAACCGGCAGCCAGCAGTTTTGGTACCAGACGCGAGCCAATGTAGCCCGCACCGCCTGTAACGAGAACAGCGGATTGATTATTCATGGTCCTTCCTTGGGATGGGTTTGCCAGCGGGTATTCATCAAGCGATGACAGTATTGATGCCTGCGGATGAGCAGCCTTGGGTTCAAGATCATGCCGGCGGATCTGCCAGGCATGGAGCCCCAGGCCACAGGCCAGATCCGTTGCATAGGGACTGTCGTCAATCAGCTCGACATCCTGCGGATCGCGGCTTCCGACCAGTTGTTGAATCAGCGCTTCGCGGCTCTGACCGGGCGCCTGTCGGGTAATCGATAACCTGGATTCTTGCCGCAGACTGGAGCGCTCGATAGCCGCCTCGAACAACTGCGGCGCATTCAGAGACGCCGTATAAAACATCACTGGCTGTGCGGCTTGTGCAATGCGTTCCAGCAATCGCTTTGCGTCCTCGAACAGCTCAGTGCCCTGGGAGAGCTGAAGAAATTCCCTTTGTTTGTACTCCGCCAGTTCGTCTGCGCTGAGCGAGCCGGTCATTTCAGCACCGATGTCATCGGTGATCAGCGCCAGCAATCGTGAAGCGCCTTCCATGCGAGGACGTCCGGCAATGTGGTCAATGTATTCGCGCTGAGTCAGTTGTTTGCCGGCAAGTCTGTGAGCGGCGTTGCTCCACGCTTGAAAATGCGGCGTGTCGATCATTGTTCCGTCGAGGTCAATCAGCAAAAGTTTCGACATGATTGCTTACCTGTCATCTGTGCGTGGACATGACGAGCCGGGCGATTCTGGACGTCGAGTCGAATATCTTGTCGTCCGTCAAGATCATTCGCCCCCCTGCGCTTTCAACCAGTGCGCGCTCCGCCTGAAGTCTCACGTCTGACCCGTCACTGTAATCCGCACCCTTGAAATAGAGGTTGGGACGTAGCGTCTTGATCATCAATTCAGCAGTGGGTGTGTGATTTACGATGACATGATCGCAATAGCGAATAGAGGCAAGAAACTCTGCGCGTTTTTGATCGGGGAATACCGGCCGGTCCGCTCCTTTATTGACATATGGGTCGGCGGTAACTGACACGAACAACCGATCCACCATTGTTCTGGCACGTTGCAAATGATAAAGGTGCCCAGGATGCACAATGTCGAAACAGCCGTGACAAAGACCGATAGTCAAACCTTTTTCGCGGCAATAAACCGCCTCATCCTGCAATGCAGTGATGTCACTTAAAACGCCCATGATTATTCATTCCTTTGAGGTAAGAGATTTAGCCATGATGTTCAGGTGTTCAAGTTCTCCCCAGTAATCGGGAAGCTGCCCGACGATTTGAAAGCCATTGCGTAAATGAAAACGGTAGGCTGCACGCTCTTTGTCAATATTTCCTATATCCAGACATAACCATGTCTTTTCATTTGCCAGAGCATACTTTTCAATTTCGTCATATAACAACGAAGCCACCCCGTATCGACGGTATTGGCTATCAACAATCAACCAGTCCGCCCACAGGACATACTTCGAGGGGATCGGACCTGCGGCGCAGCCCATCGTCCCGATCACCCGTCCGTCTACTGTGGCGACAAATCGCCCCCCCTCAAATTGAGGATTGGCAAGTTCATTGGCAAATTGCTGACCCGCAGACTCGGTAAGATCCTCGCCAGAGGCAATCTGGGCGACCAACCCCAGAACAGCTTCCATGTCAGCCTTTGCAAATCGCCGCAGGCGAATCTTCGTAACAGGTTCATTTGGCATGGTACTGAACCCTCTTGAGTGCCGAATCCAGCCGCTCACAGGCGTCCGCCAACATTTCAGTCGTATGCGATGCACTCAGGGTGACAGGCTCTGGGCAATAACTGAGGGGCATCAAGAAGCCATACAAGTTGTACTCACGGGATAGCAGGGCGAACAACTTCTGGGCAAAGTCGATCGGGTAGAAATGCTCTATCTCCCTCATGGTTCGAGGACGCTCGCAGGTTCCGATGTGGACGCCGATTCGACCGCCGTATCCATCGATATGACAGGGTATGTGGTGTTTATCGAAAACGTCCCTCAGCCCGGCCTTCAAGCGCGATTCCAGCGCGGCGATGTGCCGGTGCACCGCTCCATCCTGCAAATGCTCGATGGCGGCAAGTGCGGCGGACACGGACAGGTATCGCCCCGTATTGGTCCCGCTGACCTGAACAGGACCGCGTGGTGCGATTACGTCCATGTATTCGGCTTTACCGGCAATACCCGCGATCGGCATGCCGCAGCCGAACGCCTTGCCGAAGGCGGCGATGTCGGGTACGACACCGAAGTCCTTTTGCGCACCACCAATGTTTGCGCGGAAACCGGTGAGCACTTCGTCGAAGATCAGCAGCGCACCCTTACGACTGGTCAGCGCACGCACATTTTGCAGAAAACCTTCATCCGGTCTGATGCATCCGATATTCAATGCAACAGGTTCCAGGATCACCCCTGCCACATCGTCCTTGTATTTTTCAAAAGCATTTTCCAGCGCTTCCAGATCATTCCATGAAACCGAAACCGTCAAGTTGCCGAATTCGTCAGGAATCCCCACAGTGCCCGATAAACGTTCCAGTTCTCTTCCCGCCAATAACGCGCCAGAGCGCGGTGAAGAGTCCACGTTCCAGGTCAAAGAGTCATTAAGCCCATGAAAATGCCCTTCGAACTTGATGATGATGCGTCGACCGGTAACGGCACGGGCGATACGCGTCGCATACATGGTCGCTTCCAGTCCGGAGTTGACCAGCCGCAACTTTTCGGCGCAGGGGACGACCGCACAGAACCGCTCACTCAACAGACGATGTTCATCGGTCTCATACTGCTGAAGAAAGCCCCGCTCCAGTGCCTTGAGAATGGAGTTTTTGATGACCGGACTATCGTGCCCCAACAGGCAGGATCCCCAGCCCATAATATAATCATCGCGCCATTCGCCCGATGACAGCTGAACGCGCGCGCCGGCGGTATTCTGCACATTTATCGGCCCGACTACCGACAAGTGATTCCATCCCGATAGAACATTGCCAACACGTGTTTCCTTTAAACAATCCATGACGACTGACTCTCCCTTTAAAAAGTTTAGAGCGAACAAAGTCCAATACCCAGGCAAATTAAATTCGCCATGGCATTCGAACAAGGTTCGATCATGCGATACGCAATAACGTAGAAAGCAGCGCAGCAAGTTGGAGGAAAAACTAGCCCCGCCATCTACGTCGCGTCAATTTAAAAAATAAATGGCCGCCTAACAGCTTGTTTGCCAATGAAAACTGTTTTTCTTAAGAGAAAGTCGCGCAAAACATCAGGCGCATTATTTCAAACAGATATAAATGAATTTTCGCACTTATATTTCAGCAAGTTAGCCACAGCAAAACGCATTCTTTCAATGATGGGAAAATCTGATCCGCAAAATTCGCAAACAACTGTGAGGCTTATTAATCACATCCTGTATAAGCGGCGGACCTGGTTAATGACGAGGGTCAACTCCGCACACTTGAAAATCTCCAATAGCAAAGAGAGAGAGTTAGTCGCGGATAGCAAAAGGCCCGTCATTGACGGGCCTCTTTCAAACCTGACCTTATACCGAACGCGAGGGTTGAACCTGCCCCCTGTTCTCAGGCCGAATCCTGAACCAGATCGCATACATCGCCGGCAGAAACACCAGCGTGATGATGGTGCCAACAAACGTGCCGCCGATCAGCGTGTACGCCAGCGTGCCCCAGAACACCGAGTGGGTCAGCGGAATGAACGCGAGAATTGCCGCCAGCGCGGTCAACAACACTGGCCGCGCCCTTTGCACTGTCGCTTCAACCACGGCGTGGAACGGCGCCAGCCCTTCCTGCTCGTTGTGATGAATTTGCCCGATCAGAATCAGCGTGTTGCGCATCAGAATCCCGGACAGCGCAATCAGCCCGACCAGCGCATTGATGCCGAATGGCTGGTTGAAGATCAGCAGCGTCGGCACCACACCGATCAAGCCTAACGGCGAGGTCAGGAAGACCATGATCATCGCTGAGATCGAGCGTACCTGGACGATGATGATGAGCAGCGTCATGGCGATCATGATCGGCAGCAACGGCAGAATCGCTTTGCCGGCCTTGCCGGATTCTTCGATGGCGCCCGCCTGTTCGATCCGGTAGCCGGAAGGCAGGTTTTCGATGATCGGCTGCAACTGCTGGATGATTGCGCCGGAAACGTCCGGTGGCTGTAAACCTTCGGCGATGTCGCCACGGACGGTGATGGTCGGCGTGCGATCGCGGCGGCGCAGGATCGGGTCTTCCATGCGCACTTCGACCTGGCCGATCTGCGACAGCGGGATGCGCTGCCCCGCTGCGCCGACCAGGGTGAAGCCTTGGATCTGCGCCGGATCAAGGCGGATATTGCCCGCCGCACGGCCAACGACCTGCACGGAACGAATGTCTTCGCGCACCGCCGTGATCGGCACGCCGCTGAGCAGAAATTGCAACTGCTGGGCGACCGCGCTGGACGTAAGCCCCACCGCCTGCAAGCGGTCCTGATCCAGGTTGAAATGCAAGGTCGGCGTCAGCGGCCCCCAGTCAGTGTTGACGGTTCTCATCATCGGGCTGTTCTGCATCACCGCCCTGACCTGCTCGGCGATGTCGCGCAATTTCGCCGGATCAGGCCCCATCACCCGGTAGGCCACCGGAAATGGCGAATACGGGCCGAATACGATCTGCGTCGCCCGAACCCGCGCCTCTGGAGCAAGCCCTTCGGCGACCGCTTCGCGCAAACGCAACTTGAGGGTTTCGCGAGCGTCCTGGTTGTCGGTCAGCACGACGATTTTGGCGAACGATGGATCCGGCAACTCCGGCGCCATTGCCAGGAAAAACCGTGGTGCACCCTGACCGATATAGGCGGTGACGATTTTGGCTTCATCCTGCTTGTGCAGCCAGGCTTCGACTTTGGCCGCCGCGGCGCTGGTCTGCTCGATGGACGTGCCGTAGGGCATCTGCACTTCAATCATCACTTCGGGGCGGTCAGAGGTCGGAAAGAACTGCTTCTTCACCAGCCCCATGCCCGGAATCGCAACGGCAAACAGCGCGACCACCGTACCGGCCACCAGCCATTTGCGCGTGATCACCCACGCCAGAACGCGCCGGAAACGGTTATAGCGCGGCGTGTCGTAGATTGCCGCGTGCCCGCCTTCGACTTTCTTGATGTCCGGCAACAGCTTCACGCCCAGGTACGGCGTGAAAGCCACGGCGACGACCCACGACGCAATGAGCGCGATGCCGACAATCCAGAACATGTTGCTGGTGTATTCGCCCGCCGTTGATTGCGCGAATCCGTTGGGCAGAAAGCCAATCGCCGTCACCAGCGTACCGGCCAGCATTGGCGCTGCCGTGTGACTCCAGGCATAAGCGGAGGCCTTGATGCGGTCGTAGCCCTCCTCCATCTTCACCACCATCATTTCAATGGCGATGATCGCGTCATCGACCAGCAGCCCGAGCGCAAGAATCAGCGAACCCAAGGTGATCCGGTCAAAGTTCTTGCCGGTCGCCGCCATCACCACAAACACGATCGCCAGGGTCAACGGCACCGCCGCCGCAACCACCACGCCGACACGCCAGCCCATGCTGAGAAAACACACCAGCATGACCACCAGCAGCGCGACAAAGAACTTGACCATGAACTCGCCAACGGCCGAGTCGATATTCACTGCCTGATCGGTAACTTTCGAGAGGGTCATGCCCAAGGGCATTTCTTCGTTGATCCTGACTGTCTCGGCATCCAGCGCCTTGCCCAGATCGAGACCGTTCCAGCCCTCGCGCATGATCACGCCGAGCAATAACGCTTCTTCGCCGTTGTTGCGCACCAGGAAAGTTGCCGGGTCTTCGTAGCCGCGCTCGACCGTGGCCACGTCAGACAGCTTGAGTGTTCGGCCCTGAGCGACAACAGGCGTGTCACGGATTTTCTGCAACGTATCGAACGCGCCATCGACGCGCAGAAAAACCTCCGGCCCTTTGGTTTCGACCGACCCGGCGGGCGTCAATACGTTCTGATTGTTCAGCGCGGCGAAAATGTCCTGCGGCGACAAGCCCAGCGTCGCCAAGCGATCATGGGAAAACGAAACGAATATCCGCTCGGCCTGCTCGCCGATGATGTTGACCTTTTTCACCCCCGGCACGTGCAACAGGCGCTGGCGTAAAGTTTCCGCGTCGCGCACCAACAAGCGCTGCGGCTCGCCCTTGGCTTTCAAGGCGAACAGCGCAAAGGTCACGTCGGAGAACTCGTCGTTGACCATCGGCCCGATGACACCCGCCGGCAGCCTGATCGCTTCATCATCGAGCTTCTTGCGTGCCTGGTAGAACTCTTCCTGCACTTGCGATGGCGGTGTGCTGTCGAGCAACGAGACCATGGTGAATGCCAGTCCCGGACGCGTGTAGGTTTCCGAGCGGTCGTACCACTTCAATTCCTGCAGACGCTTTTCGAGGGGTTCGGCGACCTGATCCTGCATCTCTTGCGCGGTCGCTCCCGGCCACGCGGTGATGACGGTCAGCTGCTTGACCGTGAACGGCGGATCTTCCGCCCGGCCCAATTTGAAGAACGACAGGACGCCGGCCACGGCGATGAGAAAAATCAGAAACACCGTGATCGCACGTTGGCGCACGGCGATAGCGGAAAGGTTGAACCGGTCCTCGCTCATGGACGACTCCCGGCAATCTGGCCGTCGTCGCGGGCAAGCAGGCGCACTTCTTCGCCATCACGCAGCAGATGCGCGCCCAGCGCGACAATCGGTTCACCGACGTTGAGCTGGCCAGCGACACGGGCCGAGTCATCGCTCAAGCCCAGCACCTCGACCGGGCGCCAGCTCACTGTCGCCGGTGTGCCGGCGATGACCCACACGCCGGGGCCTTTGCCCGGGTCGTAGATCGCGGCGACGGGCACCTTAAGCGCCTGATCTGGCGAAGAACCCTGGGCAATTTCGACGGTGACCGTCGAGCCGATTGGCGCATTGGCCAAACTGCCTTCGAGCACATAGCGCGCCTCGAAAGTACGAGTTGTGCTGTCGGCCGAATCGGAAAGCAGACGCAGTTTTGCGCTCACGACAGCCGACGTATCGCCATACAGTTTTGCCTGAGCGGTTGAGCCCGGCGCGGGGCGCAAGGTCTCGGGCAGATGGACGATGGCCTCCCGCTGACCGGCCCGCGCCAGCCGCACCACCGGTTGTCCCGGGCTGACGACTTGCCCCGGCTCGGCAAGGGTTTCCACCACCACGCCATCAGCGTCCGCCAGCAAAACCGCGTAACCCGAGGCGTTGCGCGCTACGTCCGCTTGCGCCACAGCGGCATTGAGCTGCGCCCTGGCGGTGTCGGCTGCGGCTTTGAACTGATCGTAGGCCGATACCGAAATAGCGCCGGCGGCGACGAGTTTGCGATTGCGCGCTTCGTCACCGGCAGTCTGTATGGCTCGGGCGCGAGCGGCGCTCACCGCTTCTTGCTGGGCTCGCGCCTGCAGGCCGAGGTCGATCGGGTCGAGGCGCATCAGTGGCTGGCCGCGCTTGACCGTCTGCCCGGTATCAACCAGACGCTCGAGCACCTTGCCCGAAACGCGAAAGCCCAGATCGCCCTGGGTGCGCGCAGCGACGACGCCGGTGAATGATCGAGACCCATTTTCTGCCGGTTGCACCGTTGCCGATCTGACAATCGGCGCCAAGGTACGTGGATCTTTTGCGCTGGAGGAATCCCCGCACGCCGTCAGGGCCAAGGGCAACAAACATACCGCGAGGGGGAAAGGTCGGAGCCGGCGCATGGAATTCCTTTACTGAAAATAGGATGATCATCATATTCTCAGTCTTGTGACCAACATCGTCAACAGTCACAAAGTCATCGGCCCGATGTTCAGCGCTGAATCAGAAGCGATAGCTGACAGAAGTACCGAGCCCGCTGGCGCTATTCTTGTATTTCGCCCCGTACGAACCCTTGCCCGCCGAGGTGTCGTTGATCTCGACGCTCTCTTCCCAGAGATACGAATAGGCGACGTCGATGGTGACATTCTCCGCTGGGGTCCAACCGGCGCCGAGGCTGAACACCTTGCGATCGCCTGTGGGAATACGCGGCCCGCGATTGGTGTTGTTCGCCGGAGATTGATCAACCGAGAACCCGGTACGCAGCACCCATTGGTTGTTCAACCGGTACGCCGCGCCGATGGCGTGAGCCCAGGTGTCGTGCCAGTTCTGCTCCTCGCTGATCGTCCCCAACTGGCCGGCGAGCAATGGCGGCAATCCACTGTTTTCGATGGTCAGCTCTTTGAAGCGACTCCAGCGCGTCCAGGTGCTGCCGGCATACAGCGTCCAGTCGTTGCTCAGTTGATGGGTGACCGAGAAGTCCACCGACTCCGGGGTGTCGACGGCCAGCGAGGCGTCATAGCTGCGACCGCTGACCCCGAGCACGTTGAAGATGCCATCGCTGAGTTTGCTTTTCGCGTCGAGGTGGTAACTGACTTTTGAGTGATAGGTCAGGCCCAGGCGGGTCTGCTCGGTGGCCTGGACCATGACCCCGGCGTTGAAGCCCAGCGCGGTGTCGTCGCCGGTGCTTTTGACTTTGCCGTCGTTGCGCCCGGGGCTCAGCGGATTGGCGACCATCCCTGACAGCTCGCCGCTGATGCGGTTGATGGTCGGGCCGAAGCCGATCGACACCTTGTCGTTGAAGGCATAGCTGATGGTCGGCTGGAACGTCAGCGTGGTGACTTCGCTTTTGTTGGCGTAATAGCGGCCGGCGAAACCGCTGCCGTAGTCGGTGATCAGGCCAAACGGCACGTAGAACCCGACGCCGAACGCCCAATGCTCGTCGATCGGCTTGACGTAATAGCCCATCGGTACCGTGGTGGTCGGCACCATGTCGCCGTCTTCCTTACCGCCAAACGTGCTGCGGGTCTGGCTGATATCGGACTTCGCGAACAACGTCGCCTGCCCGACGCTGGCCTGCTCGCGCTTGAGCCGCGCCATGCCCGCCGGGTTGCCGAAAACGGTACTGGCGTCTTCCGCCGAGGAAGAGCGACCGGCAAAACCCGATCCCATGCCGCTGACGCTTTGCTCATTGAGCGCGAAACCGCCGGCCAGAACGTTGGAGGACGCAAGAACGACAGCCAGCCCCACCGGGTGCTTGAGCATTGTTTTTTTCATTGTGTGGACTCTATGGGTGTCTCGGAAATGGAATACCTGAACTGCGGCGGCCATGTTATCCGAGTGACCATGTCAGTCAACAGTCACATTTTAGGTAATTCATCTTCTGCCCCTGTACGGGCGAGGCGAGATTAGGGGGCGACTGATCCGAGTATTCGGATCAGCAGAGGGTCAAGGCATCAAGCTGCGCAGGATGAGGTTCGAAGTCAGCGTGGGCGCCACTTCGATGAAATCGAGATTGTGTTGCAGCATCAGTGGATTGACGAAGGGCCGCAGCGCCAAGTGGATCGACTCGACCGTCTCGTCCAGCGGCGTCCTGCGCTCGAACTCACCGGCCTCGCGCCCTTCACGGACAATGTCGGTGATGAAACGCTTGATCTGCGCATCGTAACGCTGCGCACTCGGCCAGTTCTCACCCGCTGCAAACGCGGCAATGTCGTAGAGTTTGCGATCGTTGAAGAACAGGTTCACGCCCGTAGCAATCACGGTTTTCACCAAACGGCGGAAACGCTCGGTGGGCGTCAGGTCTTCCTCGTTTATCGCCTGCTCGACCGCCGCAACGATCTGCCCCAGACAGTTCGAGCAGATTGCTTCGCCAATCGCCTGTTTGGAATCGAAGAATTTGTAGATGTACGCCTTGGAGAAACCGATGGCCTTGGCCAGATCGGACACCGTGGTCTTGGCGTAGCCGTACTGGCTGAAATGCTCGTTGGCCGCCGCGACAATCTGATCACGAATGTCGTGATCAACGGGACCACGCGGGCCGGGGAAGGATGGGGAAGCTGAGGACTGATTCATGTCGGCAGCTTACTCACCCGCCCGCCGACTGACAACGTGTGACTCATTCTGAAAACCACCACCCATCCACTGTGGGAGCGAGCCTGCTCGCGAATACGCCCGCCCAAACAACACCAATTCCCCAAGCTGCTGCACTACCCGGCCTTACTGATCGCGGAAAATTTGATACGAGAAAAGCCATGCAGCAACATCCCGACAATGATCAACGCCCCCGCGCGCAACCATGTATCCCACCCCTGCTGACTGAGCAGCACCAGACACGACACGATCGCGAGCACCGGAACGAAGGTCGGTACGCGAAAGTGATCCTCCTCGACCCTGTCACGACGAAGAACCAGCACCGCCACATTGGTACTCAGAAAAACGAACAGCAACAGCAACACCACCGTCTCTGCCAGCGTTGCCAGCGTCCCTGTGAGCGTCAGGGCAATAGCCACCACGGTCGTTGCGACAATGGCAGCCCACGGAGTTTTGCGTTGAGGCAGAACCGCACCCAAAACACCCGGCAACAGCCCCAGATTCGCCATGCCATAGGTCAATCGGCTGGCCATGATCATGGTTAACAACGCACCGTTGGCCACAGCGATCAGCGCAATAAAAGAGAACAGCGCTGGTGGTATTGCGAGGGTCGATGCGCGGACAACTTCGAGCAAAGGCGCCGATGTTGCCACCAACTTCTCGGTAGGCAACACCGAAGAAGCCGCCACGCCCACCGCCATGTAAACCACGCCAGCCGTAAGCAAAGCGGCGAACAAGGCGCGCGGGTAAACCTTGCGCACGTCTTTGATTTCCTCGGCCAGATTGGCCGAAGTTTCGAACCCGACGAAGGAATAGAACGCCAACAATGCCGCCCCCAGCACCGCCAGCACGGGACTGACGCCCGGTTTGAACGTGAGCGTCCGCCCCAGATCCGCATCGCCTGTGCGGAAATACCAGACCGCAGCCACGATCACCAGAATCAACCCGGACAGTTCGATCACGGTCATCACCAGATTCGCCCCAAGCGACTCCTTGATCCCCCGCGCGTTGAGCAGGCCGATCGCCAGGAGAAACACCAGGGCGGCAATCTGCGGCGATACGTCAACGAAGGCGTTGAGGTAATCACCGGCAAACGCCAGCGACAAACCCGCAGCGCTGGTGACCGCAGCCGCCAGCATGCAGAAACCGACGAGGAAGGAAATGAGCGGTGACTTGAAGGCCTTTTCCGCGAACACCGAAGCCGCGCCGGCGTGGGGATATTTGGTCACCAGCTCTGCGTAGGAACCCGCCGTCAACATGGCGAAGAACAACGCGATCAGCAGCGGCACCCAAATCGCGCCGCCCACCTCCCCGGCAATGGTTCCGGCGAGGGCGTAAACACCCGCGCCGAGTACATCGCCGAGAATAAACAGAAACAGCATCGGGAAAGTGATAGCCCGGCGCAGAGAAGTTTTATCAGTGGGAGCCGTCACGGTCATTCCTTGGTTCAGGTGGGTAGGAGCTGGAGGGTGGCACCTCAAACAATGGAAATGGCGCCGGAAGCAAAGTTCAAAATGTGTGATGGGGCTTATCGGCACGGCGCTATAAACATTGCCAACTAGACACCTGTGGGAGCGAGCTTGCTCGCGAAGACTCCAGCCCAGTCAACACACAACATCAGCCAAAACCTAATCCCTAAACACCTCGTTTAAAACCGATATCCAGACTATGCCAGCAAGCTACAACGCCTTGCGCCATTGCCTACGACTACGCCAGAATCCGCCGGCTTGTGCGCCTCGGGCCGTGGTTCTATCGTTGGCCGGTCACTGAAAACAGTGATCGGGTTTGGTAGCCCGGCTTACCTGTCGCATCGCAAGTCATTTGCACGGACGGCTTCGTCCGCTGTTTATGGTGGCCATGCGTAGGGCGTCTCAGGACGCGCCGGGTTTCCAGGTGACCGGTCTACCAACCTGCGTTTGGCCACCACCCTCGTTTGGTAGCGAAAGTGATGGCTCCACTTTTCACCCTGGAGTTTCATCTATGTTCAAAGTAACGCCCAACCCGCCACAGTCAGACGCAACCTCCCCCTACGAATCCCTCGACTCAAAAAAACTCCACGAAGCCGCCGACCGCGCCCTCGACCACTACCTCAAACCCAGCGACACCCTCAAAACCACGCCCTACCAAACCAGCAGCATGTTCCTCGCCAACCCGAAAATCGCCACCGAAGAATTGCTGGTCAACGCCAGCGAATCGCTGGGCTCGGCCTCGGTGATGCTGAGTGATGTGATCGGGATGGTTGAAGGATCTGCGCGCAAGACACTGCAAGGTATTGCGCAAGTGGTAATGCTCTGCGAACTGGCGGTCAATCAAGCGTTGGATAACGTCGTGCCGGTCGAGTAATTCTGCGGATGCAGGCGTTCGCTAATGCCTCGCGCTCATCGCGCGCGCCTCGATAGCCCAGCCTTGCGCTGGGCTTTTTGCTCGTCAGTGGCAGGGGTAGTCGTTGGTTTTATGGTTGCGATGGCAACCCTTTGCATCAGTGCCACCGCTGTGCGCAAAGGGTCTTATGCGCTCAGGCCGATCCAGCCATGAAAGCCGACATACAGGCCAACGCCAATGATCAGCACGCTGGACAGGTAAGGAGCGCGGCGCGCCAAGGTTCCCAGCCACGGCCAGCGATTGGAAGCCTGTCTGGCACCGATGGCCGCAGCGGCACCGACAGTGACCAGAGTCAGCGCCAGGCCGATGCTGAAACACAGAACGAGCATGCCACCGAGCGCGACTTCTTTGACTTGCAGGCACAGCAACAGGACAGTGATGGCAGCCGGACAGGGAATCAGGCCGCCAGTCAGCCCGAACATGACGATCTGACCCGTGGTCACTTCGCGGTTGGTGAAGCGTTTACGGATGTCGTTGGCATGAGCACGTTCGTGCGCATCCTGATAGCCATCAATCGACAGCTCCAGGCCTTCGAGTTCGGAATGCGCATGCCCATGACCATGCTCCTGGAACGTCAGATCGTAATCATGCGAATGCCCGGCGTGTCCAAGGCTCAAGCGGGCGCTGAACTCGTGCGGTTCCGGAATATCCACCGTCGACTGCAGAAAGTCTTCACGCTCGACGACCGCGAACGATTGGCTGCTGCCGTCCGGACGCGTCGTGGTCAGGCGAACATCCGAGGCTGCCCAGGCGTGTCCGCTCAAGGTCTTCAGGCGCCAGTGCGGTGGCATGCCTTCCTCGAAGATCGACAGTTCAACACGGCCATGGCCGGTATCTATTCGGTGCGTTTCATCATGATGACCATGGTCGTGTTCGCCGTGATGGTGATCATCGCTTTGCTCGAACTTGAACATCTGCTCACCGCGCCAGGTACGCCACAGCATCCACAGGGCAATCGCGATGATCAGTGCAGAGGAAGCAAGCTGGAAATACGGCTCAGTGGTTTCAGCATCCAGGCCTTTGCCCAGGTACATGCCGCCGATGGCGACCAGCCACACCACGGCGGTGTGCGAAAGCGTTGCGGCCAACCCCAACAAAACAGCCTGTTTGACCGAGCCACGGATGGCCACGATGAAGGCCGCCATCATGGTTTTCGAATGACCTGGTTCAAGTCCATGCAAGGCACCGAGCAGAATCGCGCTCGGGAAATACAGCCAGGCGTGAGCCCCGCCTTGCTGCAACAGTTCAGCGAAATCGGGCATGTCAGACCTAAAGGTACTTGGTGATTTGTTTGAAGGCTTCCAGCGGTGCCCGCTCGCCATTGCCTAGCGCCGAAAGGGTATCTTCGAGGCAGTGGTCGATGTGATCCTGGATGAGCGTGCGTTTGGCCTGGCAGATCGCTTTCTCGACCGCATGAAGCTGCTGGGCGATATCCACGCACTGACGCCCTTCTTCGATCATGGTGATGATGCCGCGCAAATGCCCGTCCGCCCGTTTGAGGCGTTTGATGATCGCCTCATGACTTTGGTGGGTGTGGGGATGGCTGTGGTCGTGTTCGTGTTCACTCATGAGTTGAGTCTCAGGGCTCGATGAATTACGCTGGCATCGTATCCCCCCAGGGGGGATTAGGCAAATGGCTTGAACGCCCGGTCAACGAGTTGAAACCTTTAACACCATGTACAGCAAAACACTGACAACGACGGTAGTAATCGTGCTTGCTCTCGCCATGTTCATGGCCTGGGTCGGGCATACCTATTCATTGTCAGTCACCTCGGGGCAGCCAGCCCGGGAGATCGCTGAGGACGTCCACCATTCTCACGGCGAAGAGTCGTCATCCAGCCACTCAAACTTTTCAGAACACTATCACTCGCCATTGACCCCTGATCATCAGCACGAAACGCCGCAACTCACAGCCGCGTTGATGTTGGCGACATCGCCGATGCCATCAATCCGGGTCGATGCACTTCGACACTCGGTTCCTCTGCCGCCGATATTTTTGATCGAGCGTCCACCTCGCCCTTCGTTCGCATCCTGACCACGGCCGCAATGCGGCCCACGATCATTGCAACGTAGGATTGCCCCATGCATTCGCACTCGATGAGCGGCACAGGCGTACTTACTGCGCCTTCGCACCACCCGCTACTGCTGTTGTTTTTACTTGTCGCTGCACTTTTACTCGGGACACCCGAGGCGATGGCTCACGCAGTTGCGGAAGGCGACAAAGGTTTCATCCAGGAAAGCTCAGGCGTCATGTTGCTGCCCTTCATCTACATGGGCGCCAAGCACATGATGACCGGCTACGACCACCTGCTGTTTCTGTTCGGGGTGATCTTCTTCCTCTACCGCCTGAAGGATGTTGGCCTTTACGTCACGCTGTTCGCCGTAGGCCATTCGGTCACGCTGCTGCTTGGCGTGCTGGCCGAGGTCAGCATCAGCTCCTACATCATCGACGCCATTATCGGCTTTTCGGTGGTGTACAAAGCCCTCGATAACCTCGGCGCATTCCAGCGCTGGTTCGGTTACCAACCCGATACCAAAGTGGCCACGCTGATCTTTGGCTTGCTCCACGGTTTTGGTTTGGCGACCAAGATTCAGGAATACGAGATCTCACCAGACGGCCTGATTCCGAACCTGATCGCCTTCAACGTTGGTGTCGAGATCGGCCAATTGCTGGCCCTCAGCGCGATTCTCATTTTGATGGGGTATTGGCGGCGCACCGGCAGTTTCTGGCGCCACGCGTATACCGCCAACGTCGCCATGATGAGTGCCGGTTTCCTCTTGATGGGTTACCAGATCACCGGCCTGTTTGTCTCTGCCTAAGGAATTCCGACGATGTTCAATACTCCGCTTCCAACTGTTAATGAATTGCCAAGCACCCGCAGACTGCTGCGCTCGACCGTCATCGCGATACTGGTCGCCGCCGGCCTTTTGGTGACCGTTGTCATGCCGTCTGAATACGCCATTGATCCGACAGGTGTAGGTAGAACACTGGGGCTGACCCAGATGGGCGAGCTGAAACTCATCCTTGCTCAAGAAGCGCTGGCGGAAGCCGCGCCGCCTCAAGCAGCCGCTTCAGCTCCGACTGCAACTTCTGCTCCAGTTCCAGCGCAGCAAGTTGCACAAGTCCAACCCATTGAGAAGCCTGTTACCAAGCCAGTAACCGCGTCCGCCCCGGCGCTGAAAACCAATCAGATGAGCGTAACGCTCAAACCTGGCGAAGGTACGGAAATCAAACTGGAAATGCTGAAGGGCAAGACTGTCAGTTACGAATGGACGGCCACTGGCGGGCTCGTGAACTACGACACGCACGGCGAGCCCTACAACGGTGAAAAGGGTTACTTCCACAGCTACAACAAGGGCAAGCAGGTCAAAAGCAATAAAGGCGAATTCACCGCGTTATTTGACGGCACCCATGGCTGGTTCTGGCGTAACCGCAGCAACAAGGACGTGACCATCTCGCTGAATACGACCGGCGATTACCTGAGCGTCAAACAGTAGTCCGGAACACATTGAAAACGAGGCCGCAAATGCGGCCTCGTTTTTTCTGCGTGAAGAAAAGTGCTGGATTCAAATTCCACAAATGTCCGTGCGCAGCCGCCAGGCGTCCTTCGCCGGCGGCATACCGAACAAGCGGGCGTAGTCCCGACTGAACTGCGAGGGACTTTCGTAACCGACTGCATATCCCGCCTCTGCGGCATCAATCGCTTCGGTGACCATCAGCCGGCGTGCTTCCTGTAGCCGCAACTGGTTGCGAAACTCCAGCGGGCTCATCGAGGTGATCGCCTTGAAATGCGTGTGAAACGAAGAACGGCTCATGCCGGCGATTTCGACGAGTTCATCTATTCGAAACGCTTCGTTGTAGTGGCTGCGCAGCCAGGCAATAGCCTTGGCGATCTGGTTCAAGCGGCTGTCTGCTTGTGCCATCTGCCTGATGATGCTGTTGCCGTTTTCGGTGAGAAGGCGATAAAGCATTTCGCGAATCACCAGCGGAGCGAGCGCTTCGATATCCCGTGGCCTGTCGAGCAGCCCGGCCAGCCGAACCGCAGCATCCAGCAGTTCTGGAGTCGTATCGTTGAGCGTAATGCCTGCCGGCGGTGCACTGACGCTCTCTTCTCTTAGCGGATGGCGCAGCGCAAGGTCGCTCAACACAGTGGTATCGAGATCCAGCGCCAGGCACAGATAAGGATCAGCCTCACTCGCCTCGATGACCGAGCCCATCACCGGAAGGTCTACCGATGCAACCAGATACTTGGCAGGATCGTAAACATAGGCGGTAGTACCCAGCATCGCTTGTTTACGTCCCTGAGCGACAAGGCAGAGCGTTGGCTCGTACACCACCGGCATAGGCATCGTGGGCGAAGCCGAACGAATCAGGCTGACACCCGGAATCGCAGTCCTGTGAACGCCGTCATCCCGGACGTGACGACCAACGATATCGACAAGCTTTGAAAGGGAATTCAAACACAACTCCATAACGTGACGATGCGGCGGATAGGCATCTGGTATCGGATGATCAAGCAAGAAATCAGGACGATCCTGCAACAGCCCTCCTCCGCTCTTAAGTCACACTTCAAATGAAGCCCAGAGAAACTGCCGTCACACCCGCGCCGATTCTTTGCCAATGCCTCATATAGAACAACGGCGTCGGGGAACGCAACTAACGGCTTACAGATAACAACAACGGCCCATCCAACTCGGGACAGATTAAGGAGCACAGGAAATGACGTTTGTTCAACGCCTCTCTACAGCGCTAGCACTGGTCCTCACCGTTCTCATTGCAGGGCCGGCGCCCGCCGTGGCCAGCGAACCGACTACGGAACGCAACCGCCAATTCATTGCGCAAGCGTTCAACCAGTGGGCTCAGGGCGGCCGGACGTTCTTCACAGATGTCCTGTCTCCCGATGTGATCTGGACGATCAAGGGGACGAGCCCTTCGGCGGGTACTTATCGGGGCCGAGATGACTTCCTGAAACGCGCAGTCCAACCCTTCGCAAAACGGCTCGCCTCGCCCGTTCGCCCGACGGTGACGGATATCTGGGCTGAAGGCGATGACGTCGTCGTGCACTGGGACGGCACCGCCACCGCAGCCGATGGCGCGCCTTATCGCAACAGCTACGTATGGATCATGCGCATGCGAAATTTGCAGGCAGTTGAAGTCATTGCCTTTCTCGACCTGGTGCCTTACGACGACGTTAATAGGCGAATTCCGCTTGAAGCGGGCAATGTTGAATAGATAATCCTGCCAAGATCGGCTGGAGGATCTGCTTGCGAGACGTTGCGAGATATTAAGTAAGTGGGCATGTCGCGAATGTCGGCTTTCGGCCATAAGCTGCCCGTCACGGGCGTCCCCCCTTTGGTTGATGACAGTCTTCGACGACCACCCTGCCGCGCACCCCAAGATGCGCGGCAGGAGGATAAATATCCACCTGGCCAAGCGCGACGCGGTGGAATCTCAGAACAACGACACCGGTATTTTCACGATGACCCGCAGCTCGTCAAAGTTGCCCTCGACCTGATGACTGCTCGCGCGATGCCAGGCGTAACCGGCAAGGATATTGGCCCCCTTCAGCTCGGTTCCCTGGAAGGTATAACTGGCGAAAACACCGGTTTCATTATGGTGCTCGTTATCCTGAAGAGGTGAAGCGGTATAAACACCTTTGCTGCCTCCGTTGTAACCGGTGCCGTCAATACCCCAACCACGTGTATGCCAAAGTATGCTTTTGAAGCCCGGCACGCCGTAGGCCGCCCAGTCATTGATGTACTTGATCTGCAACGAGGTTTCGTTCGGCCCGTTGAAATAGGAAACCATGGTATTGGGCAACGAAATGGCATTTGATTCTTTGACGTAATCGAAGAACTCATCACCGACTATTTTCTGCAGGCCAAACTCGACGGTATGGTTCTTGAAGCTGGGGGTAACCGTCAGGCCATAGGCCTGCTGATCGATATAACCGGCCTCTTGTTTTCCGCTGGATTGGGTGTTGTAAGCCGACAACTTGACGGAGGTTTTTATTTCTCCTGTCTTGAAGTCCCGGCTTAGGCCTAGATATTCCCGATCCCAGATATCCTGAATACGGGAAACATAGACACTGCTCTTCAACCCGCCCGCACTGGTGTAATCACCGCCCACGTAGGCGGTCCAGTCACTGCTGACCGGGCGCATTGCATATTGAAGCCCTATGGGCTCGGTACCGGCCGCATAGCGGGGCGCCATTTTCGAGAAATAACCGGACTTCAATACCAGACCTTTGATGGATGAGTTTTCGAACGACCATCCATCAAAAGACGCCGGCACGGTACGTGTATCGGAAAAGTTCATCACGGGGTTGGCCACTTGATGACGGCCAATTTTCAATTCCGACTCAGCCATTCGCAACTTCAGCGCGGCAACGCCCAGGCGGCTCCAGCTCGGCTCGACATCACCGTCACTGTTGACCAGCATGCGGTTACTGCCGCCTGCCGCATCAGCGGGGTTGCGCTCCAGTGCAACGACCGAATATGCAGCGAGATCAAGCCCGACGCCCACCGCCCCAGGTGTATACCCGGAGATAAAACCCAGCTTGAAGCCCTGTTGCCAGGCGACTCGGTCATGCGAAACCCGTGGCCCATCATCGGTACGATAACGGTAGACCGTGTCTCCCCTGCCGATCTCTTTGGAATACCAGTGCCGGGTATCCAGTGTCAGAGAACTTCCCTTAAAAAAACCGCTGTCGGAATTCTCCGCCAGTGCTTCAACACTCAGCAGCATGCCGGGCAAGACACACGCCAGCACAGCTCCACTCTTTACAGGAAGCCACATAGGGATAACCCTCAACTTTTATTATTTTTATATGCCAATAGCGGATTGTTACGAAGCGACCGAAAGTCAGTTAACCAAAACCTTATCGGGACAGTTCGGACACATACTTGACCAGCTTCTCTGCCATCTCGGCGTTGGCCGTGTTCACGGGAGCAAAGTGATTGGAATCACACAGCGCGTCATACCGCGATTGCACGCCCGCGGTAGTCGCGCGCTTCACGTAATCGCGAACGGAGGGAAAACGGTCACTCTGATTGGTGATGAATATCTGCGGGACTTTTACCAGTGGCATCTGCGCCGGGGAGACTTCCTGCAAACGCTTCTGCAGCGCCTCACCTTGAATGTTGCCAAGCACCTTGGCCTGAACATCGCCGCGTGGCAGGGTCGAATACCACGCCAAGTCGACCACACCATCGAGCACGACCACGCCGGAGATTTTCAACGGGTTTGCGGCATACAGTTCAGACTCCGGCTTCAACAGGCTTCTACCGGCCAGCCACAGCGCGTAATGCCCCCCCGATGAGTGACCAATGGTGACCGTTTTCTTCAAGTCCAACGGGTACGTCTTCGCCAGCTCCTGCAACTTGTCCGCCGCGCTGGCGACCGTTTTGAAAGAGTTCGGCCATTCGCCG
Organism: Pseudomonas sp. Marseille-Q5117; assembly: GCF_946901175.1. Lineage (NCBI taxonomy): Bacteria > Pseudomonadati > Pseudomonadota > Gammaproteobacteria > Pseudomonadales > Pseudomonadaceae > Pseudomonas > Pseudomonas sp. Marseille-Q5117. The sequence continues at coordinate 39,476 of NZ_CAMPPP010000023.1, read as the reverse complement.
TAACTGCCCACACGACTGTATTCGATGTTCCACGTCGCGAAGCCTGCCTTGGTCAGCAGATCAGCGACCGGCGCCATGTAGTCGAGGCTGACATCAGCGCTCCAGCGTCCACCGTGAACAACCACTACAACCGGAAACGGCCCTTTGCCTTTGGGTAAACGCAGGTCGCCGAAGTTATCCAGGCCTTTGCCATAATATTCACGGTGCACATCGCCCATGACCGCGGGTGCGCGCTTCACCGTTTCCTGAAACAGTGACCATTCATCCTGAGGCGCCGACAGCGGCAGTGGTTTTTCGCAGGCAACATTGTTCTCTACGGCCTGAACACCGAAGGCCACAGAGGCCAGCAATAGCGACACGGCAATTTTGCATTTCATTGGGAACCCTACCTTTTTTTGATTTTAAAGTTCACAGCCAGGTTGTTCTTGAGTCGGTTTCGCAGAGCATCAACGCAACAAGCCAAAGCGCTCAGCGAGCGAAAGAGCAGTTACAACCCGGCAAAGATCGCTGTCGGATTCAGGCCCGAGCAGCGTCCAGTTTTAGCCAACGCTTGATGCACTGCACCATGGGGCCGCTGCCTGCCGCCAGGTCGTCGAGGATGTTGAAATGGTCTGAGTCCAGCGCGAGCAGCTCGGCCGGTGCGCCTTGTTCTATGCAGGCGCAGGCATAGTCCATCGTCTGGCGGCGGAATTCGTCCGTCTCGCGCAGCCCGTAGGCCAGCATCAGGGGCGGGAGCCGCGCCGGAATGTGCAATATCGGGCTCAGCGACTCGACTGATTGCCAGGTGAAATCAATCGTCGAGGCCAGAAAGGTATGCGGTAGCGGACGCAAGTCAAACACCCCGCTGACAGCGATGGCGCCTTGGTAGGGTTGGGCCGGCAGGCCATAGTCGCCCACCCAATCGGTCGCCAGCAGCTCGGCCACTCCGTGGGCTCCAGCTGAATGCCCGACCACCACGATGCGCTCGCGATCAATCCCGAACCGCTCGGCGTTGCGCCACAGGAAGCAGAACGCCGCGCGATGCTGGCGTACGATCTCGGCAATGGTGACTTTCGGCGCCAGCGTGTAGTTCTCAATCACCGTCACCACGCCCAGCGCGGCCAAGCCCTTGGCCACGAAGCTCCACTCCTTGCTGGTGGTCGCCCGCCAGTAACCGCCATGAACGAAGAACACTGCCGGGCGCAAGGTTCCGGGGGTTGCCTGTTGGGGGAAAAACACGTCGAAGGTTTCGTCTAGGGTCGGGCCGTAGGGCACGTCCAGCTTATTGGGCAGTTGGGCGCGTGCGATTTGGCTTTGCTCGATGAACCGCTGAACATAGCCATCGAAGTCTTTGACCGAGGCCTCGATGTCGTACTGCTCGTCAAGCTGCGCCGTCGTGGTAAAACGTTGGTAGATCGGGATTTTCATACAGGCATGCTCCGGGGAGTTATTGGGGGCCAGCGCCATTGGCAATCGTTCGGCAAGAGGTCAGAACGGAAAAACGAGCTTTAGCCAATAGGCGTCGCCTTCGGCGCGATTGCGCACCGCGCGCTCCTGCTGCCACTTTGCGGTCACGAACCAACCCCGCTGACTGCTGTATTTGATCGATGGGCCGATGGCGAACGCGCGGCCTTTATTGTCCTCGACCGGCTCACCGCGGACATCGTCGTCGGTGGTCTGCCGGTACACGTAGCCGCCCACACCGAGCACCCAGCCATTGCTGAGGCCCCAGCCAATGGCATAGTCGGCGTGCAGCTCCTGGCCGGAACGGTAATCAGTGTCGCGGTTGCGCAGGTTGAAGTCGTACATGGTCTTGATGTCGATGTTCAGCCCGTTCGGATCGACGTAGCTGAAGGCCGCCACCGGTTGCACGGTCCAGTAATTACGGCCGATATTGACCAGATCGTCGCGGTCAAAACGTCCCGTGGGAGCGAAGAAATCGATGCCATAGGCGGCATGCATTTTTTCACTGTAGTGGTAGCCCAGGCCGGGGCCGAACGTGATGTCGCCCAGCTCGCGCTTGCGCTGACTGGTGCCGTCGAGCGAGACCTTCAACTCGACCAGCGGCGCGATGGCATGGAACGCCAGACTGCCGCCCAACACCTTCTGCTCGGTGACCCACACGACGCGCGGCGCAATGACATCGGCGCGCAGGCGGAAGTCCACTGGCAGCTGCCGCCCGTCATTGCCGCGCAAACGGTCGGCGCGGTAACGCTGGGCGTAGACGGTGCCATACAGGCCCGGTGGCGGCATGGCGCCAGACAAGTAGTTCTCGGCACCCATAGGGTACATGGAGCCGCCACCTTCGGTGGCGAGGGTTTGCGCGGCCGGCGCGGTCAGCGAGCAGCCCAGTAACAGCCGCGCGGTGACAAGAGATGGGCTTACAGCACTGTTGTTATTGTTCATCGTGTCTACCCATTGATTGGCGAAAAAACCAGGCAGGCGCTCACCTTTCACAAGCGCAGCCGCCCCAGGTCAGGCCCGAATCACCTGCGGGCCTTATCGGAAAAACCCGCAAATAAGCGCTTCAGGTCTTTTTGAGCATGTCGAGGGCAACGTCGACGATCATGTCTTCCTGGCCGCCGATCATCCGGCGCTTGCCCAACTCGACGAGGATGTCGAAAGCCGACAAGCCGTATTTGCTGGCGGCCGCTTCGGCGTGGCGCAGGAAGCTTGAATAAACCCCGGCATAACCCAGCGCGAGCGTTTCGCGGTCGACCCGCACCACCCGCTCCTGCATAGGGCGGACGATGTCTTCGGCGGCATCGATCAGCTTTTTCACATCACAGCCGTGGTTCAGGCCCATGCGCTCGGCCGCGGCGATGAACACTTCCATCGGTGCATTACCTGCGCCGGCGCCCATACCGGTGAGGCTGGCATCGATGCGATCGCAGCCGTTTTCAAGCGCAATCAGGCTGTTGGCCACGCCGAGGCTGAGGTTGTGATGGGCATGCATGCCGGTCTCGGTTGCCGGGTCGAGCACGTCCTTGAGGGCCTTGAAGCGCTCGGCAATGTCCCACATGTTCATCGCCCCGCCCGAGTCCACCACGTAGACGCACTGTGCACCGTAGCTTTCCATCAGCTTGCCTTGCGCGGCGAGTCCGGCGGGGGTTTGCATGTGGCTCATCATGAGGAAACCGACGGTGTCCATACCCAAAGAACGGGCGTATTCGATGTGCTGGCGGGATACGTCGGCTTCGGTACAGTGGGTGGCCACGCGCACGATGCGCGCGCCGGCGTTGTAGGCAGCCTTGAGGTCGTGCACGGTGCCGATCCCCGGCAGCAACAGCGTTGCAATGCGGGCACGCTTGACCACTGCCGCCGCCGACTCGATCCACTCAAGATCGGTGTGGGCACCAAAGCCGTAGTTGAAACTCGACCCCTGCAAGCCATCGCCGTGCGCAACTTCAATGCTGTCTACGCCGGCGTCGTCCAGCGCCTGGGCGATCCGTGCAACTTGTTCGAGGCTGTAGCGGTGACGCACGGCATGCATACCGTCGCGCAGGGTGACGTCGGAAACGTGGATTTTTCTATTCTTGTCGATCATTTTCCCACCCCTTCAGCGGCGAGTTGCGCTTGGGCAATACGTTCGGCGACGGTCAACGCCGCGCTGGTCATGATGTCGAGGTTGCCAGCGAACGCCGGCAGGTAATGCCCGGCACCTTCCACTTCGAGGAACACCGCGACCTTGATGCCGGTGCTCCAGCCCAGACCGGGAATGTTCTGCCGGTTGTCCTCGCCGAAGTGCTCGAACTGAACTTGTTGTTTGAGCCGATAACCCGGCACATAACGACGCACTTCAGCGACCCGCGCCTCGACGGCGCCGGCGATTGCCTGGGTGTCGGCATCCGGCGGCACGAAGCAGTAGATGGTGTCGCGCATAATCAGCGGCGGCTCGGCCGGATTGAGGACGATGATCGCCTTGCCACGGGCGGCTCCGCCCACTTCTACAATGGCGCGAGACGTAGTCTCGGTGAACTCATCGATATTGGCGCGGGTGCCGGGGCCGGCAGACTTGCTGGAAATCGCCGCGACGATTTCGGCGTAATGCACCGGCGCCACGCTCGCCACTGCATGCACGATCGGGATGGTCGCCTGGCCACCGCAGGTGACCATGTTCAGGTTCGGCGCCTCGGCATGCTCGGCGAAGTTCACCACCGGAATCACGAAAGGCCCAAGCGCTGCCGGGGTCAGGTCGATGATGCGCACACCATGGTCGCGCAGTCTGGCGTCATGCACCTTGTGCGCACCTGCCGAAGTGGCGTCAAAGGCGATGCGGATTTTCTTGAAATCGGGCATCGCGAGCAGTCCGTCGATGCCCTCTGCGGTGGTGGGCACGCCGAGACGTTCGGCACGCGCCAGACCGTCGGAGGTCGGGTCGATGCCGACCATTGCAGCCACTTCGAGCATGTCGGAATTGCGCAGGATCTTGATCATCAGATCGGTGCCGATGTTGCCCGAGCCAATGATTGCCACGGGAATGCGAGCAGATGACATCTGTTCTTCTCCTGTCGAGTGCAGGCCAGCGCCTCGGCTGCGGCCCGCACTCGGTGAGTGGATTCAGCGCAATGGCTTGTAGGCCACGGCTTTGATTTCGATGACCAGATGCGGGTGAGGCAACTGGTGCACGGCTACAGTGGTGCGCGTCGGGCCGTCGGCGTCGAAGAACTGCGCGTAGACCTGGTTGTACTGAGCAAAATCGTTCATGTTGACCAGATAGCTGCACACCTCAACCACGTCTTCGAGGTCGGCATCGACACTGCGCAGAATGTCGCGAATGTTGTTCAGCACCTCGCGGGTCTGCACTTCAATGCACGGGCGCACGCGCCCAGTGGCATCCAGCTCGGCACCGGCGATGCTGTTGTCGGGGCGGCGCGAACTGGTGCCGGAAACGAACAGAAAGTCACCGGCGCGTTTGACGTGCGGAAAGGCGCCCAGCGGGGTGGCCTTGCCATCGACCACGCGGGCACGGGTTTGCGCTTTGTCACTCATGGCTTTACTCCTCGCGCAGCGTTTGGAACGCCACGCTGCCCAGATGCTGGAATTCACAACGCACCGCGACCCCCGGACGCAACGCCACGGCTGCCGTCGCGGCACCGGCCAGCACCAGGCTGCCGGGCTCCAGCGCTTCGCCGTGCTGCGCAGCCAGGCGCGCCGCCGCCACCAGCGCGCGTACTGGTGCCCCGAGGATCGCCGCCGTGCTGCCCATCTCCACCGCGCGGCCGTCGAAGCTCATCACCAGCCCCAGATTGTCGAGATTGGTGTCGGGCCGCTGCCATCCGCCGACCACGAAGCCGGACGACGAAGCGTTGTCGGCGACCACGTCAGGCAGCGAAAACTTGAAGTCGCGGTAGCGCGAGTCAATTACCTCCAGCGCCGGCGCGACGGCTTCGACTGCGGCCAAGGCCTGCAACGGCGTCACCTGCCCTTGCAGGCGCTTGCCGAGCAGAAAGCAGACCTCCGGCTCGACACGCGGGTGCACATACCGGGACAAATCAATGCTGCCGCCCTCCTCGATCCACATGTCCGAGGTCAAGCGCCCCCAGATCAGATCGGAAACACCCATCTGGGCCATTTTCGCGCGGCTGGTGAAGCCCATTTTCATGCCCACCTGACGCGCGCCACGGGCAAGACGTTGTTCGATCAACTGGCGCTGCACCTGATAGGCCTCGTCCAGCGTGACGGTGTCTTCACCGCTGAGTTGCAGGGTCGCCTGAGCGAGCCGGGCCGCCTCATCGAGGCGCTGGGCAATACGTTGAATTTTCATGCGAATCACCTCAATTGGCGGGTTCGAAACAGGCCCGGACGCTGCCCAGACCCTGAATGCGTGCCTCGAAAACATCACCGGGCGCGACACTGACCATCGGTCCCAAGGCACCGCTGAGCACCACATCGCCGGCCCGCAGTGGCGTGCCCATATCGACCAGGGTGCGCGCCAGCCACAACGCGGCATTCAAGGGGTGACCCAGGCATGCCGCACCGACGCCGAAAGATACGGGCTCGCCCTGGCGCTCCATGACCATGCCGGCCAGGCGCAGATCCAGATCGGCAAGTTTCACCGGCCGCTGGCCGAGCACGTAGAGGCCGGCCGAGGCGTTGTCGGCGATGGTGTCGAGAATGCTGATGTTCCAGTTGGCGATGCGGCTACCGACCACCTCAATGGCAGGCAGTGCATAGGCGGTAGCCGCGAGCAAATCGCTCAGCACGATGTTTTCGCGGTCCAGATCGCGCTCCAGCACCAGCGCCACTTCCGCCTCGCACTTGGCCTGCATAAGGCGCGGCCAGGCGATCGCCTCGCCATCGGCGACCTCCATGCTGTCGTACAAGGTGCCGAAGTCCGGTTGATCCACGCCCAACTGCTGCTGCACCGCATGCGAGGTGAGGCCGATCTTGCGCCCGGTGATACGCCGCCCGGCGTGGACCTGGCGCTGGGTGTTGAGCTGTTGCACCCGGTAGGCGTCGGCAATCGAGGCCAACTGATCGCGGACCGGCAGCACCGGTTCGCCGCTTGTGGCCGCCTGGTCGAGCAGATCGGCAACTCGTTGAAGTTGTTCGCTCATTGCTCGCTCTCCTGGTCAATGCGTACGCAGACGTTGGTCAGTTCCGAATAAAAGTTCAGTGAGTGCATGCCGCCCTCACGGCCGATGCCGGACAATCCAGCGCCACCGAACGGCGTACGCAGATCGCGCAAAAACCAGGTGTTTACCCAACTGATGCCCACGCGCATGGCCTCGCTGACGCGGTGCGCGCGGCTCAGGTTGGTGGTCCAGATGGTGGCGGCCAGGCCGTAACGGGTGTCGTTGGCGCGGGCGATGACTTCACGCTCGCTGTCGAACGGCGACACGTGGCAGATCGGCCCGAAGATTTCTTCGCGCACCGAACGGGCGTCGTCGGACAGCCCGGCAATGACGGTCGGCTCGACCCATGCGCCGTTATCACGTGCATCACCAAAATGCGGTACGCCGCCACCGGCGATGAAGGTCGCACCTTCCCGGCGCGCAAGTTCGAAGTAACTCAGCACCTTGTCGCGATGCTTGGCCGAAATCAGTGGCCCCATCTGCGTGGCAGGATCGTGGGGCCAGTCGATTTTCATCACCTTGATGCGCTCGGCAATCGCTGTGCAGAAACGCTCGAAAATCGGCCGTTCGACATACACCCGTTCGGAGCACAGGCACACCTGACCGCTGTTGAGAAACAGCGCGCGCATCATGCCGTCGATCATTTTCTCGAAGTCGCAGTCGGCGAAAATGATCGCTGCGTTCTTGCCGCCCAGCTCGAACGACACCGGCTTAACTCCTTCGGCGGCAGCATGCATGATGGTGGTGCCCGTGCGTGATTCGCCCGTGAATGTGATGGCGCTGATGTCCGGGTGCCGGGAAATGAACTCGCCGGCCGAGTCCGGACCGAAACCGTGCACCAGGTTGAACACGCCATCCGGTACACCGGCGGCTTGCATCACTTCGGCGAGCAGCGTCGCGGTGCCGGGAGTGTCTTCGGAAGGTTTGACCACCACCGCGTTGCCGCACGCCAAGGCGGGTGCGACCTTCCAGGTCAGCAACAGCAACGGCAGGTTCCACGGGGAAATCACTCCGACCACGCCGAGTGGCTTGCGGGCGGCGTAGTTCAGCGCGTAGGCACCGTCTGGCAGGTCCAGGCGATGGCTATCCAGCGGCGCGGTGGCGAGGATGTCTGCGAAGGTACGGAAATTGGCGATGCCGCGTGGCACGTCGATCACCGAGGCCATGGCCAGCGGCTTGCCGGTGTCGGCCATTTCGGCGGCCAGGAAATCGGCCTGGCGACGCTCCATTTCGTCAGCGATCCGGCGCAGGACGTCGACACGTTCAGCGGCGCTGGTGCGGCCCCAGGCGCCAGCGACGGCGCGATGGCCAGCCTTGACCGCCTCGTCCACCAGCTCGCGGCCAGCCTCATGGACCACGGCGACGACGGAGCCGTCGACCGGGCTGATGTCCTCGAAGGTGCGCGGGCTCTCGACCCAGCGACCATTGATAAAATTTCGATAGTTTTTCATGACTGACCTCAATGACACGGCTGACGGCGAGCCTGCAGCCGGCTCGCGAATTTGCAGAGGCCCGGCCCGATAAATCGCGGGCGCAGGCATGCACGGCTTGCGTTGCAACGGCAACGGAAACGGTCTACGGAAAAAAATTGATGCGGCGCGCTTCAGCAGCGGTGATGAGCGAGATCGCGCACCTGCTCGTTCATCCCCTCAGGGGTTGAACTCCACGACAGCGGCGCCGCTGCCATACAACGCGCCGTAGTGATGCACTGTGGCGCCCTGGAAACGCCCACCGAGTGCGCCGAGCAACCAGTGGAAATGCTTGAAACCCATGTCCACCCGCGCTTCGGCGGCATAGGCCGGCAGCACTTCGCGCAGCGCATCGACATCGCCCGCCTCGATCAGCGCCAGAACCTTGCGATTCCAGGCGTCTTCTTCTGCGTGAACGATGCGGTCGTCCTGCGCTTCGATGGGTTTGGTAAACAGGCTCCCGGACAAGCCCCCGACGCCCACCACTGCCACGCGCTTGCCTTGTTCGGCAGCGCAGGCCACGGCAATCGCCGCCAGCTTCTCGGTCGCTTCGGCGTTGTCGTAGAGGTTGTTGGACGCCACCACCAGCGGCAACGCTTCGCTGCCGACACTAAGCGCGGTGCTGGCGACGATGGTTCCGGTGTCGATCGGAAAGCCTTGATAATCGGCGCCACGGGCATTCACGCCTTGGGCCCGGCAGGCCTCGATGCAAGCGTTGGCCAGGCTCACATCGCTGTACAAGTCATAGGCCATCTCACCGAATTCGTGCCAGTTTTCGTCGACGTGAATGTCTTCGCTGCGGCGCCGGGTCAGCCAGATCTCATCAAGCACGGCGAACCATTGCGTGGAATAGAGCAGCACCACGTCGGGCCGAGAGGCACGTAATGCGGCGCCGGCCTGTTGCATGGCCTGTCGGAAGCGCTGCCAATTGGGCACATCGGGGCAAAGTTGCGGCAGCGGGCTACCGTGGACCAGAAAAGCCGATACAAGCGTCATGGTTGTTCACCTTGAAAAGAGGTCTGCGAGTCGCGAGGTTCAGGCGGCTTCTGCTGCGGCACGGGCGAGACCGGCCTTGAGCAGATTCCATTCCATTACCGCGTTGCCAGTGCCGATTACCGTGCCGTAGCCGTGCAGTTCCGCCGCCAGTTGCGGGTACTGCATGGCCGCGTGCATCCAGGTGAACGCACCGGACTTCACTTCGGCGAACGCCTCGTCGATGAACTGCGGCAGCAGACGAAAGACTTCATTCATTTCCCCGCGCCGCATCAGCTCGATCATGCGCATGTCCCACTGATACCCCAGTTGGCTCTGCGGATGTTCCTGGGTCATGTCTTCTGGCGGCTCCGGCTCTTGATGAAAATGCCAATGCGATAGAGTGTTGGACGCCAGCAGCACCGCGCGCTTGCCCGATTTGGCGATCGCTTCGCGGGTGGCCTTGCCCAACAGATCCATCTCCACCTGGCCCTCTTCCATGCTCAGGTAATAAGGCGTGTTGTTGGCCGAGATCGACACCACTGGAATGTCCCACTGCGGACGGATCATATGCAATGCGGTGATGGTGCCGTAGTCGACGCGAAAACGCGGGTTGCGCATCATCTTGGTCTGCAGCCCTGCCTTGCGGCCTTCTTCACAGCAGGCCTCGGCCAGTTCGACGTCGAATTTTATCGAGTAGTCGAAGCGAAACAGGTTGGGAAAGATCGGGTCGACCGAGCGCCCGGCCAGGTGCTCGACACCGATGAAATGATGCCCCACGGACGTGATCCAGTGCGGCGAGTGCACCAGCAGTACGTCCGGCTTCAACGCCTCGACACTGGCGCGCGCCCGCTCATACGCCCAGCGCAATTGTTCCCAGCCGCCCTGGGAGCGTGGTTCGTTCTGCGGTGGGTTTTCCGCATAAAGAATGTGCGGTGGATGAGGGGCCAGAAACCCGCTGATAATTTCACCGTTTGCCATGTCGCTTCTCCTGTTCTTTTTGTGTTGCATCAAGGCAGTGAAGAATCAATCGCGAACTGGAATTCCATTTCAACCAACGCCCCCAACGGCAGCGCATCAACCCCTAGCGAAGTTCGCGCAGGTGGGGTGCACCCCTCGAAGAAAGCTTGCCAATGCTGATTGAGCACGCCGAACTGGCTGAAGTCAGCGCAATAGATCCGCACCAACATCAATTTCTCCAGTCCGAACGTCAGCTCCTTGCACAATTCGCTGAGGTTGATCAGGATCTGCTGCACCTCTGCGGCCATACCGCCGTCTACCAGGCCGCCGTGGGCCGGGTCGAGACCGACCATTCCCGAGACGAAAATGAAACCGCCGGCCCGTACCACAGGGCTATAGGCAAAATGCGGCGCAGGCAAGGCGCGGCTGACCAGAGGAGTCCATGTAACAGCAGTTGCCGGGGTCGCTGACCAAGTCATTTTGTTATTCTCATTAAGTACGTATACGTCCTTTATGGGGCCGATGCTATGACCGGTCATAAGGCCTGTCAACGACTTTTTGGCGGTCAGCAGCAAAAACAATAGTACGTGCACGTTGATTATTGGCAGACTTGTTTCGCCGTGCCGGAAGACCAATACTTAACTGGCTGATTTGCCTGACAAATAGTACGTGCACGTACTTATGATTGATCCCCAAAGGATCGCCACCGCAAGGAATGACCGGACGTCCAATGCCATCCACACGCACGCCAGAGCCCGCGAAACTTTCTTCCCAAAGCCAGCTACTCGTCGACCAGTTTCACCTGGAAGACATCGTTTCCCACCTGCTGCGGCGGGCACACTTCGTCGCGGAAGAACTGTTCAACGCAGAATTTTCCGGCGAATCGATCACTCCGCGACAGAAAGCAGCACTGATCGTGGTATCGCAACACCCCGGCCTGACCCAGAACGCACTGGCCGGTCACCTGTTCATGGATCGCAACACCGTTGCCGAAATGGTCAAACGCCTGTGCGCCAACGGCATGCTGATCCGTACCAGCGCTAAAACCGACCAACGCGCCTATCAGCTGTACCTCGGAACCGAGGGCGCCGAGCTACTGGATCGCGTGCTGCCGCGTGATGCAGAAGTGGAAAGGAAACTGCTGGAACGCCTGCCGGAGGAATATCGGCCGCTGTTTTTGAAGTGCCTGAAGATGATGGTTGCGCCGTTGGATGAGTCATAACGTGGACAGCGGCGCTCGGTTTTCTCTGATTTGCAGATTGGCAAAAAACGAACCCTTTGAATGGCGCTATGTAACGTCTTAACGTAATTGCTGATTACAGAGAAGATGATCACTTGCCTGAATAGAGTCTGGTCTTCTGGGTTGATCGCACAAGCTTCAATGACGCTGATCAACGCCGGAAAGCTGGTTTTGTCTACATCGATTTAAACGACGCTAAAGTCATGCTTGGGCAAGTCAACTTGGACGATGGTTGACTGCGTTACAAAGCAAGCCGTTCGGCTGAGGGTCCAATCTGCAGATAGATGTCAAGGCTGCTGCGCTCTGCATGAAAAACCTTAATTGGCTGCATTTTCGCACCTTCGCGAATGATCAAACTCTCCGTATAGAGCCGCACATGTGCAAGCCGGCTGTCCAACTCCTGCTTGGTCATACGAAACTCCAAGCACTGTCAGGTACTTGGGCATTGAGGTCGATGGTGCTTTGGAAATGGCAGAGCAGACAGGGATTTAACCAAGCCACTCACCTGCTCTGAGTCACAATTTGTTTTTGGCACAATCCAAAAGCTTGAGGTTTATCGAGGGCTTTGACTGGCTGCTTTTGGCCGACAGCTGCCGCTCACGAATGACGTCTCTGGGCCAAGAACCGCTTATTTATTAGATTTTTGGGCACGCAGAATCAGGAAACCGGCAATGACAATCAAAAAAATTCCAGCCCATGTGAAGATGTCCGGCGTTTCCTGGAACAATACATAACCCCAAAGGCAGGCGAAAACCAAGTAGGCATAATCGAAAGTCCCGATAAGTGCTGGAGGCGCAACTTGGTAGGCCTTGGCGGTAGCCGTGTTTATGAAAATCAGGGCGCAGGCGTAACAGAAGATAAAAAGAATCTCCTGCCAACCAAGCGTCTGCCAAGGCGAGAGTAGAAATGCAGCACCAGCGACGGTGGACTCACTGACCATTAGCGATGCGATGCCTCCTATGACGGCGGCGAAAAGAAAAGCGATATTCAAGCCCAGAGCCAATACAAGTGGATGATCATTGCGACAATGTCGGCGTGTCACAACCATCGCGATCGCATAGAAAACAGCCGCAATCACAGGTAGCAGGGTTGCAAGGACGAAAATGTCTGATCCCGGGCGTAATACCGTGGCGACACCCGTGAAGCCTATTCCTATCGCTACCCAACCCCGCAGTGGTAAAGGCTCACCTCCGTAAAAGGTGGAGAAAAGCGCTATGAAAAGGGGAGTTGTGTAGATCGCCACGGCGGCCACTGATAATGGGATCAACGGTAACGCTGAGTAGTACGTTACCCACATTAACAACAGCAGAATGCTCCTGATTGTCACCCAAAACATCGAGGCGGTTGAGTGTCGATCCGATCTGATGCCCGTGGCGAGCCAGGCTACAAGGGGGGGCACCGACAGGCAGGATACGATGAGGAACAACTGCCAGAGTGGAAGTCTGGCGCTGAAATATTTGACCGCTGCATCGGCCAGAGAAAGGAGAAAGACAGCGGCGCTTATTAGCCATATGCCCTTGGGAACGCTGTCGGCGCTTGCACTGTACTTGCTCACGAACCGCACTCCTGTTCCGTCAGTGAACTTAGATCCTAACAGACGGTGGCGCCTTCCTAGGGCAAATAACCAACACGTCAGACGGCAATGTTCAGTGCTGGCCGTTGTGACTATCGTCCCACCAGCTCTGGGCCTTAAGGGCCAACTGCGAACGGCTGCTTCTGGCCGATTGCTGCCAGTCGCCATAGGCGCTCTGTTGCGAAGCCATGTATTCGCCTTACAAAACAGCGCTTCAAACACCTGAGCTTTCCGCAATCTCCCCTTCCCCCCGCAAAAAATCCACAAACGCCCTCAGCGGCGAAGGCATGTGACGGCGGCCGTGGTAGTAAAGAAACGGGCCGTCGAAGGCCTGCCACCAGTCCTCGAGAATCGGCACCAGTCGACCATCGGAGAGCGGCTCGCGCAGGAAGTCCTCGAAGGTATAGACGATGCCCAGTCCGTTGATGGCCGAGCGAATTTTCAGATCGTGCGACGACGTCAGCAGTTGCCCCTGAGGCGGGATACGCACGATACGGCCGTCTCGATGGAACTCGAATACGCCGACTTTGCCACTCTCGAACCGATGGCCAAGCAGGTCATGGCTCGGCAGTTCTTCGGGGTGAGTAGGCGTACCGCGTTCAGCCAGATAGCCCGGGGCGGCGGCTGCAACGAAGCGTTGGCGACGCGGGCCGATGGGCACGGCGATCATGTCCTTGGCCAGGCTCTCTTCATAGCGCACGCCGGCGTCATACCCGCCCGCATTGACGTCGACAAAGGTGTTGTCCATGACGACTTCGACACTGATCCCTGGATAAAGGCGCAGAAAACGCGCCAGCAGGTCGGGCAACAGAAAGCGTGCCACCGGCACTGGCACATTGAGCTTGAGCGTGCCGACCGGGCGCTGAGCGTCGTCGTCCAGATCGTTGAAAGCGGCGTCGATTTCTTGCAAGGCCGGGCGCAGGCGCTCGAGCAATCGCTCGCCGGCGGCCGTCGGCGTGACGCTGCGCGTGGTTCGATTGAGCAGGCGCACGCCCAGGTCGCTTTCCAGCCGACGCATGCAATCGCTCAGCGATGAGGCGGACAGCCCGCGCTTTTGCGCGGCAGCACGAAACCCCCCCGCCTCGACCACCGCAGCAAATATCGACACATCGGTAAGGTTTGGTTTACGCATGGACGCTTCCTCTGCAAGCGGCTGACTGTACGCCATACCGTACGGGCCATCCACCAATCCCCGACTTATCCTCGCGCATTCGTACACCGATACTGCTCACTCGCCCCCGCCAACCGGGAACCTGTCACGCGAATGAGAATCCCCCGATGAGCCATTCACCCGCTACGCCGAGCAATACCGCGACCCAACGCCTCCTCAAGGCCACCCGAGTGCTGTTCGCCATTTCCGCGATGGCCGGCACACTGGCTGCGCAGGCGACTTCCCGAACAGAGCCGAAGCCGGACTGGTCAACCCACGATATGCCCAGCCAGAAAGGCCGCATCGTGCTGGTGACCGGAGGGACCAGCGGCATGGGCTATGAAGACGCGCTGGCGCTGACGCGCGCCGGTGCCGAGGTGATCATCGCCGCACGCAACGCCGAGCGCGGCCGCGAGGCGATCGCAAACATCAAGCAAGCCGTGCCCGAGGCGCGCGTGCAATTCGAAACGCTGGACCTTGCCAATCTGCAATCGGTGCGCGACCTCGCCAACCGTCTGCAAGGGCGCCTGCCGAGGCTCGACGTGCTGATCAACAATGCTGCGATCATGTCGCCGCCTGTTCGAGGCGTTTCGGCCGATGGCTACGAGATGCAGCTGGCGACCAATTATCTGGGGCATTTCGCCTTGACCGGCCTGCTGATGCCCCTGCTACGCAAAAGCGACGATGGTCGGGTGGTCAGCCTGTCGAGCATCGCCGCCGGGCGCGCAAGCCTGAACTTTGATGACCTGCAGGCTGAGCGCAGTTACGACCCTTTCGCCAGCTACAGCCAATCGAAACTGGCGGTTCTGAAGTGGAGTATCGAGCTGCAGCAGCGCAGCGATGCCGCCGGTTGGGGGATACGCAGCATCGCCGCTCACCCCGGCGTTGCCGTGACGGAGCTGATCGCCCGGGGGCCTGGCCTGGACAGTGAATTCGGCAAACAATGGGCGGTAGAGCGGGACCTGTATCATTCCGCAGCGCAGGGCGCGCTGCCGACGCTGTATGCGGCGACGGCGCTGGAGGCGGTTGGCGGCGCCTACTACGGGCCTACCGGTGATAACGAGAAGCGCGGGCCGCTGGGCTTCGCCAAGATGCCGCCGGCCGCTGCCGATCGCTCGAATGCGGCCACACTGTGGCAACTCTCCGAGCGACTGACCGGCGTCACCTACCGCTGACCGCCCGGCACGGGCAGGCCCCGTGCCGTTGCCTCGCCACTCCCACAGGAGCGCAACATGGATACGTCTCTTCTTGCCCACCGCGCCGGCGCCATCATCAATGCCGAGGCTCACGAGCTGCGCCCTGCGCTCAATGGCTTTCTGCTGTTCGTTTGCCTGTTCGCCGGCTATTTCATGCTCCGTCCGATCCGCGAATCGATGGGCATCACTGCCGGCGTCGAGAACTTGCAGTGGCTGTTCACCGCGACCTTCCTGGTCATGCTGGCGGCCGTTCCGCTGTTCGCCTGGCTCAGCGCACGCGTGCCGCGCCTGCATTTCGTGGACTGGGTATACGGATTCTTCTGCACCAATCTGCTGTTGTTCGCCATCTTGTTTCTGGGTGAGGAAAGCCCGTGGCTGGCGCGCGTGTTTTACGTGTGGATATCGGTCTACAACCTGTTTGTCGTATCGGTCGCCTGGAGCCTGATGGCCGATGTATTCGACAGTGCCCAGGCCAAACGTCTGTTCGCGTTCATCGCGGCGGGCGCCAGCGTCGGCGGCCTGAGTGGCCCTGCGCTGAGCGCCTTGCTGATCGGTCCGCTGGGTGAGTCCGGCCTGATGCTGCTGGCCGCTGTTCTGCTGGCCGCTGCGATGTGGTTCAAGCGCCAGTTGATGCGCTGGCGTGAACGGGGTGGCGCAGGACGCCCAGATGCCGCGCCGAGCGAAAGCCCTCGCAGGCCGTTGCCGGGCAATCCGTTCAGCGGTATGACGGCCGTTCTTAAATCACCCTATCTGCTCGGCATCTGCGGCTTTGTGGTGCTGCTAGCGACAGTCTCCACCTTCCTTTACTTCGAGCAGGCACGCGTCGTCGCCGAACACTTCCCGGACCGCGAGGCGCAGGTGCGCGTGTTCGGCATCATCGACTTTGTCGTGCAGGCGGGCGCCCTGCTCTGTCAGCTGTTCATCACTGGACGCCTCGCGCAAAGGCTCGGCGTCGGCGTGCTGTTGGCCATGGTGCCGCTGGTCATGTGTGCCGGGTTCATCGGGCTGATCTTCGCCCCCGGCTTTGGTCTGATCGCCGCGCTGATGATCGTGCGCCGCATCGGTGAGTACGCCTTCGTGCGCCCAGGCCGAGAGATGCTGTTTGCCCCGCTCGATGCCGAAAGCAAGTACAAGGCGAAGAACTTCATCGACACCGTGGTCTACCGCGCCGGCGACGCCATCAGTGCCTGGGCAAAAAGCGCGCTGGACGCCCTCAGCCAAGGTGCAGGCATGGCAGCGCTGGTCGGCGCGTTGTGTGCACTGCTGTGGGGTCTGCTGGGGTGGCGGCTCGGCGAGCGGGCGGACCGCCGAGCCAGTTTGTCGGCGGCGCGGCAAAACCCCGCCTAGCGTTCAACGGTCATTGACTGAGACAGGCATTGCCGTAGAATCGCCCGCCCAAAAAATCAGCTTGCAGAGCGAGAAGGAGCTTCGATGCAACGGGTGATGATTGTTGGTCAGCCTGGGTCTGGCAAAAGTACGTTGGCGCGCAAGCTGGGTGAGCGCACGGGGTTGCCGGTCGTGCATATCGACACGATCCATTGGCAGCCAGGCTGGATCGAGCGAAGCCCGGATGAGAAGACCCGACTCTGCCTGGAGGTCGAGGCGCGCGAGCGCTGGATATTCGAAGGTGGCCATTCAACCACTTGGGAAAATCGCGTCGCCCGTGCAGATCTGCTGATCTGGATCGACCGTTCGCCACCGCTTCGATTCTTGCGCGTCCTGCGTAGAACGCTGCTCAACCACGGTCAGTCTCGGCCTGACTTGCCGGAAAACTGCCCCGAACAGCTGGCGAACCTGCCGGAGTTTCTCAGGTTCATGTGGCGGACGAGAAAAACCTCGCGAGCCAAAATGCGCCAATTCGTGTCAACGGCGCCATCGGCTTGCCGGGTGGTTCATCTGCGGTCGAATCGAGAGACGAGGATTTTTCTTGAAAGCATTCGCCCTGCACAGGGCCAGACTTTGCAGACTGACTGACGGCTGACAGCTCCACCAGGGAACTGCCGGTGCCAGGCATCGTCCGAGCTTAAGCGTTTAAGCAAACTGCTCGCCACGAGGTTTCCGTTTGAAAGCTGCCATCGTCAAAAAATACCGTCTGATCATCAAGACCCTGGGTTACGTGGGCTGGTCTTTGTTCTGGTTGCTGCTCTGGGACATCGCCGTCACCGTCGACTTCATGCTGTTTCTCAACGCCAAGCTGAACCTGCCGTTGATGCCGCTGACCTTGCTCGGTTCGGCGTTGATCGTGTTGATCAGTTTTCGCAACAGCAGCGCTTACAACCGCTGGTGGGAAGCGCGGACGCTGTGGGGGTCGATGATCAACAATTCCCGCAGCTTCGCCCGGCAGGTGCTGACGCTGCTGGACGACGCTGGTGGCGAGGTGAATCCGGTCAAATCCACGCTGTTGCGCCGCCACGTGGCCTACGTGAATTGCCTCGCCGCGCACCTGCAAGGTCAGCGGTGTCCCGACGAGGTACGGGCGTTTATTCCCGCCGAAGAGTTCGCCCGCAGTGGCACAACCAATAACTTTGCCAACGATATTCTCACCGGCTCGGCGACGCTGCTCGCTCGCGAATACAAGGCCGGGCATCTGGACAGTATTCGTCTGGCGCGGCTTGAGTCGACGCTGGTGGACTTGTCCAACAGCCAAGGCGGCATGGAGCGGATCGCCAATACCCCGCTGCCCTACCCTTATGTGTATTTCCCACGGCTGTTCATTTCGCTGTTCTGCCTGATCGTGCCGATAGGACTGGTGGAATCCCTCGGTTGGTTCACGCCGCTGGCGTCGACCGTGGTCGGGTTCATGCTGCTGGCCATCGAACGCATTGGCACCGATCTGCAGAGTCCGTTCCGCCACAGCGAACACCAGATTCAAATGGAAGCGCTGTGCGAAACCATCGAAAAGAATCTGCAATCGATGCAGCGTGATTCGTTGGGGGATGTGCGCAGGGTTGAAGAGCCCGCTTGAGGCGCTGCTTTAGCAGCAGCGCTTTTCCTCAGATGCGCAGTAACTATTGACGAGTGTCCGCCGCCTCGGCCGGGTAAAACTCGCCCTGCTTGCCCATTTCTTCGAGTCGTTCGCGCGCTACCGCCTCAACACGTGCCACCGCGTCTCGATCGTCAGGGTCAACCAACTGCAAGCACA
The DNA here is from genome assembly GCF_946901175.1 of Pseudomonas sp. Marseille-Q5117. Lineage (NCBI taxonomy): Bacteria > Pseudomonadati > Pseudomonadota > Gammaproteobacteria > Pseudomonadales > Pseudomonadaceae > Pseudomonas > Pseudomonas sp. Marseille-Q5117. Next base: position 21,217 of record NZ_CAMPPP010000023.1, on the reverse strand, counting down.
GGCGTCGAACATTTTGGTCATGGGTCCCCTCGCTGAGCATTTCGTGGGTGAAGACCTGTTCAGCACGCCATAGGCATAACTGGGTATGGGTCCCGCCGAGCCATATCTCGTTGATTGATCCAAGATCAGTGGTTGCCAATTGATCCACAGTGATTGTCTTATCCATTGCGCCGTACCTTGAAAATGCTTGTACAGGTACGACTGGCAGGCGTAGCGAGTCGTTCAAGTCGTCGACAGTCCACCCACGCCCCACTTATTCGGAAGACTCTTATGAAATCGCCAAAAATCGAAGATTACATCGCTCAATGGCCATTACTGGGCGTGGACTCCGCTGCCCCTTGGGCGGTGGTTCAGGATTGCGAGAGCCGGATTCTGGAATTGCTTGAAACGCTCGGCCCGGGATACCGGCGCCACGACTATTGTGCGATTCATGAAACCGCCATCGTTGAGCAAGGCGCCGTTCTCAAAGGCGCAATCATCATCGGCGCGGGCTGTTTCGTAGCAGCGGGCGCTTACCTCCGTGGAGGCGTTTACCTGGGCAAAAACTGCATTGTTGGCCCCAGCTGCGAGCTGAAAAGTACCTTCATGCTCGATGGCAGCAAACTTGCCCACTTCAACTTCGTCGGCGACTCATTGATTGGCGAAGCGGTAAATATTGAAGCCGGCGCGATCATCGCCAATTACCGTAACGAACTGGACGGGGCTGATATCAGGATCCGCCATGAAGATCAGGTGATCGACACAGGCGTCAGCAAGTTCGGAGCGCTGGTGGGTGACGGCTGCAAGATTGGCGCAAACGCTGTGATTGCTCCTGGCGCTTTGTTGCGGCCCCACACACGTGTTCCTCGTCTGGGGTTGATTGATCAGTTTGCTTATGAGTGAAACCAATTTTGGCGAGAGTACGTCTTCGGCCAATGGCATCCATCTTCATAGGCGCCTCCGTTATGCCCGCTTTCATAACATCGATTTTTCCTGGCCCAGATCCCAAACACCTCTTGCACAAAGGATGACCGCTTTGGGCCGAAATCGGCCAATAGCAAAAATCCGACCTTCGCCACCCCACCGACTGACACCTTGTTCAATCAGAATGCTTGGGCAAAGTCTGCTTGTGCACGCGATTTCTTGGTTCACCTCCAGCCATTTCGTATGATGAGCAATCTAAGTTTGGGATGCTTGGCGTGAAACCGTCATCAAAAAAAGCTTCAACCACTCCGCCCGTACCAACCGGCGTCACCCAGAATTTAAGCGATGCTGTAAGTCAGCTTTCTTGGGACGACTTGCGAATCATCAAAACGCTAAGCGAATGCGGTAATAGAGCCACGACAGCGAAACGGTTGGGGATCAATGTATCCACCGTATCGCGTCGCGTGGCTCAAGTGGAAAAGACACTTGGGGTCGCCCTATTTGACCACCGTCGCTCTGGGTACATGCTCACGCCAGAAGGCATCGAGTTAAAGGCGCTCGCCGAACGCGTCGAGCTTGATATCGTCAGCGTTACACGTCGGGTTTCTCGGGCAGGTCAAGGGCCACAGGGAAAGCTTCGGATCACTACCAGCGACTCCCTGCTTTTGTATTTCCTCACGCCGATCATCGCCGACTTCAAGGCGCTTAATGAAGGAATTGCCATCGAGGTGCTGGTCGGCAACGAGACGTTAAGTCTCGCCCGCGATGAATCTGACGTAGCGGTAAGAGCGACCAAAAAACCTGCCGAAAGTCTCGTCGGGCGCAAGCTCGCTTCGATCGCATGGGCGCCTTATGGCAGCATAAAACACGCGACTACTACCCCCTTCGCAGAAGGCCAGCGATGGGTGTCGTATTCCGCAGGATTATGTGGACTGAAGGCCAAAAGCTACGTCGAAGACAGAATCGGCGCCGACTGTATTTCTTATCGTACGGACTCCGTCGCGGCCGCGAGCGTCGCCATTGCGGCAGGACTTGGTTACGGCTTTCTTCCGTGCATGCTGGGAGACATTACGCCTGGGTTAACACGCGTAGGGCCAGTTGTGCGCGAACTACAGGACGAGCTCTGGCTGCTTACGCATCAGGACATTCGAAAGTCATGGAGAGTCAAAGCATTCATGACTTTTTGTGCAGCAGCCGTAGCGCATCAAAAGCCTTTGATCGAAGGGCAATTGGATCTCCCGGTTGCGCAGGGCGAAACCGGGAGCGTCTCTTAGTCGGCGCGAGATCCGATGACAGCTTTGCAGACAATTTCAATCAGCTGTGAACGTTGAGCCAACCTGGATACACCGATGATATTGCTCGCGCACTGTGGCCGCTCAGTGCGATATGCGGCTTTGCGCACATCACCTACGACGGCGAATGCCGCGTCCATATCCAATACGTACAGCGTTTCTTCGACGACATCATCAAGGGTTGCTCCATAGAGCGCGAGCAGCTTGGCGATATTGTCGTAGGAGGCGCGCATTTGCTCTCCTATCGACGAGAAATCGCTGGGTTTACCCTCGCTATTCAGGGGCGCGGGAGCAACGAGATTACCCTCCTCATCGTGGTTGAACTGACCCGAGATATAGATCTCGTTTCCGACTTTTCTGGCCTGGGGATAGCCGTAGCCCTCCTCCCATGAGACTCCCCAGTAAGCGGTGTTTTTGCCGTGCGGTTGTGAGGCAGCCATTGCTTTCTCCTTGCAGATGACGAATCGAATGATGTCGATTCGAGTTGTCGGGAGGCAAAGGCTAGCATCGGGAACGCGACTGGGAATGTGCATTTTTGCGCCTCCAGTAGCGCAAAATTGCGCCCCCACCTCGTCGCGCCTTCCGTTAGATTTTTCCCATCGACTGACCGCTGGATTGAGCTGATCAACCGGCTAATGGGAAAAAGGAATCAGGATGAACAAGGAAACATGCGCGTCCTCACAAAAGGATCCGGCTAAACAAACCGGACAATTGAAACCCTGGCAGATCCAGCGCGCCAAGCAGCTGATGCTCGATAACCTGGACGCACATATCTCCGTGGCAGCTATCGCACAGGCGTGTGCGCTGTCGCGCAGCCATTTCACTCGTCAGTTCAAAAAAAGCACTCTCGTCTCACCCAAAGAATGGATGCGAGAGCAAAGGATTCTACGGGGCAAGCAGCTGCTTCAGACGTCAAGATTGTTGGTTGCAGAGATCGCACTAGAATGTGGTTTCTTTGATCAGTCTCACTTCAGTCGAACATTTGTGCAAACCGAAGGTGTGACTCCCAGGGCTTGGAAACAGAACAGTCAATCGCCTGCGCTGTGATTTGATGAGCTGCATAACGGGGCTAATTCGTACTTGCAGATTTAACCCCAGAATGCTGCGAATGGAGATAACAGAATCAGTCCGCCGACGACAACCCCATGCTAAACCACTCTCTACCTTGAAACGGCCGTCATTCATTAAGTCCAACACGAACACGCCAATCCGATGACCTATCAAATCGATAATCAAGTCCATGGTCCTTTCTCATAACAATCTTTGCATGAGAAGTCAGAACCCGCTTTTAACTCATAGCTGCTGGTCAGGTCAGCAATTGCAACTCTGCGCAGACATTGCACAGGATGTGCGTTGGATTATATCCAGACGTCGTTCAAAGCCGTTCTTTCGCCATCTTCATGCCCCGTGTTCAAGATGCCTCGCGGCTCGATCATCATCAGCTTGGCTTCACCTTGGGCAGCCGTGCGATGTTCCACGCCGCGGGGTACCACATAGAGTTCACCTGGATTCACATAGACACAGCCTTCCAGCAGATCAATGCGCAAGGTGCCTTCCAAAACAAGAAATGCTTCATCGGTCTCAGGATGCGAGTGCCAGATGAATTCGCCTTCGATTCGCACAACCTTGAACTGGTAGTCATTCATCTCTGCCACAACCCTGGGACTCCATTGTTGTTCGATCAGCGAAGCCTTATGTGCCAGGTTTACAGGAACTGATGAATATTGATGACGGAGCTCTGCCATGACGAATCCTCTGTGGTTGAAGTCGCCAGCCTATAGAGCAAGGAATAGGGTCTCTTGTACGATCCTGCAACTCAGCGTGCGGCGCGCAATCGTTCCAGCCAGCGCATGGGCGGGATGCCGTAACAGCGGGTGAAATGTCGCGTCATATGACTTTGATCGTGAAACCCCGCGACGAGCGCTGCATCGACCAGGGTAAAACCTTCAACCACCAATGAGCGGAACCGGTCCAGGCGGCGCAGGGTGACAAATCGGTAAGGACTCGTACCGTAAAGCGTTCTGAAGTCGCGTGACAGGCTCCAGCGTTCGCGCCCGCTGGCACACTCGAGCATCTCCAGCGTGATGCATGAATCCAAGTGTTCCAGGATGAACGCTCTGGCACGCTCGGCTGCGCGGTAATCCAGGCGCTTGCGCCCGCGCGGCTTGCCCGCGACGGCACGCAACGCCATTGCCAAGTCATACAGCGCGTCCTGTTGCTCCAATGCTTCCAGCGGATGATCCACTGCTTGCACAAATGTTTCACTGGCATGTAACAGCCGTGGGTCGTTTGAAAGCCCCCCCGTGATAAAAGGCAAGGGCTCGCCACCCAGGATGTTTTGAATCATTGCCGGATCAATGTAAGCCATCCGATAACGAAAGCCTGCATCAGTCCCGGCCATGCCATCGTGAAGTTCGTCTGGATGAAGCACGAGCGTATTGCCGGGGATACCGTGGCGCAACGAGCCTACATAGTGAAAGCTCTGGACGCCCGCCAACGTGCGGCCGATGGAGTAGGTGTCATGTCGATGAGGATCGTAGCCGTGGCTGCCGAACCACGCTTCAATACGCTCGATTCCTCCTGGTTGAACACTGCGGATGACCCAGTCAGTGCTGTCTGGTTGGCCTTTTTTCCTATCCATGAATGCGTACGTTCCCGAGTCTGTTCGGTCGTGGTGATCTGTATGCCGGGAATATACAAGTGCGAGTATTGGCTGTCTGCTTTTGCCTGAAAGCAGTCCATGGTTCCAGCCTTGTCACTGAACCGTCACACCCGCCTCCTACGCTCGACCGATCTCGACCGTCGCCCCAAGAGCCCGCATTCCAAAATGCCGCCCATCACCGCCACCTCCCCACCCCGCCAAAAAATCATCCTGCGCTCCGACAATCTCACCTCTTCCGACTTCGGCGCCCTGTTCTCCAGGCTATTCGGCAACCGCTACGCCGATACTCCGCCGCCGCCCTCCAACATCATCATCGGGGGTGTCTACGGGCGGCACGACGGGGTGAGTTTTCGGCGTATGCATTATCACGGCGACTTCAGCGTCACCCTCCCCGATCCGCAGAACGAAATCACTTTCGTCATCCCTACAGCCGGCAAGATCGTTTTCAACCACGCCACCGAGTCCATTGGCATGGCGCACATCGGTCTGGCGATCGACAAGGCGGATATCCGTTCGATGCGCTTTGTTGATGATCACGCGCATCACGGCATTTCGATCAATCGTCAGCAGCTCACCGAGCGGTTGTCGGCGCTGCTGGAGAAACCGGTCGTGCAGAAGATCGTGTTTGAGCCAAGCGTGGATCTGAATACCCCGGCATTTCAGGGCCTCAAGGCGTTGATCGATCTGGCCACGGGCACTGAGTTCGATGCCTTGATCAACAGCGGCACGCTGATGCCGTCGCGCTTACGCGAGATGTTGATCGATGCGGTGCTGGAGGCGTGGCCGCACAATTTCACCGAGGCATTACGGGGGCCGGCGCCGTGTGTGGCGCCGCGACATGTGAAGGTGGCGATGGAGTTTATTCAGGCGCATCCGCAGCAGTTGGTCAGTGGCATGGATCTGGCGCGGTTGAGCCATGTCAGCCAGCGCGCGTTGCAGGAAGGTTTTCGGCGTTTTGTCGGGATGCCGATCGTGGCGTATCAGCGCCAGGTGCGTTTGCAGCGCGCCTATGAGGCGTTGGTGCGCGGGCATGCAAGCTCCGTGACGGAGGTGGCGTTGCGTTTTGGCTTCAGCAATGTCGGGCGCTTTTGTCAGTATTTTCAAAGCGCTTACGGCGTAAGCCCAGCGGAGTTGAAGGCCAGGCGGTGACCATTCGGTCCGGCGAAACCTGCATTTGATTGAACAGCAGGAATCTCAGGGCGACTAACCCCAGACAGGTCACTTGGCGAAAAGGGGGTTTCCATGACCGAGGATTTCATCGGCTTTTTCACGGCTCACACGATTTTAGGAATTTCACTGGCGAACTGGGTGCTGGCGTTCCTCGCCGCGACACTCAGTTATCTGCTGACCACCACGGCGATCCGTTTCGTGTTCCGCAAGGTGCAGGCGCGGGCCAGCGCCGGCAATGGGCATCTGACCTACATGGCCAGCGAAGTGCTGGCGGCGACCAGCACCACGTTGCTGCTGTTGGCATCGATTCTGGTCGGCATCGGGTTGCTGGATTTGCCGGAGCGCTGGCTCGGGCGGGTCAGCAGTTTATGGTTCGTGGTAGCGGCGTTGCAGGTCGGCCTGTGGACCAACCGCGCGCTGGCGCTGGGGTTGCATCGGTATTTCTCGCGGCATAACGCGACCGGCACTTTTCAGGCGAGCGCCCTGGCGACCCTGAGCCTGTGGGGCGTCAAGGTGTTGCTGTGGGCGGTGATTCTGCTGGCGATGCTGTCGAACCTGGGCGTGAACATCACTGCATTCGTCGCCAGCCTGGGTGTCGGCGGTATCGCGGTGGCGCTGGCGGTGCAGAACATTCTCGGCGACGTGTTCGCCTCGCTGTCGATTGCCGTCGACAAGCCGTTTGAGGTGGGTGATTTCATCGTCGTCGGCACGCTGGCCGGTACGGTCGAGCACGTCGGCCTGAAGACCACGCGCATCCGCAGTCTCGGCGGTGAGCAGATTGTCATGGCCAACGCCGACATGATCGGCAGCACCATTCAGAACTACAAACGCTTGCAGGAGCGTCGAGTGGTGTTCGAATTTCGTCTGACTTACGAGTGCACCAGCGAACAGATCCGCCAGATCACTCAACGCGTTGAAAGCATCATCAAGAACGAAAAACAGGCCCGATTCGACCGCTGCCATTTCCGCAGTTTTGGTGAGAGCGCGCTGGAATTCGAGACGGTGTACATCGTTCTGGACGCCAGCTACAACGTCTACATGGACGTGCAGCAACGCATCAATCTGGCAATCATGGAAGCAGTAAGCGAGCTGGACGCGACGTTCGCCTTCCCGGCGCGCACCGTGCATGTCGCCTCGCTGCCCGAACCCAGCGCGCAGCCGGCAAGCACACAGCAACCTTCGCGTGCGCAGCATGCTTGAGCGCAAGAGCCCGGCAATTTGCCGGGCTCGCTGTGTTCAAAACGCGTAACTGGCCTTCAGTCCGCCATTGAAACCATGGCTGTCACCGCCACCGTTGGCCCCGACCTCAGCGCCTACACTCAGGGCGCCGAGATTGGCCATCAGATTAACGCCGCCGCTGAACTGGTCGCGATTGTCGAACGCCGCGCGCTGCTCGATATCCAGCCCCAGCAGGTGGCCTTCGCTGTCGACTTGCTGATCGCCGAGCGCGCGTTCATAGCCCACGCGAACGCCCGGGACCAACTGCCACGCACCCATCGTCACCGGGGCGAATGACACGTCGAGATTGGCTACCGCGCTGCGGCGGGTCTGCTCGATGCCATCGACGTCGAGCGCCAACTCACTGCCCTTCTCTTTGAAACCTTGCAAGTCGAGATGACTGACGCGAAAGCCCAGGCTCGGTTCGACAATCACGCTGCTCAGCGGCAGGCGATAACCCAACGCCACGGTCACGCCAGTGAGATTGCCGTGAGTGTCGCCCTTGGCAGTGCCGAGACCACCGCCAAGCTCGCGTTTGCTGTCGTAGTCGACATATCCGGCGCTGGCGTTGGCATCGACAAACATGCCGCGCTCAAGGCTGGTTAGGCCGTAACGCGCACCGAGGTTGAGGAAGGTGAAGTCAGTATCGGCCTCGCCACCCGCGCCGCCCACGCTGCCCTTGCTGTAGCCAAAGCTGCCGCGCGCGCTGAGTTGTTCGCTGAAGCGCTGGGTGATGCCGAGCATCAAGCCCTGGCTGTGCTCGTTGCTGCTATCGGCGTGGGCTGAGCCGTCGGTGCCGACGTAGCTGGCGAGCGCGGTGCTCCAGAGGCGGTATTGGCCGACCTTCAAATCGCTGCCGCTGGCGAACGGCGCAGCGGCTTGTTCGATCATCGCGTTCTGCCGCAATAGATAACTGGCCGCATCGGCGTGGACCTGACCGCCGACTTGAGATTCGACACCGCCCAGAGTGCCGGCGTCGATCGCCGATTGCAGGTAGTAGTTATAGGCGCTGTAGGTGCCGGACAGCTCGGAGTTCTGCAACTGCCGCAGCAATTCGGCACCAGCGGCGGCGTTGCCGACCAGCCCGGCCTGCCCCGGCAAGCTGTTGTACTCGACCAGTTTGCCGCGCAGTACGTAAATGGTTTCCTGGGACAGACCGAGGCCCTGCTTGAGGTAGTTGTCCATGCTGCCGTACTCAGCGGCGACCTGGTCGAGACCGGCCTGCAAGTAACTGGCCTGCACCCCGAGCAGCGGCTCGTAGACAGCGGCCATGCTCGGCGGCAGCGCTTTCAGGGTCGCGGCGACACGGGCGGCGGTGTAGTCGTTGGTCGCCAGATAATTGGCCATGATCGTCGCCTCATCGACGCCAGCGATGCTCTGCAACACGGCGGCGGTCCAGCCGGTGCGGTCCTTGCCGGCGGTACAGTGGAACAGCTGCGCGGCGTCGACACTGGCCAGCTCATTGAACAACTGGCCGAACTGCCCGCGCATGCCGGCATCGCTGACGAAAGCGCGGTTGGTTTCCTCCATCATCGCCACGGCCTCGGCGGCGCTGTGGAACGAGATATTGGTGATGTCCGCACCCGAGGTGGTGCTGCCGATGATGTCGATATTGCGATAGGCCGCGCCGCTGATCATCGTGTCAGGCGTGGCGGCAATTTCGCTGGGCGTGCGCAAGTCGTAAATGGCTTTGATGCCGAGGCCATTGAGTGTCGCCAGATCCGCCGCCGACGGCGTCAATGCGTTGGAGCGGTAGAACACGCCGCTGCGCATAACGCCGTCGTGGGCGGTGGAGTAGGCAGTGGTGATGCCGGCGATGTCGCGAAAGTTGTCGATGCCGGACAAGCGCGGCGTGTCGAGGGTGACAGGCTCGGCCGCGTGGGCAGCGGCGATGGACAGGCTCAGAACGGACAGCGAACACAGAAGACGTTGGAACACAGTGCAGCCTCATGAAATCAGCGTTGGGCTGGTCACTATGGGCAGGCGAGTGGGAAGGAATATGACAGTTTCGGCTGGCGACAAAATGCCTGCGCGAATGGGCCGTGGGGTGCGTGATCGGTCCATCAATCCTGCTTGAATGTGTTGAAGATCCCTGTGGCAGCGAGCCTGCTCATGAAAGCGGCGTGTCAGCCGATTATATTCAAACTGAAAAAAAGCTTTCGCGAGCAGGCTCGCTCCCACAGGGTTTGGGGAAGTATCCGTTTTTTCAATTTGTCGCGCGCAATGCCAACCCCTTATAAGACTGCCATCACTTTCAAGAACAAGAGGCTGTACCCATGAGCAACGCCTGGAACGAAGGTTATTTCACCGACGAAGGCTACACCTACAGCTATAGCCGGGAGATCAATCCGGTGTTCCTGCGTTACTGCCTGTTGTTGCGTGGGTTCGCCACGCTGGAAAGCAACGACGGCGTGCACTGCGAACTGGGCTTCGGTCAGGGCGTGTCGATCAACATCCACGCCACCGCCAACCCGGGTTCGTTTGTCGGTACGGACTTTCACCCGGGTATGGCGGCCCATGCCATCGACCTCGCGACTGCCGCCAACAACGGCGCGCGTCTGTATGACGACAGCTTCGAACAACTGCTCGCACGCAACGATCTGCCGCAGTTCGACAGCATCAGCCTGCACGGTATCTGGACCTGGGTCAGCCGCGACAATCAGAAACTGATCGTCGAATTCGCCCGCCGTCATCTGAAACCGGGCGGCATGCTCTACGTCAGCTACAACTGCTTCCCCGGCTGGTCGCCGTCGGCGCCGCTGCGCAATCTGTTCAGCCTGCATGACCGTTTCGCCAATGCCTCGGCGCGCTCCGATGAGCGTATTGACGCCGCACTGGAGTTTTCCGAAGCGTTGCTCGCGGCCAATCCGAAGTATGCCGCTGCGGCGCCGAGTCTCGGCGCGCGGCTGCAAAGCATCAAGGGCCAGGATCGTCACTACGTCGCCCACGAATATTTCAACCGCGACTGGAACTGCATGTACTTCGCCGACATGGTCGACGCGCTGGCCCCGGCCAAACTCGACTACGCCACCACGGCATTGCCGCTGGACTCAATCGACCCGCTCAACCTGAGCGCCGAAGGCATGGACTTTCTGGAAACCATCGAACATCCGATCATGCGCGAGCAAGCGCGGGACTACTTCGTCAACCAGCACTTCCGCCGCGACCTGTACGTGCGTGGCGCGACGCGCCTGTCCGCTGCCGAACGCCGGGCGAGAATGCTGCACAGCCGTTTCGCGTTGCTGCAACCCTGGGAAACTGTCGCGGGTTCGGTCACCGGTCCTGCCGGCGAAGCGACCCTGCAAGCGGAAATCTACGGCCCGGTGCTCGATGCCTTGGCGGCGCAGAACTATGCGGCCAAATCCATGCGCCAATTGCTGTCCGAGACTGCAATGGCTTACGACGACCTCGAACAAGCCCTGGCCGTGCTGATCGGTATGGGCGCGGTCGCTCCGTGCCAGAGCGAGGCCGCCGAGGCGCAGGTCAGCGGTCGCTGCGCCGCGCTCAATCTGCAACTGTGCAAACGCTCGCTGTACGGCGCCAACATCCAGACCCTGGCCAGCCCGGTCACCGGTGGTGGCGTGACGGTCAGCCGCTTCCAGCAGTTGTTCCTGATCTCGATCAAACAGGGCAAACAGCAGCCGGCCGAATGGGCGCAACTGGCGTGGGGGGTGATCAGCGAACAAGGTGAAGTGCTGGTCGACAATGGCCAGCCGCTGCTCACTGCCGAAGCCAATATCGCCGCACTGACCGCACAGGCGCAGGTGTTCGCCGAGCAGACACTGCCTGTACTGAGGGCGCTTAAAATCGCTTGATTGCAAACGAACCAAGGTGGGAGCGAGCCTGCTCGCGAAAGCGCTGGATCAGCCGCCAAATCGGTGACTGACGTACCGCATTCGCGAGCAGGCTCGCTCCCACATTGGTCGAGGAACGTGGCTAAGCCAACCGTCCTGTTTGCGGAACTTTCCGCGCTCTGCCGCCCGTCCTGTCACTTGGCAAAAAACGAAATTTCTGCTGCGCGCCCTCCTCACAAACTATGCATGCGCCAACGCCCACAAGGGCAAGGCGCGATAGCCTGGTCTGAGGAAAATTTGAATGTTCATACATAACAAGCGACTTCAGTACACCGTTCGCGTGGCCGAGCCCAACCCGGGTCTGGCCAATCTGTTGCTGGAACAATTCGGGGGCGCCAATGGCGAACTGGCCGCGGCAGCGCGCTATTTCACCCAAGCCTTGGCTGAAGAAGATCCGGGGCGCAAAGACCTTCTGCTGGACATTGCCACCGAGGAATTGAGTCACCTGGAGGTGGTCGGCTCGATCATTGTCATGCTCAACAAAGGCGCCAAAGGTCAACTCGCCGAAGGCGTTCAGGAGGAAGGCGAGCTGTACCGCGCGCTGAATGGCGCCGGTAATGACTCGCACATCACCAGCCTGCTCTATGGCGCAGGCGCGCCTCTGGTCAATTCGGCTGGCGTACCGTGGACGGCGGCGTATGTTGACTCGATCACCGAGCCGACCGCCGACTTCCGCTCCAACATCGCAGCCGAAGCGCGGGCGAAAATTCTCTACGAACGCTTGATCAACATCACCGATGATCCGGGCGTCAAAGAGGCACTGGGCTTTTTGATGACGCGGGAAATCGCCCATCAACAGTCCTTCGAAAAAGCCCTGCATTCGATCCAGCCGAACTTCCCGCAGGGCAAACTGCCGGGCATGCCGGAGTTCACCAACAAGTACTTCAACATGTCTGGCGAGCCCAACGTTCGTGGTCCATGGAATGAGGGCGGCGTTTGGGAATATGTGGAAACTCCAGAGCCGGCAGTTGACGGCGGTGATGGTCTGGCGACGGTCACCCTTCCGGCAGAAGACGAACAGGTGCTGGAAGCGATGAAGACCCGTACAGCCTCTGACCCACTCAGCGAGCCGGTGACCGGTGCTGATCTGGGCTCCGGTTACGTGCAAGGCAAAGATGTCTGAACCCCGTTCGGCGGCCCCGGATAGGGGTCGCCACTTGCTCAAGGTGATCAACATGAAAAACAGCAAAATCCTGGCACTGACCTCTGAACATTTTCAACGTTTGATGGAGCACGCGTACGCCGGTTTTGAGCTGGACTGCAAACAGGCCTGTCGAGGATTGAAAGTCAGCATGGCGGTAAAGGTTTTCGGCATGGGCAGGCTATTGCCAAACAATTTCGCTGATGAGGACGCCGTCGCCGAGCTGGATGCACCATCTGACATCCACGTCGGCTTACCGGTGATGCCCTTGGACGCCAAGCGCCCTGCGGCGACGCAAACCAACTCGATCAGCGCAGCTTGATATCGGTAACTGGAGGTGGTTATGAGATCTCAAAGAACCCTGAGCTTTTCGTCTCGGCCCGCAGCCGCCCCGAAAGCTTCATTCATGCTCGGCAGCGCAATTTTCTCGGCCGGGATGCTGATCTTGCTCACCGATGTCGCCGGCAAAATACTTTAGGAACAGCGCGACGCTACCGCTCCAGTCGGTAGCATCAGCCGTTAGAGTTTCGGTATGTCGCCTGTGGCCTCGGCAATCGTGGCCAAGGCCCCTTCCATGCTGGCGATGTTGCCGCGCAGATTGTCGAAAACCAGATCCAGAGCGCCTTCTGCATCTACGGTCTGATGCCCTTGAAGGGCAACTGATTTCTCAGCCTCCGTCTGCTGGAGTTCATTGACGCTCGTTCGAAGCGCCATCAGTTGATCGAAGATAGCCGCGATCTGGGCCTGACTTTTGTGACTCATCTAATTCCACCCCAGCCTTGCCATGATTGCCTTGCGGTACGGCGTGTCAATCTGCTTCGGGACCTGTTGTATGTAGTCGCGGGCATGCTCATAGGCTTCACCAGTCAGGCCGCCCAGATAGGCAACCGCGTCATCAACAGTAGGCACCAGACCTTCAATATTTGCGAATCTCGGGGGTAGTCCAGTCCAGATCACCGCGTCCAGTTGGCGGCGCAGCGCCCATTCAGCGAGGACGCCCACAGGGGAATGACCGGTTGTAAAACTGCCGATACCATGCGCCCTCTCTGCTGGCACGCCTTCGCGAACGCGCAGTGCCTCTCACCAACGAATGTCTTCAGAACAGTACGGCGGCGGCTTCCCTCATGAAGATCTCGATGGTCTTCGGCCCCACCCCGTCAAACTCGGCCAAGCGCTTCTCCAGCGCCTTACGGTCGGCGCTCGCTGCGACGATATTGCTCACCTTGCCTGCGTATTCGCTGTTGAGCTTGTTGGCCAATGCGAGCAATCGCGCGGCAGTGCTTTCGTCGTAACGCACATAGCGAGCCTGGCCCAGCATCGAAACCAGTTGCCGGTGAGTGCAGTTGGCGAGTTTCTGCGCGGTATCCTTGCCATGCTGCTCTACTATGACTTGATAGGCCTTGGCGGCAATCGGCCCCTGAATTCTCTTGCCCATCAGAAAACTGGCAATCAGCCACTTGAACAGGCCGGTTTCGCTGGCGTCTTGCAGATCGATGTCCAAGTCACGTGCAGTGATGATTTCGCTCACAGGTGTCACCTTCAAGCTGGCCGCAATTAGCAATGTTGACCCGGCGAGATGGCAAACGATCCGGCAGCCTCTGGGCAATAAATTGAATCCCGAACGGGAAAGGATGGTCATCTTCAGAAGATGAGAGATGGCAAGCATAAGGACCCTTATATGCTCGGTCGCACACGGCCCGAACCGAAGGAACACGAGGACGCGGGAACGGCTCCCATCAAAGCTGCCAGCGACATAGCTGCATTCCGTCTCACGGTGATTTTCATGCTGATGGTCATCCTCGCCTTTCTGGGTGTGGAAGGATGGCGGACATGGCGTGACTATCATGCGGCCTTCTCGTCGGCGCGCGATTCGGTGACCAACCTCGCTCGGGCGACTGCCCAGCATGCCGAGGATGCCATTCGACAAGTCGATGTCTTGACCGCTGCGTTAGGCGAGCGCGTAGAAGGCGACGGCCTGCAAAACATCAACGTGCCGCGTATCCACAGGTTGCTGGTCCAGCAGGCCAAACTGATGCCGCAGCTGCACGGGCTGTTCATTTACGGCCCGGACGGCCATTGGATCGTCACCGACAAGGAAATGATCCCGGACCCTGCGAACAACGCCGACCGCGATTATTTTCAATATCACCGCAACCATACCGATCGAAATGTGCGTATCGGCAAAGTCGTCAAAAGCAAATCCACGGACGACCTGATCATCCCGATCTCCCGGCGCTTGAATAACCCGGACGGCTCCTTCGCCGGCGTACTGCTGGGGACAATCAAGGTCAGTTACTTCGTCGACTACTACGGTGATTTCAAGATCGATGACAAGGGCGCACTGGTACTGGCGCTGCGTGATGGAACGATTCTGGTACGACGTCCCTTCATCGCCTCTGTAATCGGTCAGAGTCTGGCCGACAGTGAGGTTTTCAAGACTTACCTGCCGTTTTCCAACGAGGGCATCGCTGAGGTCAGAGCCATCGTCGACGGCACCGAGCGCTTGTATGGTTACCGAGCGTTGACCACGTACCCGATGGTGGTTGAAACGGGACTTTCCCGCGAATCGATCATCGCGCCGTGGCGCTGGGACCTGATCAAAACCGGGTTTGTGTTGTTTTCGGTGATATCGGCTTTCACGGTTTTCGGACTGATCGTCCTGAGACAACTGCGCCAGAGAATGGTGATGGAAAAGGATCTGCGTCGGGCCCACCAAGCCATGAAAGACATGGCCTTGACCGACAGCCTCACCGGGCTGGCCAACCGCCGACGGCTGGACACTGCTCTGGTCGACGAGATTCGCTTGGCCAGACGGCAAGCTTCGTCAATTTCACTGATCATGATCGATGTTGATCACTTCAAGCTCTACAACGACACCTATGGGCACGCGGCCGGTGACGATTGTCTGAGCGCCGTCGGCAATGCGATTGCGCAAGCGGTAAAGCGACCCGGTGACCTTGCCGTCAGGTATGGCGGCGAAGAGTTTTCCGTGCTGCTGCCCAATACGGATATCCGAGGGGCGGCGCTGGTTGCTCAGGAAATACTTGCGGCCATTCGGTCATTGCGGATCGAGCATATTGCTCATCCGCAAGGTCATGTCACCGCCAGCGCCGGGATAGCGGTTGGCAAGCCAGCCGAACAGGACGTGACCCCGGCCACGCTGATCGATTCGGCTGACAAGATGCTTTATGCGGCGAAGCAGAACGGCCGGGATCGATACTGCAATGGCGGGGAAAGCGGGTTGCAATGCGACGGACCGTGAAGGTCAGTTGGTCTGGCTGACCACTTGAATATCCATCAACCCGACGCGCGCGGCGTGCTCAAGAATCTCTTCCGGCGTCGAGTCTGCAGTCGGCATGACCAGGCTGTTTTCCGCATCGCCCAGATGCAGTTCCAGCAGATGCATCGCCGCGTCGTGCTCGGCCAGTTGCGCTTCCTTGAGTTCGAGCAGATAAGTACGAGGCTCGCCGTTGAAACGGTATTCGATGTGATAGGTGTACATGATGTCGTCCGCGTCGGTGGGAAAAGGCAGTGTTTATCCTGACGCGACGGTCAGCTTTTAGTTCAACCTGACTGCCATTTTGCGTTTGCAAACAAACTTTTTGCGCAGCGAAGCGTCCTCTTCTTAACTCTCCATAACAGCTGATCACAGCTAAGGACTGGCAATGACTTTTTTCATCTTCCTTCTCGCCTGCGCGGCGGCCGCAACCACTGGTGTGATGTTCAAACCCGGCCCGTGGTACGAATCGCTGACCAAACCCTCTTTCACCCCGCCCAACTGGGCCTTTCCCGTAGCGTGGACGATCATCTACCTGCTGCTGGCCTGGGCCGGTTATCGCTTGAGCCTGATCCCCGGCAGCCAAACGGTGCTGGCCTTGTGGGCTGCGCAAATCGCCCTGAACACGCTGTGGACGCCGGTGTTCTTCGGCGCGCATCAGGTGCTGGCGGCGCTGGTGATTCTGGCGGTGCTGTGGGTGGTGGTCGCGGTGATGGTCGTGCTCGCCCTGCAACTGGACGTGGTCACCGGGCTGATTCTGTTCCCGTACCTGGCGTGGCTGTGCGTTGCGGCGGCGCTGAACTGCTCGATCCTGATGAAGAATCGTCTGTGAGCGATTTTCCGTGGCCACAAGGCGAGCGCGAACTGGCGCAGGTTCGCGCCTTCAACAAAAAACTCGCCTGGCTGCCGCGCTTCAAGATCCGTAATCGACTCACTCCACGGCTGATTCAGGCGTTGCTGCGGGCGGGTCAGCTCGGCGGCGACGGCAAGCTGCGCCAGCATGGGCTGAGCGCCGAACGGAAGATCATCGACACGGTGCCCGTGCGCATCATCCGACCCAAGGGCAAAGCCAAAGGCGTGGTGCTGGATTTCCATGGTGGCGGCTGGGTGATCGGCAATGCGCAGATGAACGACAACTTCAACATCGCCATCGTCAACACCTGCGACGTGGCGGTGGTGTCGGTTGATTATCGGCTGGCCGTTTCGACGCCGATCGAGGGCTTGCTGGAAGACTGCCTGCGTGCCACTCGCGGCATCTTGAACGATGGCGAATTTGCCGGGCTGCCCGCAGTGGTCGTTGGTGAATCCGCCGGCGGTCATCTGGCGGCGGCCACCCCGCTCGCCCTCAAATCTTCGCCCGAACTGCTGCAACGGATCTGCGGCGCGCTGCTGTATTACGGCGTCTACGACCTGACCGGCACACCCAGCGTGCGCACCGCACCCGCCGATACTCTGGTGCTCGACGGCCCCGGCATGGTCGAAGCGTTGCGCCTGCTCACGCCGGACATCAGCGACGAACAACGACGCCAGCCACCGTTGTCACCGCTGTATGGCGATTTCAGCGGGCTGCCGCCAGCGTTGCTGTTCGCCGGTGACCTCGATCCGCTGCTGGATGACACGCGGCTCATCGCCGAGCGCTGGCAACACGCGGCGCCGGTGGAGATGAACGTGCTGCCGGAATGTCCGCATGGCTTCATCCACTTCCCCACCGCCACTGCTGACCATGTGCTCGCTTACAGCCGCAAGTGGATTTCGGCGCGAGTGGCAAGCTACTCAGCGAAATCCGCCGAAATCAGCCCGGCGCTTTCGTAGCTGCCGATTGCATGGCGAGCCGTAAAAAACCGAGATAAGCAAAAGGCGCCCTCCCCGGCGCCTTTTTTGTTGGCGCTGAACCCTGCGCGATCGTTTACCCCATGCCGATTGTGGTTCAAACCGTAAACAGTCTTTACCCGATCCGCGCCTGTTTCCCCCGCCAGCCGCCGCATAGAGTCTGTTCCAGCAGCACACTCAACTTCAGCAAAGGAAAATACCCATGAAAGTCTCAATGCTCGTCCTCGCACTCTTCGGCTTCAGCTCGGTGGTCATGGCTCAGGACTCGACTACCACGCCACCCGTCGAGCAATACACCTACGCCAGTCACCTCGACGTCGCCAAAATCATCTCGGAAGATCCCGTGCCGGATGTCTGCGCCGTAGTGCCGGTACACATGACTTATCAGGATTCCCAAGGCAAGCAGCACATCCTGCAATACGAGGTCATGGGCAGCGGCTGCAGCAACGGTTGATCAGGCCAATACCTCGCACACCCATTGCGTCTCAGAGTTGGCTCGCTGAGACGCAAATGCCTTTACCGCTTCAATCGATCAGCGCCTGAGCAGTGCTCGCCAACTGCGCGCCCACCCGGGTTTTCAAGGTATCGATGAATCGCGTGATCTTCGCATCGACAAACTGGCGAGACGTGTAGACCGCGTAAACATTGCGCTCGTAGGTGTGGTAATCGGGCAGCACCCGCACCAGCCTGCCGGTACGCAAATCGTCGATCGCCGTGAAGCCTGCCAACAGACCAATCCCCGCCCCTTCGCGAATGGCCACGGCCATTGCATCCATATCGTTCACGCTGAAACTCGGCCCGCTCGGGATGAACGTCGCATCGCCCGCCTTGCTTTTGAGCTGCCATTCATCGCGCACGTAATCCACGGTACCGAGCAGCAGGCATTGATGATCGCAAAGCTGTTCCGGCGTTTTCGGTGCGCCATGCCGCGCCAGGTATTGCGGGGATGCCACCAGTACACAGTGACTGACGCCGATCTTCTGGCTGACATACGCCGAATCAGGCAGCGTTCGCGCGATCAGAATGGACACGTCCAACTGATCCTCAAGCAGATTGGGCATGCGTTGGGAGAGCATCAAATCGACGGTCACTTCGGGGAACGCCTGGCGATATTCCAGCACCGCGCCGGTCACCAGTTGCCGAGCCAGTCCGGGCACGCAGTGCACCCGTAACGTCCCTCGTGGTTGCAAGGCGGCATTGCTCGCCTCGGCTTCGGCGCTTTCCAGGTCAGCGAGAATCTTCACACAGCGCTCATAAAACCGCCGGCCCGCATCGGTCACCGAGAGACGCCGGGTCGAGCGTTGCAACAGGCGGGTGTCGAGCACGTTTTCCAACGCCGAGACCGCACGCGATACGTTGCCAACGGTGGAGTCGAGATGGTTGGCCACGGCAGTGAAACTGCCCATCTCGACTACCTTGATGTACACCGACATGTTTGAAAGTTTATCCATCCTGATCGTCCTGTAGACCTGCCACTCACTGCGGATAAGGTCGGATGCTACACGCTCGCTCCTGCGCTCGATATTACCTTCTGGGACAACAATGATTCCCTCGCGGCCGGCTAAATCAAACGGCACGCCTTCCATAGACTGGATTCCACGGGACGCCTGAACCACTGCGTACAAGGCGCCGAATGAATCCTCAACCATGAAGGCGACATCCATGAACACTCCTTACGATCCGCTCTATCTTTTCATCGGTGGTCAATGGCTTACCGCCCAAGACCGCGCTACCGCCGCCGTGGTCAACCCGGCAACCGGCGAGGAACTCGGCCAAGTGCCACTGGCCACCGCCGAAGACCTGGATCACGCCCTCGAAGTGGCCCGACTGAGCTTCGACCAATGGCGCCAGACCGTGCCGGACCAGCGCGCAAAAATCCTCAAGCGCGCCGCCGACCTGATCCTCGAACGCGCCCCGCACATCGCTGCGCAAATGACACTGGAAGAAGGCAAGCCAGTGCGCGAAAGCCTCGATGAAGTAACCCGTGCGGCGGAATATTTCGAGTGGTTCGCCGAAAGCGCACGACGCATCGACGGCCGTGTCGTACCGGCCAATCGTCCGGGTGTTCTGCAACTGGTCAAACGCCAAGCCATAGGCCCTGTGGCAGCGTTCACACCGTGGAATTTCCCGGCCATCACCCCGGCGCGCAAGCTCTCGGCAGCGC
The DNA here is from genome assembly GCF_946901175.1 of Pseudomonas sp. Marseille-Q5117. NCBI lineage: Bacteria > Pseudomonadati > Pseudomonadota > Gammaproteobacteria > Pseudomonadales > Pseudomonadaceae > Pseudomonas > Pseudomonas sp. Marseille-Q5117. The sequence continues at coordinate 1,706 of NZ_CAMPPP010000023.1, read as the reverse complement.
TGGCCGCCGGTTGCAGTGTGGTGCTCAAGCCCGGCGAGGAAAGCCCCTCCACCGCGCTGGCCCTGGCCCGTGCGCTGGACGATGCCGGCTTGCCCAAAGGCGTCCTGCAAGTGGTGTTCGGTGTGCCGGATCAAGTGTCCAGCCATTTGATTGCCTCACCGATCATTCGCAAAGTGACCTTCACCGGTTCGGTGCCGATCGGTCGGCTGCTCTCGGCCCGCGCTGCCGAAGGCGTCAAGCCGATCACCCTGGAACTGGGTGGCCACGGCCCGGTGCTGGTGTTCGCCGACGCCGACATCGAAAAAGCTGCTGTGGAAGGCGTCGCCAATCGCTTTCGCGGCACCGGTCAGGTGTGCATTTCCTCGACTCGCTTCCTGATCCAGCGCGAGGCCTATGCCGAGTTCGTCGAGCACTTCGTCGCGGCCACCCAAGCGTTGAAAATCGGCGATGGCATGGATCCGCAAACCCAGGTCGGCCCTCTGGCCAACCCACGGCAACTGGCGAAGATGGAGCAACTGATCGCCGACGCCGTCGAGAAAGGCGCGCGGGTGCTGGCCGGTGGCGAAGCGTTGCCGGGCGCGGGCTTCTTCTTTCAGCCCACCGTATTGGCCGATGTGCCAATGAATGCGCGAGTCATGCACGAAGAACCCTTTGGCCCCATCGCGATACTGATGCCTTTCGATGAGTTGAGCGACGGCCTGCAAGAAGCCAACCGCCTGCCCTACGGCCTTTCGGCCTACGCGTTCACTTCCAATGCGCGCACCGCGATCGACGTCGCCGATGGCCTGGAGGCCGGAATGATTGGCATCAACCAGTACCGCATCGTCGCCACCGAGCTGCCCTTCGGCGGCATGAAAGAAAGCGGCCACGGTTCCGAAGGCGGCATCGAAGGCATCGAGCACTACCTCACCAACAAATTCATCAGCCAGGTTTAAGGGGAATTCCATGTCGACTATCGATTTCAGCAGCCCACGCGAAGCCGCCCGTGCCTTCACCCCGAAACTGGCGCAATTTGTGGACTCAACGCTGTACCCGCAGATCTGGAGCGACCCCGCCTTGTCACCCCGCGAGCGCAGTCTGATCACTGTCGCTGCGCTTATTGCCGGCGGCCACTGCGAAGAATTACCCGCGCACCTGCGCCGCGCTGTCAGCAATGGCGTGAGCCATGAAGAGTTGTCGGCGGCGATCACTCACCTGGCCTTTTACGTCGGTTTCCCGGGCGCCATCACCGCCTCGGCCATCGCCAATGCCACCCTTGCCGACACGGAGCAACGCTGAGATGAAAGCCATCAACCTGAAAGCATTCGGCTCGGCAGAAGTGCTGCAACTCGGCGAAGCGCCCAACCCTGAAGTACGCCCGACCGACCTGCTGGTGCGGGTCTATGCGGCCGGCGTGAACCGTGCCGACCTGACCCACCGAACCGGCGGCTACGGCCATGCGAACTTTGGTGACTCGTTGATCATCGGTCTGGAGATCGCCGGGGAAGTGCTGGAGACCGGCAGCGAGGTGAGCGGATTCGCCGTCGGCGACCGGGTGATGGGCGTGGTCGGCGGCGGTGCCTACGCCGAACTGGCGCGCATCGACTACCGCATGGCCATGCCGATTCCGGCGCAGCTCGACTATGTGCACGCCGCGGCGATTCCCGAAGTGTTTGTCACCGCCCACGAAGCGATGCTGCACCTGGCCCGACTCAAGTCAGGTGACT
>NZ_CAMPPP010000022.1:0-82307 GCF_946901175.1 Pseudomonas sp. Marseille-Q5117 | reverse complement strand
CTCCGGGTCAGGTACGGCACGGCCAGCGGCCGGCACTACGGTGATGCGGTTGCTCATGGGGTTACGTCTCCAGAGAAAGTCATTTCCACCCGGCCATCCGGGCCCGGGCGGTGCAGGTTGGGGTCAGGCTCAGGTTTTTTTCGGGGGCGTCGGATCAGGATCAAAGGTATGCGGCGGCGCCACTTGCAAGGTGGTCACCGATCCCTGCGCCGACAACGAATAGGTGACCTTGGAAATCAGCATGTCGCCATCGAAATCCAGCACCGGATCCTTGACCTTGACCAGCGTGTTATGGCGCCACAAATCGCCATTGCTCTGCCGCCAGCCCTGCACCTGATAGGTGGTGGTCTGTGCGCGGCCCATGCGGGTCGCGCTTTCCCATTGGGCACGCTGCTGCGCCAACTCAAAGGTCAGTTGCGTGCCTTCATTGATCACCGTGGTGCGCCGCCGTTTGAAACTCAGGTCGGCCGCGGTCGACTCGACTTCGCTGACCGCCGCGCCGCTCTTCGCATCCGAGCCTTTTTGCTGGCCGATCACCCGGTACTCGGAGAACACCTGGCTGAAATCCATTGGCGCACTGGCCGACAGGATGTTCTTGCCCAGCTCCAGCGCATCGCTGGCGCGTCCGCCGCTGCCGGGTTTGGCCAGCACCAACTGGCCCAGCTCGTTGTCGGTGGAAAACACCCGCAGCAGCGACAGCAATCGGTCGATCGACTGGAATGCCGTTTCACCCGGCACGATGGTGTGTTTGGTCAGGCGTGTGGTTTCGCTGATTTCGTTGACCACTGACAGCCCATATTCGCTCGCCAGATCGCGGACGATAGTCAGCAAGGGTTGTTGCTGCCATTGGCTGGGCAGGTTGCGAGCGGCGCAATCGACCAGATCCTGGGTCTTGGAACTGCCTTCGATGGTCAGGCTGATCTGCCGCCCGTCATAGCGGATCGGTGCTTTGAACACGTAACCGGTGAGCACCAGGTCCTTGCCGATTTTCACTTCACAGGGGTCACCGGGTTTAATCGGTTTGCTCACCGCCTGCCCCGGCCATTGCCAGGTAATGTCGAGCTTGAAGGTGCGGAACTGGCGCTCCAGATCAGCGGTGATTTCGACGCTTTTCCAGCCGCCGTATTCCATATTGTTGACCGTCAGCGTGACGTGATTGTCCATCTCGTTCATGGCATCACTCCCGCGAGACTTTCACATCGTTGGGCGAGAAACCGGGATGGGTAATCGCGTTACGCTGAGTCACTTCTTCGACTCGCGTGGCGTCGCCGAACTGCTTGTAGGCCACGACCACTGCCGGAAAGCTTTCCTGAAACGATTTGCTGACTTGCCGCACGCCGGAGGACGCCACCGCTTTGAGATGAGCCACCAGCGCTTCCTTTACATCGTTGATGGCTTGGAAGTGGGCAGGTCCGGCTTTTGCCAGCATTGGATCAATGGCGGCAGTCACAGCCGCGCGCAGCGCTTGCATGTCATCGCTGACAGGGACTTCCTGACGGCTGACCGGCGACGTCGACTGTTGAGCCACCGACGGCGTCGACGCCAGCTTCACCGGCGTGGTCGCCACCGGCATCGACGCCACCCACTGCGCCACTTTGACCAGCATCGTGTCCTGCACCAGATCGGCCATCGCCTGCGCTGCGGCATTGGTGTCTCTGCCCGTGGTGATCTTTGGCGCATCAGCCTTGCGAATCGCTTCGAGTTGCTGCGACACGTCGGCTATCACGCCACGGTAGCCTTCCTTGGCGAACGCTTTCAGCTCCTTGATATCGCCGAGCAAACCCTTGAATTCCGCCGCCACTTCCTTGGGCAGCTCCTTCACGGCCTTGACCAGCTCAGTGATCTGGCGGTACTGCTCGATCAAAGGTTTCAGTTGCTCCTTGATCACCTCGTAAACCCCGGTGAGGCTGTTGCGCAGGTTGGTGATGCCGATCCGCGCAGCCTTGATCAAAGTCATCGCCTGTTCGAAACGCGCCACCGCTGAACCCAGCAGACCGTCGGCTTTGGCCAGCAGCACTTTCTGCGTGCTGACCGTGGCTGTCGGAAACGGCAGGGGTTGGTCGGGATAGAACTTCAAGGCGAACGTCACCAACCCACCGTCCTGGCGGGTGTGGGTCATGTCGCATTCGCCGACCTTGACTTGCAGGCGTCCAAGCCACGGATGCACCAGCTCGCCACGGCCCTGCTCCAGCGCCTTGAGCAGCTTGTCGCGCTGCTCCAGGCAATCGGGGCCGATGATGAACGCGGTCAGATCGTGGGTCTTGGCCTGCTGGCCGAGGTCCTCGAAATACGGCAGGTCGCGTTGCGGGGATTCATGCAACTGCCCTTTGCGCCCGACCGGGGTTTTCGCCTGGTCGATCCAGAAACCGACACCGCGAAAGGATGCCGGCAATAAACGGTCACGCCAGTTCATTGGGAACCTCCCATCGACAGTGAGCGATAGCCGATGCGTGAAGACACGGCCAGGCCCGGTTGATTGGTTTGCGGTTGTTCGGTGCGCAGGCCTGCCGGCGCATTTTCGAAGCGCACGGTCAGGCCGCCTTCGAGTTGCGTGCGGTTGTTGGCGGCGCTTTGCTGGATCAGCGCGCTGGAGGTTTGTGGCAACGAACCGCTTTGCAGTGCGCCGTTGCCAGCAGGCGCCGGACTGGCAGCGAAGAACGCCGGTGCCAGTTCGCCTTTACCTTCGGCATTGGTCTGGCGTTGTGCTTCAGTGAGAGTTTCAACTTTGCCGGTGACCTTGGCGATCAGTCCGGCGAAGCCACCGTCGAACAACTCCTTGATCGGCGCAATGACGGTTTGCAGCTTTTGCCACAACTCGCCGAACCACTCAGTGATCGGCCCCCAACTCTCGATGATCTGATCCAGCGGTTTCCATTCGAACAGACTGTGCAGAAAGTCCACGACCGGCGCGGACAGCGCCAACACAACGCCCCAGAGCGCCGAAAAGACCTCACCGATCGGCTGCCAATACTGGGCAATCTGCTCCAGCGGTGACCACTCGAACAGGCTGGTGAAAAAGCCCCTGACTCGCTGCACAGACGTTTGCAGCGCCATCCAGATCGGTTCGAAGAACCCGACAACTCCACCCCAGGCGCTGGTGAGCATTTCCATCGGGAAAAAATCGAACAGCGTGCGCAGGATATCCCGGGTGCTTTGTACGGCCGATTGCAGCGTGGTTAACATCGGTTCGAAGAACGTCACGACACCACCCCACGCATCGGTAATCATCTGCATCGGCGAGAAATCGAACAGGTTTCTGAGAAACGCCATCACCGGCACACTCAAGGCCTCGAGCAATTCCCAGATCGCCGAGAACAAACCGGTCAGCGGCCCCCAGTTTTCGATGATCATCCCCGCAGGCGACCACGCGAAAACCGATTTGAAGAAGTCGATCACTGGCGCCGTCACGACCGTGACCTTGTCCCAGATAGCCGAGAAAAATCCCGTGACCGGTTCCCACAGCGCAGCCAGTGCCGCCAGCGGTCGCCAGTCAAGTACCGAGCGCAACGTCGCCATCGCACTCGCTCCGGCGTTTTTCACGCCCTCCCACATCCCGGTGAAGAACGCGCTGATCGGCGTCCAGTTGGCCACGATCAAACCGGCCGCCACGGCAATGCCCATGGCGATCAGCATGATCGGGTTGGTCTTGAGCACCATGCTCATGACGTCCATCACCTGGGTCATACCGGTGACCGCGGTTTGCATGGCGGAGAAGGCAATTGCCCCCGCCGCCAGGCCTTCAACCAGTTTCGGGTTGTCGGCGAGCAGGCTGCCGACCTGCGTCAGCATCGGCTCCAGTCCGACCACCAAGGCCCCCACCGCCGGCACCAGCGCAGCGTCCACCGCCGCCGAAACCTTCTGCATCGACGCACTGAACACGTTCATGTTCTGCGTGGCAGCAGTCGGCGTGGCGGGCAGATCGACGGTTTTCGCCGTGTCGCTGACTTCGCTCAATTTGCCCTGGAACGCTGCGGCCGATGTGATGCCGTCTACAAACGGCGTGATCACGCTGCCGCCGTGGAACAGACCACTGATGTCCAGTTTGCCGAGGCCGGTCTGCTCGAGATTGTTTTTAAAACTCTCAACCTTCATGCGCAGGGCGCCCAGTTTGGGCGAGAGTTCATCGATGCCGGTGATCAGCACCGGTTTCGGGGTTTTCTTCTCTTCGTCTGCCATCACTGCACCTGCTGCATCGCATTGATCCGTTGCGCGTGCTCCAGCGATTCGCGGAGCACATCCAGTGGCCTGGCCATCATCTGTTCGGGGTCAACCTTCCAGAACCAGGCCAGGTCATAGGCGACGGCGATCAGGTCGGTGATGGCGCCGACGCCGCACTCATGAAAAAACTCGCAACGGCCCAGCTCAGCGCGTTGAGGTCAGCCAGATCGAGCTGGTTGACCGAGGACGGCGGGATGCCGGCGCACACGGCGATGTATTTGGCCGCCACATCCATGTCGAGGCTGACTTCTTCGCTCTTGTCGATCTTGTACGGCAGCGCCTTGATCGCTCGCACTTCCTGCACCGTCGGACGGCGCAGAACGAGTTCGGTCAGGGGCTCGCCGTGGGCTTCGATTGCTACTTGAAGCTTCACGGCGCCGCTCATTGCCAGGTCCCCTTGATGCCTTCGAATTTCAGTTCGATGGTGGCGTCGTCGCCCTTGGAGACTGGCTCCTCGACCAGATAGGCGCCGGCCAGCACGTAGACTTTGCCGTTGCTGAATTCACAGGTGACGGTGATATCGGTGCCTTCGATCAGCTTCTTCAGCGGGAAGTCGGCGGTGTGCAGCGCGGTCACTTTGAACGACGGTGCGATGTCGGTTTCCTTGTAGAAACCGGGCACGACGGTTTCACGTTTGACCGCCATCAGCGGGGCTTCGCAGCCGCCATTGATGGTCAGTTGTGCGCCGTCGACCTTGACGTAGCAGGTGCCTGCAATCAGTTGACCCATGGTGTTTCTCCCTTCAAATAAAAAGCCCACGCGAGGTGGGCTGAATGCTTAACGCCGACTACGCGGATCAGGCCGCGTCGTCGTACTGCAGACGGAACTGGTTGAGCAGTGCGAACACGCGCAGACCGTTGATGTAATCCGGCGGGAACAGCACGTTCACCCGGCTCGGGTCCTGCACGTCGCGCTCGACGATCAGGTGTTCGGCGAACAGTTCGGCGTTCTCCACATGGCCTTCGAGTTCGAGCTTGGCGTACTGCGCGATCAGCTCACCGCGAATGGTCGCTGGCGTGACGATAGGCTGGCCGGCGCCGAAACGGGTGCCGTCGGAGGCCAGTTTGTGGCGGCCGTATTTGCTGGTGATCACGCTTTGCAGACGACGCACGATGAACGCCGACTGGTGCATGGTTTCGCTGTCCAGATAGGAATTGTCGGCCTGGCCGTAGGCGTTCTTCTGGTAGGTGGTGATCGAGCGCTGGATGCGCACGTAACCGCCTTCGTAGTAGGCGGTGGCGATGCCGTAGTTGAGCAGCGACTGACGCTCGGTCAGGGTGAAGCGCTCGCTCGCCGGCGCCGGATCAACGCCCGGCAGACTGCCGCTTTGCGTCGGACGGCTGGCGTCGGCGGAGATGAATACCGAGGTGCGTGCAGCCAGTGCGGCGGCTTGTACCCAGACCGGTTGCGGTACGCCCGGTTCCAGCGCCTGAATGGTCATGTGCTGATCGTTGCGCGCCTGGCCTGCAGCGACCAAAGTGCCGACGGTGCCGCGTTTGGCGCTGTAGACGTGACCGAACAGTTGCTTGGCCCACGACCAGCGCCCGGTGCTGTCATCCATGACCGCTTGCCAGGTGTTGAGAGTGGCCAGATCGGACCATGGCAACGCGATGAATTCGAAAGGCTCATCGCCCAATGCTGCGACGGCAGCGATCTGATCCGGCACGCCGGCGCCGCCGGTCATGGCGGTGATCGCTGTGGTCAGGCCAGCCGGAGTTTCTTCGCCGTTGCTCTTGCCCAGGCGATTGAATTGCAGGCTGATGTCGTTGCCGCTGTCGCCGGTCCATTTGGCGTTCAGGGTGACCACACCTTCCGCAGCGGCAGCGCTGACTGGCAGGTCGGCAGTGGCGTTGATTTTCTGCGCCAGTGCGGTGGCCGCTTGCGCGGCGGTGGCGCCATTGACCACGGTGGCCTGCACACGCACGCCGCCGACATACAGGTTGAGCATGCCCGCCTGAGTTGCGGTGCCGGTCAGGGTCAACACACCTTTGGCGATAGCGCCTTCAGTGTTGTGCAGCGGCAGGCACCAGATCTCGCCGATCGGGTCAGCCTTGCGGAAAGTCTCGTACATCGAGGCGAGCATCGAGCCCTGGCCGCCGATGCTTTTCGCCAGCGCCACGCTGGAAACCAGCACCAGCTTGCCGACTTCAGTCGGGGCAATATTGTCGTTGACCTGCGCGACGATCAGACGGCGCATGGCCGAGGTCGCGCTGTTGGCGGCCGAGTTGTCCATTTCGGCATAGAACAGCGGCACACGAATGTCCGCCGGGATGTTGCTGAATCCGATCGCCATTATTTGGCTCCCTGTGGTTTAGCCACTTTTGCGGTTTTGAGTGTGATATCGCCGTCGGCCAGACGCCGGCGCCACCAGGCGCTGTCCAGCACGTCACGGCCTGCGGCCGGCAACAGGTCGCCGGCCTCCGGGTCAGGTACGGCACGGCCAGCGGCCGGCACTACGGTGATGCGGTTGCTCATGGGGTTACGTCTCCAGAGAAAGTCATTTCCACCCGGCCATCCGGGCCCGGGCGGTGCAGGTTGGGGTCAGCCGGATCGATCGCATCGACCCGCACCGTCATCCCGGTAAAGGACGACAAAGCGTCCAGTTCGCGCTCGTGCCAACTCTCCGCAGGCTGACTTGGCAGATTGCGGCCGAGCTGGAACTCGGCATAAAAGCGCAGCCGATAGAAGGCGCGGCTGCTGTTGATCGACACCATTTCGCCGCCGTCATAAACGATGACGCTGTAGTCGGCATCGGGCTTGAACCCCACCAGCGCGCGCCACAGTTCGGCGCGCAGGTCGTGCAACCCATCCAGCGCTTTTGTCGCGTCGGTCGCGTCAAGGGCCAGGACGATTTCAAAGCGGTCGCGGATTGGTTGGGTGGTGAGGTTTTGTGTGGTGCTGTTGCTGGCCAGATCGGCGATTGGCAGCACGTGGGCCGAAGGTGTTGGCAGATCCGGGTTGCCTTGCAGCAACGCCAGATCGAGGCCCACCGAAATATGATTGGCAAGCCCAGGGCATTGCCCACGCAGTTGCGTGAGGATCGGGGTGATCTTCATGGGGGTGTTCCGAAGTAAGAGAAATTACAGTGAACGCCGCAGTCCCTGTGGGAGCGAGCCTGCTCGCGAAAGCGGTCGATCAGTCACATCGATGCTGAAGCTGACTTCCCTTTCGCGAGCAGGCCCGCTCCCACAGAAATATGCACTCGGTTCAGGATTACTGTTCCGCCTTGGGATCCAGGCACGACGCATCAATCAGGCAGCGATAGCTGTTCTCGCGACTGCCGCTGGCGGTGACCTTGTCGATCGACCAGCGTCCGCGCATGAAGTCCGGCCAGCTCTCATCGAGCAACAGCAGACCTTCGGCCGCCAGGCGCGGATCGCCCGGGCAGGTGATTTTCACTTTGTACCTCTGGCGCAACATCTTGCGTACTTCGCCCTCGGCTACTGCGATGGCATCCGCTTCGCTGGGCTGCTTCTGGCGCAGCGTCTTGAACGGCGCTACGCCCGTCTCGACCCAACGCAACACCCCGGCCGCCGCATCCCAGAAACAGGTCTTGCAGCCCTTGGCCTGCTCGCGGGCCGATTCTTCCAGCGTGGCGCTGATGAATGCGTGATCACCGGGGCGATTGTCGTGGGTAACCGACAGGGTCACGTCCGGCAGGATTTGCCCCGACAAGGACTTGGTCTGCCCTGGGCGCGCCAGCACATACACTTCGCCGTAAGGCTTGGCGACGACGTTGTATTTTTTCGCCAGACGCGTGACAAACCCCATGTCGGTCTCGCTGGACTGGTCGATGTGCTCGATGCGGATCAACGACACCTCGGGCGCAACCCGTGGCGAAAAACCGTGCGACTCCACCAGCTTGCGAAATAATCCACCCAGCGTCGTTGGCCCATGACTGGCGGTGCGGCGCTGCCTGAAGCCGGTTTCATCATCCTTGCTGAATGGCGCCGCAGTGGCCACCACGGTGAGGCGAAACGGAAACAATGTCGGCGTCAGACGCGTCACTTTGAACAGGCCTTTATCGACCATTGCGGTTTCTCGATAACCGACTTGCAGGCCAATCTTGCCACCCAGACTCGGCAGCCCTTCAAGGCCCTCGAGATCGATGGTCAGCGTCAGCTGATCGGACTCGAAACCGGCGGCATCGATGTGCTCCCAACTGATCAGGCGTTGATTGAGCAGGGCCGCGTTGGCCCCGTAGATATTCACTGCCGGCGTGAATCCCAGTGCCATGCAACCTCCTTAATCCCAGGCCGTCGCCGCCTTGATCACGACAGGTTTCACATCCAGTTCCGGTAGCACGATCCAGACGCCGGCGGGCAGAATCGGCCCGTGTTCGGCCAGGGTCGGGTTGAGCTTCCACAGCGCTTCTTCGGCAGCGTCATCACTGCGCCCGATTTCGCGGTAGAGCAGCAGATTCACCGAATCACCGGCCACGCTTCGTGCTTTACGCATTGTTGAACTCCGCTAATTCGATGACCCAATCGACTACCATCGCCGTACCGTCATCGATGATCTGGGTCTGGGTTTCCTGAACGCTACTGATCCGCCACAGGCCCCAGTTTCGACCAATCCCGTCGATCAACGGCAGCGGGGTGCGCAGCGCCTGCAAAGCACGCAATTCATCGAGCCGATCCATGGCTACGGCGTACATCGACTTGCCGGTAATGGTCAGGGTTTCCGATTTCTGTCCGGTCTGGCTGGACTTGGGTTTGCTGGTGAGGATCTGTATCTCGGTCCAGCCGCCGTCAGACTTGCGCAGCAACTGGTGGTACGCAAAGTTGCGCGACAGGCCGAAGATGAAACTGCCCAATGCCATTTGTTGTTTCATCAGGCGACTCCATCGGTCAGGGCTGCGTCGCGGCGGGTGGCGAGGGGGTTGGTACTCATTGTCGACATGAACTGAGTACTGAAATGGTTTTGCATCACTTGAGAGATCACCGCGCCGACTTTTTCCGAGCTGGCGATTTCGCTGCCGCTGATCTGAATCGACGGCGCATAGGTGATCTGCTGGTTTTGCGTCTGAGCGTTGCTCAGGTCCTTGGCCACTTGCGCGGGAGGCGCGAGTTTGTCCTCGGCAGGCTTGCCCCATTGTTCACCGACGTAAGAACCGAGCATTGCGCCCAGAGTCCCACCGAGGAATGTCCCAATACCGGGCGCAATGAAAGTACCGATCGTGGCGCCAATGGCAGTGCCGGCCAGCTCGCCGGCGGCACCTTTGACCGCTTGGTCATCGCCTTCGCGCCAACCTTTCAGTCCGGTATAGGCCGCGTGCGCAATGGCCAGCGGCGCTCCCAGTTTTACCGCCGGCAGCGCTTGGGCGATTTTTGGCATGACCTTGGCGCCAACGCTTTCGACCAAGGGCATAAGCTTGGCAACGGGGCCTTTGAGTCGCGATACCATCTCGCTGTTGCCCAAGCCATCGGTGAACAGTTTGAAGCCCATTTTGATGTCATCAAACAGAGGCGCGACCTTGGCCGTGAGCCCCCCCAAACGACTGCTCCCACTGGCGCGTGGAACTGTCGTGCGCGCCGATGTTCTGGCCGGCGAGCGTCGACCCGGTCGACGACCCGATCGTTTGTTTTTCCGCCTGCCATCAGAGACATCGTCACCGACGATGGCATCAGCAATATCGGGGGGTAATCGCGTCGTCGCCAGACGTAACAGCTTCGCGGAAACGGTGTCGAGGACTGAGGCAACGCCGGTTTTCAGCGCCCCTCCAACAAAAGGAACAGCGGCGGCACCAAGCAGAACCAATCCTGCAGTAAGGGCCGGGAAAGCCTGCGCCGCAGTACTCACGCCATTGGCCAGCGCGGTGAGCACCACTGCGGCACCATCGGCCAACGGCGCCAATGCCGCGCCGAATGCGGTGGTCATCCGGGTCAGACTCGCATCGAGCGCATTCCAGCGCCCTTGCGACGTATTGCCAAATACTTCGGCGGATTTCGCGGCTGCCCCCGAATCGGCGCGCAGTTCCGATGTCGCGTATTGGCGCTTGTCGGCCACTTGGGAGAATGCGTTTTTTACATCCTCTGGTTTCTTCAGCAGTTCAAGAACTCTGACGTCGTTTTCGCCAAACAGCGTCTTCGTCAGTGTTGCCCGTTCTTGCAGCGGTTGTTTATTGAGTGCAGCAAGCACCGAGTTGATGGCAGCGGGAGCGTCCTTGCGCATCTCTCCTGACAACGATTCGGGATTCAACCCTAACTGGCTCAGAGCCGTACGTTGCTCCGTCGATGCATCTGCGCCCTTCGCCAGCAGCGATGTAATACCCTTCAACGCGGCGCTGGCGCCCTCCTTGTCTGCGCCACTGTTGAGCAGTGCCGCCGCAAACGCGGCCGCTTGTTCCGGAGTCATACCGGCAGTAATTGCAGCCTCGCCGGAACGTTGCACGACCGAACCGATGTCGGCGGCCTTGGCATCCAGGCCACTGTTGCCGAGATAGCTCGTTGCATCGGCCAGATCCTGGCTCTGATAGCGATCCAGCTTCAGCGATGAACGCCAGGCCGCCAACATCTCGCCAGCCGTTTTGACGTCCATACTGAACGCCGCTGCGTTGATCGCGGCATCACGGGAGAACCACTTCAGCTCGTTCGCCCGTTGCTCACCCTTGGCGCCATCGGCAATACCGGATCGTGCTCCGGCGACTTGAACTTGCAACAGGTCAGCGTTGGTGGCACCACTGGCCGCCACCTGTTTCTCGCTGGCGAGTTCCAGAGTGCTTTGTGAATGCGTTTGCAGTTGGTCGTTGCTCATCTTGAGCCACTGATTGAGTTCAACCAGCGCAGTCTCGTTGGCCATCGCCGGCTGCATCAGCTTCGGCGGCGGACGCTGCTCGATCCCGGCGTTGAGTTTTGACTTTGGTTCGCTCGTCGCGACCGGTGCAGCGCCAGCCTTGAATAGCGATTGCTGGCTTGCCAACAACTCGCGAAGCCTGATCTGTTCCTGGGTCAGCAAACGAATATCCACGCTTGCCAACGCGAGCGTCACATTCAAATCCTGCAGCGGTTTGCCGAGGTTGTCGGGCAACGAAAATCCGTCCGTTGCATTGCCGCTCTCACCGGCGTACGTGAGCGCATATTTGCTCTCTGCCATGCCGCTCTACTCCTGTTTCACGCCAAGGCGAGTGATCGCTATGTCGTAGCGGCGCAACGCCTTTTCGGCGTCCCATTCGAGAATTTCCGCCTCACTTACCGGGTAAATGAGCGGGACGATATCGAGGATTACTTCGATATCGCGTTCCGAAAGTAGGCCGCCGGCTGGTTTAAAAAATCGTCGATGCGCACCTGCAATTGCGTCCAGTCCGGGACAGTCATCAGGGCCAGATCAGGGATCATCAGGCCGGTGCAATGGGCAGTGATGAACTCGGCGCGTTCCTTGGCCGTTTTCAGTTTCTTCATCACTTTGGTAGCGCGCAGTGCAGGCATTTCCAGCGACAGCGAGGTCACGGTGCGGCCGGTCACGGCGAGCGGCTGCAGCAATTGCACCTGGTCGGGATCGTCGGATTTCTTCGCGTCCTCGACTTGGTCGAGAAAGTACGCACTCGGCCGGGTCGACATCTCATGGACGTACTGAGCGATGCTCACGTAGTCCGGGCGTTTGAGCTGATCGAGTTCCTTGACCGACAGGCCGGTGGCGAGCAGCGCCAGCTCGAAGAACTGATCGTCTTCGTCATCGCCGGCGCGTTCCAGCGATTCTTTCTGTGCGGCGTAGAACAGCGGTTTGAGCTGGATCGATTCGATCTGCGAGCCATCGTCGCCGGTGATCGGTGACAGCAGTTCGTGTTGGGGGGGCATCCACGGCATGTATGAATTCCTTGGTGATTCTTTGGGAATTATTGAAATCCCTTGTGGGAGCGGGCTTGCCCGCGATGAGGTCGGTACTACACTGAGTTGATTGACCCACCGCTATCGCGGGCAAGCCCGCTCCCACAGGTTTTGTGTGTTGTGTGCTGCCGGTTTACGGCATCAACACCGCACGCCGTGCATCACCGAGGATGTCGACGCCGTTGAGCACGAACTTCTGCGTGCGCACGTCGATGTCGATCACCGGCACGCCGTTTTCCAGGCGGTTGTAGGTGCGGCAGGACAGTTCCAGGTTGGTCTTGGGCTTCTCGCCCATTTTCACTGCGGTTTCCTCAAGGGATTTCAACTGGCCGCCGACGGTGTGGTAGGTGAACCAGGTGTTGCCGTCCTGATCCTGACCGGCTTCACGCACGTTCAGCAGGATGTCGTCGCCGAGCTTCACGCCCAACGCCAGCAGCACCTCGGCGCCGAGGCCTTGCAGGGTCAGCTTGGCGCCGAGCGCTTTGCCGCCCTTGGCCATTTCTTCGACGATGAAGCGCCCGCCGCGCATCTCTTCCATGTCGAATTCGATTTTCGGCGGGGTGAATTCCTCAACGGTCGCCGACAACGGCAGGCCTTGCAGGGTGGCCGCGATGGCCTGTCTTACGCGGTTGGTAAACATTAGAGAACGTCCTCCAGGAACTGCTCGATGATTTCATCGCGGGCGTTGAGTTGATAAACCATGTGTTCGTTCGGCGCGTAGCGGCCGTAGTCGATGACCACGTACCAGGTGCCGTTCTTGTACTTCTCGACGCTGTTGAGTTCCGGATGCAGATACACGCTGCCGCCAGGAATGGTTTCGTCGGCGACCAGGGTCTGCAGCCAGTCGTTGATGCGCTTGACCTCCTGATCCATGAAGGATTTGGTGAGGTTCTTGGCCATGGCTTTCTGGCCGGCCTTGACCAGCTTGCGGCTGATCGCATCTTCGAGGCCGACGTAGCTGATGAACTTGCCGGTGATCGAGCGGTTACCCAGCAGCGAGAAGCCGCCGAGCACGGTGCGGGCGTAGTAGCTGACGCCGTAACGGTTGAGCAGATCGCCTTCGGTGGACGTGTCGAGGATGTTGTACTCGACGACCCGCGAAACGTCTTCGGCGAAGGTCACCTGGTTGCCCGGGCTCTCCCACTGCTTGACCTTGGCCAGCGCGGCAATCGCCAGACTGGACGGCGACAGGAAAACGTTTTTCTTCGCTGCTTTCGAATACACCGCGGGCATGTTGTGCACCACCAGGCAACGGTCGAAACCGAGTTCGGCGCCGCCGAGTTCCTGGCTGTACAGCACCTGATCGGCCACCGAGACATCCTTGCCGTCCAGCACCACGCGGGCCTTGATGCGCTTGCCGAACGCGGCGAACTCGCCGGCTACCGCTTTAGTGCCGGTGAAGCCCGGCGCGCCGATGATGGTCAGATCTTCCGGGACACTGCCCAGCGCCGCCAGACCGAGCTTGCGGCCAGTGGCCGGCTCGACACCGCCGATCACATTGTTGACCGTGTCGGCCGGCGTCGCGCCTGCTTCGACGATGACTACGTACACCGGCACCTTGACCACTTTGAGGATCTGGTAGACCGCGTGATACAGCGTGCCCTCTTCCGACCCAGTCGGATCGAGCAGCGCATGGGTGGTGAAGCTGTTGATGCGGAACGGCGCGTTACGCGGAATCAGCGGATCGGCTTTCGGCGCAGTGCCGACCAGCCCGATGACGTTGTCACCCAGGCCACCCATGGCCTCGGGGGATTCAGTGGCATTGACGGTAATGCCGTTGTGCTCGAAGTTCAGAACCTCAGCCATGTTCAGTCAGCCTTCTTGGCAGCGGCCTTTTTGGCCTGGGTGATAGGGGTTTTCGGCTCAAGTCGACCGGCAAAATGCAAGGCACTGGCCTCGACATCGAGCAGATCGAGTTCTTGACCAACGCTCGACCAGTGCCCACCGCCGGTGGGGAATGGAACGAGCACGGTGTAGGTTTGGCGGGTTGCCATTTTTCGTTTCTCCATAAACGGGAAAGCCCCTCTGAGGGAGGGGCTTTGGCGGGTGTTGAACAGCTGGTGTCGGGAAAACGTTGCCCTGACTCGGGACGCTCATTGAATCGCGGTAACAGCCTGGATGGGGTCAACTCGGTGATCTGCTGAAAAACGCGGGCTGCCAACGGCCGACTGAATATTTGAGATCACCTCGTCAGCGATCTGCCTGGCCTCATCGGCTGCACCCGCTGCAAGCTTGTGCCTGATCGACTCTTTCGCCTCCAGGCGCCGCTCTCGGATAAGGTAAAGCCGTTCTGCGTATTGGGCGGCTTCGGTCAGGATGTCATCGGCAGCGTCCTGAGCCGTGCGCCCCATGATTGCCCAGGCAGCAACGCTGCGCGGCACCGCGTCGGCCGGATAGCCATTATTTTTGAAGGCTAGCGCCTCGGCAGCAGCTCGCTCGTATTCAACTGCGCGCAATGGATCGCCTGAAACAGCCTGCCGCGCTTGATCAGCGTACTCATCAATCCTTGCGCACAAGTCCGCGAGGGTGGGCATGGGCTCGCCGTCATGCTCCCATTGGCCATTCCATTCGCCGGTATCGGGAATACGCGTCCCTTTGAAGCGGGGATTCCAGCACGGTTGAGGCAATTGCGCGCGAGTCCAGTTCATCGCCCCCTCCGGAGCGTCGGCGGCATACAGAAACTTGCCATCCTGATCGATCACAAAAATCATATTGCCTCCTTAAACCGCTTGAACGCAGAAACTGAATTGACAGGCGAAGCCACCCGCGCCTGCAGTGGAGCCCATCGCATAATCCAGAACGACCTCGCCTGTGACTTCCGCTCGCCACGACAGCCACCCAAATGCAAGGGGACTGTTGGTCGCCCAGTCTCCCGTTCCACACATTCTGGTGATAGGCCGAAATCCAGGCGGAAGGGTAAACATGACCAATGGATCGATACCGTTACTGACCCAACGTGTAGCGTCGATGCTTACGTAGACATTGCCGTTGGCTTTCCAGTATCGAGTTGCATTGCCGTCGGCAAAACCATTGACGAGCGCGGGCACCCTCAGAGTCGTCGCAGAAAAGTTCGCAAAAGCGGTGCTGACTACGCTGTTGGTCTGGGCCTGCGTGTAGCTGTCGGTGATTCCGTATCCCGACAACGAATTGGGTTTGCCTGAAGTGATCTTGCTCCAGTCCAGAGCGGGGACATCCGATGCGATCAGGTTCCCGCCGCTGGTAGCCAATCCTTTGGCATTGACGGCAATTTTTGTGTAAGTACCGGCAGAAACGCCCGAGTCGGCCAGCGCTAGTGAAATGTTGGCGTTTGTCGAGCCGTCAAACGAAGTGCTACCGCTAGCCGCGCCGGAAATGGCAATACTGCGCGCCGTTTCAAGCTTGCGAGCGGCAACCGCTGTTCCATTGATCCCGAGGGCGTCAGTGATGCCAAATCCAGCCAACGTCTGCGGATTCGCACCTGCTATCACCCGACCATATTCATCAACAGTCAGACTCTTGTAAGTCCCAGCAGCAATCCCGGTGCGCCCTGCGAGCATCTTGAATGTCAGCGCGGTCGTGCCGAGGGTGATCGGTGCGTTGGTGGTCAGGTGCCACAGCGAATCTCCATTCGCTACGCCCTCCTCCACCATGACCGTCAGGCCCGGGGTGACCTTGGCGCTGGTGTTGGCATCAGTGGCCCGCACCCAGTCGCCATTGGCAACGATCCACAGGCCGTTGTCCTTGGCCAGCGTCTGGCTCGGCAACAGCACGCGATCGCCGGCAACCACGGCAACACCATCAATCTGCTGTGCGCTGTTCATCACGACATTGCCAGTCGCCGCAACGCGCACCGACTGCTTGCCATCAAGTTTGCCGAGTTCTTCAGCCAGATAACTCATGACCCAGGCACGCGTCGCTTTGACCACCGTGTCATCAATCAACAAGGTCACCAGCGACGCATTGCTGGTTTCGAAAATCGAGCGAATGTAGAACTCTTTACCCGAACCCGAGGTGGCGAGAACCGGTTTGAACGACTCCGGGTATTTGACGATGGCATAGAGAACGCCAGTGTCAGTCCATAGCCCCGCTTCCCGCACATACCAGCCGCCAACATCCGGCGGAATGGTCACTTCGGCGAGCAGCCAGCTCGGATTCTTCTCATCCTGGAACAGTGCGTTGATCGGTCCGCGCCAGACTTCACGGGCCAGCGCGGTTGCGGTGGCCGATGGGTTGTAGACCTTGTCATTGCCGTCGCCGACAGAAAAATGCGTCAACTTGATCGGCACGCCCGCGGCCTTGCACGCCGTTTCGTAGGCAATCCCTGCGTTGGTGAGCAGGGTGTAATAGTCAGCCATTCAGGCCCCCTGAGGATAAATAGTGGATGTTTCGACGGTGTACAACGCAGCGGCCAGGAACGCCTCGCCAGAGGTTTCAAGGCCTTCGATGAACACTGGATAAACCGTGGTCAGCTCACCGCAGAACGTCGCGGCGCCGATGACGTGATTGCCGAACGCACTCAGCCCGACCGAAACTGAAAGAATGTCCCGCTCGCTTTTGGCATCGGCCAGGCGTCGGTCGAGACGGGCGTCGATGGCTTCGCTATAGGGTTGGTCGCTGAAGGCACGCACGGAAAAGCTGTACGGCGCGCCGGACGGTGTTTGTTCGTACCAGGCGCGGATCTCGGGTCTTAATTGCAAACCCTTGGCGGCGTTTTCCAGCGCCTTGCGAGTGCCGGCCTGGCGCGCGGTCGGCCAGGCGAGTTCGACGGTGAGGCGCTTCTCCGCCACCGGCGCATCAGTGCTCCATTCGGCGACGCCACGATCGGCAGCCAGATAAGGCAGGAAGGCGACTGGCGTTTCGCTGGGATTCATCAGTTCCGGGAACGGCGGTGCGATGCGATCGAGCAAGGCGCCGAAGCCCAGATCCAGTCCGCGCTCAAGGGCCGAGCTGTTGGCCGGCAGCAAGGTCGGCCGCTGAGTTTGTTCACTCATAGCGTCAGCACCTCGACTTCGACCGCTGTGCAATACGGCGCCTGAAACGCGGTGGTCACGATCGGCGTCAGCGGTTCGAGAATCTGCAGTTGCACGGCGCCGGCGCTGTGCAACGTGTAGTCGATCCAGCTCGGATCGACCCGACCTTCGAGGCGATGACAACTGTCGGCATACGCCTGCAATTGTGCTTGCGCCGCGACCTTGGTCAGGCCCGAATCGGGACCGGAATTGATCTTCGCGACGACGCGGATCTTGTAGCGCTGGATCTCGGCAGCCTTGACGGTGACGAGGTCGGTTTCCGGGCGCACGTCGGGGCGGGCGAAATGCTGACGGACGCCTTCAAGCAATACTTCGGAAGGCGTGCCATCGCCTTCTCGGGAAAGCACGGTGACCTGCACTTCCCCCGGCGCGGTGCGCCGCCCGTTGCCATCCTTGACCTGTGCGGCGAGGCCGTCCGGGTTGAAGGTGTAAGTGACATTCACTACGCCGGAATCAGTGGACTCAACCTGCACCGTGGGCCGCTCGCCGAGGGTGAATACCTCACGGCGATACTGCATCCGCGAACCCGCCGCCGGTGCATGGGGCGCGAGGTAATAACGCAGCCGAGCGTCGTCATCACTTTCATAAATCGCCGGTACCGGCGGGAATGCCGCCGGGTCGCCGGGATCGAGCAATTGCCGCTCCAAGCCCATGTCCGCCAGCCGCGCATCGAGATTGCTGCCGGTCGCCCACCACGCCAGCATCTGCTTGATGCGTGCATTGTATTTACGCTCATGGGTTTGCAGACGCACGCAGAACGCTTCCAGCGCCAGGGTCAGCAATTCGCTTTCGTTTTCCAGACTCGCCTTGAGTTTCACGGCGCTGGCCGGCGAGCGAGCCCCCACGTATTCGATGACGAAAGTCTTGAACTCGGCGAGCAAGTCTTCGAACGCTTCGACCGTGATCAGCACGGGTTCGGCCAGCTGATTCTGGCCAGGTATCAGCATGCTCATGTCAGCACCTCGAAGGTTTGTTGGCGGTTTTTCCAAGTGCCGGCGAAGCGCAGCAGCAGGCCATCGCCGTGACGACTGGCGACAATTACTTGCGGCTGAAAATCGTCGATGCCGTTTTGCGAGTTGTAGAACGCTTGCGCGGCGTGGCTCTGTGCCAGAAGCAGAATGTCGTCACCGAGGTTCTGCCCGAGGAGAGTGGGAATCAGCGAACCGTACAAAGGTCGTTTCTGCCGGGTGCCCAGCGGTGTGGTCAGGGCTCGGGTCGCGCGCTGCACGAATTGCAGCCAGTCGTCGACCGTGGCCCCGCTTTCTCTATCGATTCCGATCATGGGAGGCTCTTGAATCAGGGGCTGATGACGCGGCCCTGGTGATCGACCAAGGGGCCGCTGAAGTGCACGCCCGAGGCGTCGATACTCAGGCCGACGGCGCCCAGTTGCAGGGTGATCAGTTGTGGCGTCATGGCCAGACGTGCAGGGCCGATGCTCAGTTCGAGCGACTCGCGAGACCCGTGGAATTGCGTTGGTCCGTTGAGCCAGTGCAAGGCGTGGCTGGCGTCGTCGTAACCGCTTTCGCTACCGTCCTGATGCACCCGACGGGTCAGCGTCGGCACAGTCGAGGCCGGGGGGAAACGGTCACTGTTCAAGCCGAACAACGCCACAGTCTGCGCACCGCTTTCACCGCTGCCATAGTTGAACAGCAGGCACTGCTCGCCCACCGTTGGGATGCGCGATTCGCTTTGCGCACCGGCGCTAGGGTTGAAGAACTTGATCGCCGGGGTGAGCAATCCACCATGGCTGACCTGGCAGGTATTGCTCGCCGCATCAACTGACTGGCAGATACCAATGCGACAGAAACTCTCGGCGCGGCGGTGCAAGTCTTCGATTTCCGCTTCCATTTCCGCCAGACGCTCAATGATCGGACCGAGCTGCATGCGCAGTAATGTGTCGAACATCGGTCAGCCCTCCAGCGCGGTGTACTGGTCCGGGTCGTCGATATTGCTGACTTCCCAGGTGTGGGCAAATTTGGGCGTGCCCAGCGGATCGTCGAGCAAGGTCGGACCCAGGTAGAGGGTCTGCTCGAAGGTCAGGGTCCAGGCTTTGTATTGCTGGTCACCGCGAATGAGTAACGAGGGCAAGCCATCGATATTCGTGGGCAGATCGCATTGGTCGCCGGGCAATCCCCAGCGGTTGTCGGTGATCAGGTTTTTCAGCACAGCGATCAGGTCGCACGCTGCAAAAGCGCTCGCAGAAAGCGCAGGGACGACGTGCAGTGACAACGTCATTACATGAGCGATACGCCCATCAGCGGCGCGCACGCCGGACGCATTTCGGGCAAAGTCGATCAGTACCCACGCCTGAGCGCCGGCCGCTGTGAAATCAGCGTGAGTACCGACATTGAGGTTGAGATCGGCGGTGTTGCGCAGTGTCGTCGCGATGGCTGTAAACAGTTGCGACGGCTGCTGGATCGGTGTGGGCATACATGACCTCCTTTTCAATCGTCCACGCGCAGCCCTGCCGCCAACATGGCGGCAGGGAAAAATATTCAGGGTTAAGGCTGGTCGCGCGGCGGCGCTTCGCAGACGCCGATGCGTTTGGCCGCCCAGCGCTCGTAAAGGCCGATGGCAACATCAGCGCCGGCCATGGCGGTCAGGCAGCCAAACGCACCAGCGGCCCAGATCGACATGCCTGCGGCATACAGCAGCATGATCGCCGACACGCCGCAGATCATGCAGGCGCCGGAGCGCAGGGCCAGACGTCGTACCAGCGACCAGCCGCGGGCGCCTTCCTTGTCGGCGCGCCACATCTCGCCGGACACCCCGCCGACGACGGCCAGGAGGATGACCAGCCAGATCGGCATGTCCGCCAACGCTTGTTGCTCGTTTGTCATGTCACGCCTCCGTGGGTGATTGATGAGTGATGGGTTGGATTCAAACGATTTCTCTTGAGGCAGGCATTCCAAAAAGCCCGGCGCTTGCACACCGGGCTTTTCAGTAATGCGCTCCTTCGCCTTCCTTCAAATCCTGTGTTCGAGAAGGAAGCTGACTTTTCGGCGCTACTGGCGCGGTACGAGTCCATTCAGATTGTTTTTCCGACCGCGGTCCCTGCCCGCCGGATAACTGCTTCTGGTGCTTTACGCTGCACACCCGGGTCAGTTGCCAACCCTCTGAACCGTTGAGGCCGGTTCATCGCTGCCTGTTCTTGTGGAACTAAAGAGCTTGTCTTGCCAGCCGCTTTGTCGAGCGGCTTGGTGGCAAGAATATGCATGGATGCATATACAGTCAATGCGTGAATGCATTTATTTATGCATTAAATTTGCGCGAATGCATGAAACCCAAGCGGGCCAAGGGGTGGGGAGATTTGTGCAGGCGAAAAAAAAACCTGCCGAGGGGCAGGTTTCAGTTGGATGAACGAGAGTTAGCGGGCGTACATGCCCCACCAGAAGACGTGACCGAGGATGACAATCTGCTCTTCCTGGATTTCCTGGAAGCTATAGTCCTCGTCCGGATGCTCGTCGCGATTGAAGCTGCGCAGACGGATGCCGGTGGGCAGGCGATAGAGTTGTTTCACGCGCAGCTGGCCGTTGTGATTGATCGCATACAGATCGCCATCAATGATGTCGCCGATGCCGCACTTGCCGGCGTTGACGCCGACGGTGGCGCCATCACGCAGAACCGGCAACATGCTGTTGCCGCGCACCGTCACGCATTTGGCCTGGTCGAATTGCACGCCGTTGTGGCGCAGGCTGCGCTTGCCGAAGCGCAGGCTGGAGCGCTCGCTCTCTTCGATGACGAATCTTCCTGATCCAGCAGCCAATTCAACCTCACGTAGAAAGGGCACCGACACCTCGTCGTCATCGACGGGCGTGTCGTCGTCCCACAGGCTTATGTCCTTGAGTTCCGCATGCACGTCAGCGCGAGTGCTGCCGGTCGTTGGCGTGACATCCGCACGCCCGCGCAGCTGATCGGTGCTGACGTTGAAATACTCGGCGATCTTCGAGATGTGTTTATCCGAAGGATCGACAATCTTCCCGCTGAGAATCCGCGAGAGCGTTGATTGAGGCACGCCGGTGCGACGGTGGAGCTCCGTGGGGGAGATCCCGTGCTGGTCGAGCAGTGCTCTTAAGACGGAGGAAACGTTGCGTTTTTGCATAACGCGCATAGTGCTTGAAGTTTTTCGCAAAGACAAATGCAGATTTGCATAAATCGTGCATAGATCAACTTTTCATTGCAAGTAAACGCTCATCCGACCGCAGTGCCTGCGTCGGGCTGACTGCCCATGGTAACCTTGCGCCCATCGCGGAAAAGCCCGGCCACTGCCCGCGCTTTGCCCTACATCTTTTAACGAGTTTCCCGACAATCCGATGAATAAAGCCGTCTCCGACCTGTCCTCCCACACTCCGATGATGCAGCAATACTGGCGCCTGAAGAACCAGCACCCGGACCAGCTGATGTTCTATCGCATGGGCGATTTCTACGAGATCTTCTACGAAGATGCGAAGAAAGCCGCCAAGTTGCTCGACATCACCCTGACCGCGCGCGGGCAGTCGGCGGGTCAGGCGATTCCGATGTGTGGGATTCCTTACCACGCGGCGGAAGGGTACCTGGCGAAACTGGTCAAGCTCGGCGAGTCGGTGGTGATTTGCGAGCAGGTCGGCGACCCGGCCACCAGCAAAGGCCCGGTGGAGCGTCAAGTCGTACGGATCATCACGCCGGGAACGGTCAGCGACGAAGCGTTACTCGATGAACGCCGCGATAACCTGATCGCAGCTGTGTTGGGCGATGAGCGCCTGTTCGGTCTGGCCGTGCTGGACATCACCAGCGGCAACTTCACCGTGCTAGAGATCAAAGGCTGGGAAAACCTGCTGGCGGAACTGGAGCGGGTCAACCCGGTGGAACTGTTGATTCCAGATGACTGGCCAAAAGACCTGCCGGCGGAGAAACGCCGTGGCGTACGTCGTCGTGCGCCGTGGGACTTTGAGCGTGACTCGGCGTTGAAAAGTCTCTGCCAGCAGTTTTCCACCCAAGACCTGAAAGGCTTCGGCTGCGAAAACCTGACCCTGGCCATCGGCGCTGCCGGCTGCCTGCTGGCCTACGCCAAGGAGACCCAGCGCACCGCCCTGCCCCACTTGCGCAGCCTGCGTCACGAACGTCTCGATGACACCGTGGTGCTCGACGGCGCCAGCCGGCGCAATCTGGAACTCGACACCAACCTGGCCGGTGGCCGCGACAACACCCTGCAATCGGTGGTCGATCGCTGCCAGACCGCCATGGGCAGTCGCTTGCTGACTCGCTGGTTGAACCGACCGTTGCGCGATCTCACCGTGTTGCTGGCGCGTCAGACCTCGATCCGCTGCCTGCTCGACGGCTACCGTTTTGAAAAGCTGCAACCGCAGCTCAAGGAAATCGGCGACATCGAGCGGATCCTCGCGCGAATCGGTCTGCGCAACGCGCGACCACGTGACCTTGCGCGTCTGCGTGACGCTCTCGGCGCACTGCCCGAACTGCAAGTGGCGATGACCGATCTGGAAGCGCCGCACCTGCAGCATCTGGCGGCCACCACCAGCACCTATCCGGAACTGGCGGCGCTGCTGGCCAAAGCCATTATCGACAATCCGCCTGCGGTGATCCGTGACGGCGGCGTGCTGAAAACCGGTTACGACAGCGAACTCGATGAACTGCAATCGCTGAGCGAAAACGCCGGCCAGTTCCTCATCGATCTCGAAGCTCGGGAGAAGGCCCGTACTGGTCTGGCCAACCTCAAAGTTGGCTACAACCGTATCCACGGCTACTTCATCGAACTGCCGAGCAAGCAGGCTGAATCGGCGCCCGCTGACTACATCCGCCGGCAGACGCTCAAAGGCGCCGAGCGTTTCATCACGCCCGAGCTGAAAGAATTCGAAGACAAGGCGCTCTCGGCCAAGAGCCGCGCGCTGGCTCGGGAAAAAATGCTTTATGAAGCGCTGCTCGAAGACTTGATCAGCCAGTTGCCGCCGTTGCAGGACACCGCCGGCGCCTTGGCCGAGCTGGATGTGCTGAGCAACCTCGCCGAACGTGCGCTGAATCTTGACCTGAACTGCCCGCGTTTCGTCAGCGAGCCGTGCATGCGCATCACCCAGGGTCGTCACCCAGTGGTCGAGCAAGTGCTGACCACGCCGTTCGTGGCCAACGACCTGAGCCTGGATGACAACACGCGCATGCTGGTGATCACCGGCCCGAACATGGGCGGTAAATCCACCTACATGCGCCAGACCGCTTTGATCGTGTTGCTGGCGCATATCGGTAGCTTCGTGCCGGCCGCCAGTTGCGAGTTGTCGCTGGTCGACCGCATCTTCACCCGTATCGGTTCGAGCGATGATCTGGCCGGCGGTCGCTCGACCTTCATGGTCGAGATGAGCGAAACCGCCAACATCCTGCATAACGCGACCGAGCGCAGTCTGGTGCTGATGGACGAAGTCGGGCGCGGTACCAGCACCTTTGACGGTCTGTCGCTGGCATGGGCGGCGGCCGAGCGCCTGGCCCATTTGCGCGCCTACACCCTGTTTGCTACGCACTATTTTGAACTGACCGTGCTGCCGGAAGCCGAACCTCTTGTCGCTAACGTGCATCTCAATGCCACCGAGCACAATGAACGCATCGTGTTCCTTCACCACGTTCTGCCTGGGCCTGCCAGTCAGAGCTATGGCTTGGCAGTCGCACAACTGGCGGGTGTGCCGAGCGAAGTGATCTTGCGCGCGCGCGAGCATCTGAGTCGCCTGGAAGACACTGCCCTGCCCCACGAGGCGCCGAAACCGGCGGCCAAGGGCAAGCCGTCGACACCGCAGCAAAGCGATATGTTCGCCTCGCTGCCGCATCCAGTGCTGGACGAATTGGCGAAAGTGGACCTCGACGACATGACTCCGCGTCGTGCGCTGGAAATGCTCTATGCACTGAAGAACCGGATATAAGCACTGAAGAAGCGGATATAACGCAAATCGCTTCAAGCTGTTAGAATCTCGCGCGGTTCGGGATGCTGCTGGCTCATAGCCTGGTCAGCAGGTATCGCTCCCGAACCTGGCGACCCCAACCGTGAAGGGGCAACGCTGCCGCCGCCTGAGGAGAAAATTAGAAATGACCTTCGTCGTCACCGACAACTGCATCAAGTGCAAGTACACCGACTGCGTAGAAGTCTGTCCGGTGGACTGCTTTTACGAAGGCCCGAACTTCCTGGTGATTCACCCGGACGAGTGCATCGACTGCGCGCTGTGTGAACCAGAATGCCCGGCTGTGGCGATCTTCTCGGAAGACGAGATCCCAAGCGGCATGGAAAACTTCATCGAGCTCAATGCCGAGCTGGCGGATATCTGGCCGAACATCACCGAGCGCAAGGATCCGCTTCCGGATTCTGCTGATTGGGATGGCAAGCCAAACAAGATCGAACAACTCGAACGCTGATCTACCCCGCGCTCGACTGAAAGGCCCCTTGTGGGCCTTTTTGCTTTTGCAGGTTTTACTTTTCTGCAGACGAAAAAAGGGGCGGTATGACCCGCCCACATTTTTTCCCTATTCCCTGTAGTCCTTTTCATCGTCCTGATGAATCGCCTCCTGCGATGTCCGTTCCCCTCTTCCGTGAAGGGCGTGTCTGTCCGTCGACACAGCCCTGATATTAGAGAGTTTCCGCAGCGGAGCAATCAGGCTCAGGCGCAGGTCTGCGCTGACATAAAGACATAACAATAGAAAAATATTTAGATAAATCAGCAAGTTACTGTTTAGCATTGATCGCAATCGCCTTCTGCCGAAGTGTAAAAATAACGAACACTTACGACACAGTAAGCAAAGGCTTACAGCGCGAGACTACAAACTCAGAAAATGCTGACCGCTCGTCTGGCACATCGCTCGACAACGCGATGCACGAGACAGGCATAAACAAAAAGCCCCGACTGATTGAATCAGCCGGGGCTTTTTGCGGGCGGACGATCAGGCGCTTATTGGAACAGCGACTCGCTCGACAGGCCGTTCTTCTCAAGAATCTCGCGAAGGCGCTTGAGGCCTTCCACCTGGATCTGCCGTACCCGCTCGCGGGTCAGACCGATCTCCAGGCCGACATCTTCCAGCGTGCTGCTTTCGTGACCGCGCAGTCCGAAGCGGCGAATCACCACCTCGCGCTGCTTGTCGGTCAGCTCCGACAGCCATTGATCGATGCTCTGCGACAGGTCATCGTCCTGCAGCAGTTCGCACGGATCGGTCGGACGATCATCAGTGAGTGTGTCCAGCAGGGTTTTATCCGAATCCGGACCCAGCGAGACGTCGACCGAAGAAACCCTTTCGTTGAGGCCGAGCATGCGCTTGACCTCGCCCACCGGTTTTTCCAGCAGGTTGGCGATTTCTTCGGGTGAAGGTTCGTGATCGAGTTTTTGCGTCAGCTCACGTGCAGCCCGCAGGTATACGTTGAGCTCCTTGACCACATGAATCGGCAACCGGATGGTCCGCGTCTGATTCATGATCGCGCGTTCGATGGTCTGACGGATCCACCAAGTGGCGTAGGTCGAGAAGCGGAAGCCGCGCTCGGGATCGAACTTTTCCACCGCGCGGATCAGGCCGAGGTTGCCCTCTTCGATCAGATCCAGCAGCGACAGCCCCCGATTGACGTAACGCCGGGCGATCTTGACGACCAGCCGCAGGTTACTTTCGATCATGCGCTTGCGCCCGGCCGGATCGCCACTTTGCGACAAGCGCGCAAAATGAACTTCTTCTTCCGGGGAGAGCAGAGGGGAAAAGCCGATTTCGTTGAGATACAGCTGCGTGGCATCAAGTGCCCGAGTGTAGTCGATGTATTTATGTTGTTTGAGTGTGGCGGAGTGTCTGGATTTGGAACGAACGGAAGGTGGAGCAGCCCCTTCATCATTCAACATCGAATCCGAATCGATGCCGGTCTCCATAAGGAGAACCTCATCGTCGATGTCAAACTCCGGCACTTCTTTACTGAGAGCCATTGTTATAGTCCTTTGGTGAGTTCGACCCCAAGCTCAAGCGACGCCTTTATCCTTGGCAACGCTGGAGCCTGTCCCCTCTACGCGACGGAACAGGCTGGCCTACAAATCAACGTCTTGGCAGGAACTGCAGCGGATCTACAGGTTTACCTTGGCGGCGAATCTCAAAATGCAGTTTCACCCGGTCTGTACCCGTTGACCCCATTTCGGCAATTGTCTGTCCGACCTTGACCTGCTGCCCCTCCCGAACCAACAGCCTGCGGTTGTGACCGTAAGCACTGACGTAGGTTTCGCTGTGTTTGATGATGACCAATTCGCCGTAGCCCCTTAAGCCACTCCCGGCGTATACGACCGTCCCATCAGACGCAGCTAAAACAGGCTGTCCCAAATCTCCGGCGATATCAATTCCTTTATTCAAACTACCGTTTGAAGAGAATTTTCCAATCAGAACGCCATTAGATGGCCATCCCCAGCCGGTCGGGGCCGGGCCTGCCGGAGGCAGTGGAGCGGGTGCAGGTTTGCTCGCGACGGACGGTACAACCCCTTTGGAACCGGTGGTTGTAGTGGTTGTGGTGCCATTCGCCTGGCGCCGGATTACCGTGGTTTTACTCGACGAAGAAGGTGAAGAACTGGAGTTGCTCACCACCGCTGTCGGCGTTGAACCGCTGCGCCCGTCGAAGCGAATTGTCTGACCCGGATGGATCGTATACGGCGTAGGAATATTGTTCCGGGCGGCGAGGGTTTTGTAGTCCCAGCCGTAACGAAAGGCGATCGAAAACAGGGTATCGCCGGGGCGGACTACATATTGCCCGGTAGTAACGGTCGGACGTTGTGCGACCGAATTATTGCGATCGACAACCCGTACGTTGCTCGATTTGGTGCTGGAGCAACCGACCAGCAAGGTGCTCAAGACAAGGCCAGTCACCAGGCGCTGAAAGCTCGTGTTACCCATACGCTGCGCAATGACTGTGAGACTCACCCGCCGCTCCCTTTGTGGTGGCTGAAAATTCTGAATGCCGCGTTGCGGCATGAAGTATCGCAAGTATAACGGGCCGAAACGGCTTTACCTTTAATGAAGCGAAATCGCTGGGCGCACACGTTTGCAAGTGACAAGTACGCTGCGTTTAAACCGTGGCTGCCGCTGTAAGACCGGCGCCGTTGAAAGGAATTCAGCGACTGTTTGCAAATGCTCAGGCCAGTGGCCCATTGAGCAAAGGCACAAAACGCACAGCGCCCAGAACGTGTCGGGAAAAGCCATGTTCTTCGCGCACGATCAGCATCAGTTGTTGCACTTCACCGGAGCCGACCGGAATCACCATGCGCCCACCAGGGGCCAGTTGATCGAGCAAAGCCTGCGGTACATCGGTGGCAACGGCGGTGACGATGATGCCGTTGTAGGGCGCCAGCGCCGGCCAGCCTTCCCAGCCATCGCCCCAGCGAAACACCACGTTGCGCAGGTTCAGCTCGACCAGACGCTCCTTGGCGCGGTCCTGCAACACCTTGATGCGCTCGACCGAAAACACCCGTTCAACCAGTTGCGACAACACCGCCGTCTGGTAGCCGGAACCGGTGCCGATCTCCAACACTTTATCCAGCGGGCCGGCCTCCAGCAGCAGCTCGCTCATGCGCGCCACCATGTAAGGCTGGGAGATGGTCTGGTTGTTGCCGATCGGCAGCGCGGTGTCTTCATAAGCGCGATGCGCCAGCGCCTCGTCGACAAACAGGTGACGCGGTGTGCGGCGGATCACTTCCAGGACTTTGGCGTTCGACACGCCTTCTTCATACAGACGCTGGATCAGTCGCTCGCGCGTACGCTGGGACGTCATGCCAATGCCGCTGCGCAGGCGGTCGTCATGTTCACGCATCAGCTCAGCCCCCCCAGCCAGCCATCAAGACTTCTGAAGGCATCATTGAAGGTGCGATCGAGCTGCAACGGTGTGATGGACACATAACCCTGCATCACGGCATGAAAATCGGTGCCCGGGCCGCCGTCTTCAGCGTCGCCGGCAGCGGCGATCCAGTAACCGGCCTTGCCGCGCGGATCGACCACTTTCATCGGTGCCGCCGCGCGAGCGCGATGGCCGAGGCGGGTCAATTGAATGCCGCGAATGTGGTCGATGGGCAAATTGGGAATGTTCACGTTGAGTACCGTGCGCGGCGGCAGATCGAGCCCGGCGTGGGCCTCGACCAGTTTGCGCGCAAAGTAGGCCGCAGTCGGCAGGTTATCCACTTGGCGCGAGACCAGTGAGAAGGCAAACGATGGGCGCTCGAGAAATCGTCCTTCAAGGGCTGCCGCTACGGTTCCGGAATACAGCACGTCGTCACCAAGATTGGCGCCGAGGTTGATGCCGGAAACCACCATGTCCGCCTCGCGCTCAAGCAAGCCGTTGAGGCCCAGGTGAATGCAATCGGTCGGTGTGCCGTTGAGGCTGATAAAGCCGTTGGCCAGGTATTGCGGGTGCAGCGGACGGTCGAGCGTCAGCGAACTGCTGGCGCCGCTTTTGTCCTGCTCCGGGGCGATAACCACGCATTCGGTGTAATCCGCCAGCGCAGCATAAAGCGCGGCGAGACCGGGTGCAGTTACCCCATCGTCGTTAGAAATCAGAATACGCATGGGCTGTCCGTCTGCCCCACCGGCACCAGATCAACGAGCTCGCGCACCAATACGGTGGCAAAGCATCCGGCCGGGAGGACGAATTCCAGTTGCAGAATGTCAGGTTGGGGATAATGCCACGTCAACCCGCCAATGGGCAGCCGCAGGATGCGACGTTCATGGCTCATGCCGGCGTGGATCAACCAGTCGCGCAGATCCGCTTCGCGGGCGGCGATCGCCTGCTCCAGTTCATGGACTGCGCCAGCCGCGGGCGAGTCACCTTCGCCCCACTGCGGACCGGTCGGGTGCAGGTCGAGAATTGCCAGACGCGGGTCGCTGCATTCGGCTTCACCGGCCGGGAAAAAACTGCGGCTGTCGGTGAAGGCCAGCAGATCGCCAACCAGCGCGGTGTTCCAGGTGCCATCGGCGACGCGCGCCGCCAGCACCTGGTTGAACAGAAAGCTGCGCGCCGTCGACAGCAACCGCGAACGCACATTGCGCTGTTCCGGCAAAGCCTTGCGCGCCGCCCACGCCCGCGCATCGATAACGTTGCCGCCGTCATGGCCGAAGCGCTGGGCGCCGAAATAATTGGGAATGCCTTGTTTGGCGATCAGTTGCAGGCGCTGTTCAAGCGCGTCTTTGTCGCCATTGAATTGCGTCAGGCGCAACGTGAAACCGTTGGCCGAATGCGCACCGCGTTGCAGCTTGCGCTTGTGGCGCGTGGTCTTGAGGATCTTCAGCGTGTCGTTCTCCGCTGCCGACAGATCCGGATCGGCCTTGCCCGGCAGTTGCACGCTGAACCACTGTCGGGTCAAGGCCTGACGGTCCTTGAGGCCGGCATAGCTGACGGTACGCAACGGCACGCCCGCCGCTTTGGCGATCCGCCGCGCCGCTTCTTCGGTATTGAGGCCGCGCTTTTCCACCCAGATCCACAAATGTTCGCCGTCACCGCTGAACGGGATATCCAGCACTTCATCGACCTGAAAATCTTCGGCGATGGCTTTCAGTACCGCTGTGCCGAGGGGTTCGCCATAGGCCCGTGGGCCGAGCAATTGCAGTTCATTCATGCGCGCAGCAACAAGGCAACGGAGTGCACGGCGATACCTTCTTCGCGACCGACAAAGCCAAGCTTTTCGGTGGTGGTAGCTTTGACGTTCACTTGATCCAACTCAACTTGAAGATCCGCCGCGATCAGCGCGCGCATCGATTCGATATGCGGCGCCATTTTTGGCGCCTGGGCAACGATGGTGTTGTCGACGTTGCCGACCTTCCAGCCCTTGGCGTGGATCAGACTGACCACATGACGCAACAGCACACGGCTGTCGGCGCCCTTGAATTGCGGATCGGTGTCCGGGAAGTGTTTACCGATATCACCCAGCGCCGCCGCGCCGAGCAAGGCATCGCTCAAGGCGTGCAGCAGGACGTCACCGTCGGAATGAGCGAGCAGCCCGAAGCTGTGTGCAATCCGCACGCCGCCCAGAGTAATGAAATCGCCTTCAGCGAAACGGTGCACATCGTAGCCGTGGCCAATACGCATAAAAAAAACGCCCCGATTTTTGTCAGGGCGTGATTCTACCTGCATTAACCGCGCAGAGCGCGTGCGTGATGCTGCAAGTGGTCGTCAATGAAGCTTGAGATGAAGAAATAGCTGTGGTCGTAGCCCGGTTGCAGGCGCAGCTCCAGCGGATGCCCCGCTTGTTTTGCCGCGTATTGCAGAGCTTCGGGTTTCAGCTGGGTGGCGAGGAAATCGTCACGATCACCTTGATCGACCAGCAACGGCAATTTCTCCGTCGCATCGGCGATCAGCACACAGGCGTCCCACTCCTTCCACTTCGAACGGTCTTCGCCCAAATAGTTGGAAAAGGCCTTCTGACCCCACGGGCAATCGATCGGATGGGTGATCGGCGAAAAGGCCGAAACCGATTTATACCGCCCAGGATTGCGCAAGGCACAGACCAAAGCACCGTGGCCGCCCATCGAGTGGCCGCTGATGCTGCGCTTGTCTGAAGCGGGGAAATGCGCTTCGACCAGAGCAGGCAATTCCTGCACGACATAGTCATGCATCTGATAGTGCCGCGCCCACGGTTCCTGCGTGGCGTTCAGATAAAACCCGGCGCCGAGACCGAAATCCCAAGCTTTTTCGGCATCGTCCGGGACATCCGGGCCACGTGGGCTGGTATCCGGCGCGACGATAATCAAACCAAGCTCGGCGGCCATGCGCATCGCACCGGCCTTTTGCATGAAATTCTCATCGGTGCAGGTCAGCCCGGACAACCAGTACAGCACCGGCAGCTTGCCGCCCTGCTCCGCTTGCGGCGGCAGGTACACGGCGAAGACCATGTCGCAATCAAGCACTTCGGAGCGATGGCGATAGCGCTTGTGCCAGCCACCGAAACTCTTCTGACAAGAAATGTTTTCCAGATTCATAGCACTTCAGCCGCAAGCTGCGAGCTTCAAGCTGCAAGAGGGCGTTGCGCCTGCTTGCAGCTTGTGGCTTGTAGCTTGCCGCTGCTCCTTAGAAATGAATGACGGTGCGGATGCTCTTGCCTTCGTGCATCAGGTCGAACGCCTTGTTGATATCTTCCAGGCCCATGGTGTGGGTGATGAAGGTATCCAGGGGGATCTCGCCGCTCTGGGCCATGTCGACGTAACTCGGCAATTCAGTACGGCCACGCACGCCGCCGAACGCCGAACCGCGCCAGACGCGACCGGTAACCAACTGGAACGGACGGGTAGCGATTTCCTGACCGGCACCGGCGACACCGATGATGACCGACTCGCCCCAGCCTTTGTGGCAGCACTCAAGCGCGGCGCGCATCAATTGCACATTGCCGATGCACTCGAAGGAGAAGTCGACGCCACCATCGGTCATGTCGACGATTACTTCCTGAATCGGACGATCAAAGTCTTTCGGGTTCACGCAATCGGTGGCCCCGAGTTGTTTGGCGATTTCGAACTTGGCCGGGTTGATGTCAATCGCAATGATCCGCGCAGCCTTGGCTTTCACTGCACCGATCACCGCCGACAAGCCGATACCACCGAGACCGAAGATGGCCACGGTGTCACCCGGTTTGACCTTGGCGGTATTGAGCACGGCGCCGATACCGGTGGTCACGCCGCAACCGAGCAGGCAGACCTTTTCCAGCGGCGCGTCTTTGGAGATCTTGGCCACGGAGATTTCCGGGAGCACGGTGTATTCCGAAAACGTCGACGTCCCCATGTAGTGAAAAATCGTTTCGCCCTTGTAGGAAAAGCGCGAAGTGCCGTCCGGCATCAGGCCCTTGCCTTGGGTGGCGCGAATCGCCTGGCAGAGGTTGGTCTTGCCCGACTTGCAGAATTTGCACTGGCCGCATTCCGGGGTGTACAGCGGGATGACGTGGTCGCCGACGGCAACCGAGGTCACGCCCTCGCCGATCGCTTCAACGATGGCGCCACCTTCGTGGCCGAGGATCGACGGGAAGATGCCTTCCGGGTCTGCGCCGGACAAGGTGTAGGCGTCGGTGTGGCACACCCCGGAAGCGACAACGCGCAGCAACACTTCACCAGCCTTCGGCATGGCGACATCGACTTCTACGATTTCCAGCGGCTTCTTGGCCTCGAAGGCAACGGCGGCGCGCGACTTGATCATGCTGACTCTCCAATGAATCCAGTAAATAAAAAAGCAGACAGACAGTGTAGTTCAGCGCGTCCTGAGGAATAATCCGGACGAAAGCAAAACATTATTGCCATACAGGGATAATCCAAGTGTCGGAAAATCGCTGGGAAGGCATCGACGAGTTCGTTGCCGTCGCCGAATGCAACCAATTCACCGCCGCTGCCGAGCGTCTTGGGGTTTCTTCCTCGCACATCAGTCGACAAATCGTACGGCTCGAAGAGCGTTTGCAGACGCGCCTGCTCTACCGCAGCACTCGGCGAGTTACGTTGACCGAAGCCGGGCAGACTTTCCTGCAACATTGCCAGCGCCTGCAGGACGGTCGCGAAGAAGCCCTGCGCGCGGTGGGCGATCTGACCAGCGAACCGAAAGGCATGCTGCGCATGACCTGCGCGGTGGCCTATGGCGAACGCTTTATCGTGCCGCTGGTGACTCGCTTCATGGGGCTGTATCCCCAGCTGCGTATCGATATCGAGCTGAGCAATCGCCAGCTGGATCTGGTGCATGAAGGGCTGGATCTGGCAATTCGCCTTGGCCGACTACAGGATTCGCGCTTGGTCGCGACACGTCTGGCGCCAAGAAGAATGTACCTGTGCGCGTCGCCGTCCTACCTGGAACGGTACGGGCGCCCACACAGTCTGTCGGAACTGAGTCGGCACAATTGCCTGATCGGCAGTTCCGATATCTGGCAACTGGAACAGAACGGGCGGGAATTTTCCCAGCGGGTGCAGGGCAACTGGCGTTGCAACAGTGGGCAGGCGGTGCTGGATGCGGCGCTTCAGGGTGTCGGATTGTGTCAGTTGCCGGACTATTACGTGCTCGAGCACCTGCACAGCGGCGCGCTGATTTCCTTGCTCGAGGCGCATCAGCCGCCGAATACGGCGGTGTGGGCGCTGTATCCGCAGCAGCGGCATCTGTCGCCGAAGGTGCGCAAGTTGGTGGATTTTTTGAAGGTGGGACTGGCTGAAAGGCCGGAGTACAAGCTTTGAGTTATTGATTGCCCGTGCGACCGCTTTCGCGAGCAGGCTCGCTCCCACAATTGACCGGGTTCGACAGCTGAATGCATTCCCTCTGTGGTAGCGAGCCTGCTCGCGAAGGCAATGCCGCAGCGACCCCAAACCTCAGCGGCGATTCGCCCACCGCTGGCGCAACCACTCCAGATCTTCCGGCCGGGTCACCTTGAGGTTATCCGCGCGCCCTTCGATCAGACGCGGTGCCAGACCGGCCCATTCCATCGCCGAAGCTTCATCGGTAATCACGGCATCCGCAACCAGGCTATCGGCCAACGCCCGATGCAACGCACCGAGGCGGAACATCTGCGGTGTATACGCCTGCCAGATCACGCTGCGATCCACGGTTTCAACCACACGCCCGTTGTTATCAACGCGTTTGAGCGTGTCGCGAGCAGGAACCGCCAACAGACCGCCGACCGGGTCATCCGCGAGTTCGGCAAGCAACTTGTCGAGATCATCGCGACTCAGATTCGGCCGGGCCGCATCGTGCACCAGCACCCAATCGTCATCGTCGGCGCCTTGCGCATGCAGGTGCAGCAAGGCATTGAGCACCGAAGCGGAACGCTCCGCGCCGCCATCAACCCGCTGAATGCGCGGATCGTTGACGCATGCCAGATTCGGCCAATAGGGATCATCGACAGCAAGACTGACCACCAGGCCCTTGAGGCTTGGGTGATCGAGGAAACAGCCGAGGCTGTGTTCGAGAATTGTGCGCCCGCCCAGTTGCAGATATTGCTTGGGACGGTCCGCGGCCATTCGGGCACCGACGCCCGCGGCAGGAATCACGGCCCAGAAGGCCGGCAGGGAATCGATCATTGGGCCAACTGGTAAAGGGTTTCGCCGTCCTTGACCATGCCCAGTTCGTGACGAGCCCGCTCTTCAACGGTCTCCATGCCTTTTTTCAATTCGCTGACTTCCGCGTCCATCACCCGGTTGCGCTCCAGCAGGCCTTCGTTTTCGGCATGTTGCTCGGCGATCTGCTGTTTCAGCTCGGCGACCTGCGCCAGACTGCCATTGCCCACCCACAGGCGGTACTGCAGACCGGCCAGCAGCAAGAGCAAAACAAGAAACAACCAGTAAGGACTGCGCATCGAATATCAGGTATCCAGTGAAAAAAGACAGCCACGCATAATGTTGCAGCATCTGATAGCACGAAGCCTGGAAAGATCCAGGCTTGTGCTTAAGGCATCAGATTAGTGGCAAATCCATCGCTGTCACGACTTTTCCGACACAATCCGGTGTCCTTTGATCAGGTTGCGCTTAACCGCGGAACTCGGCACGGCCGTTGTACTTGGCCTTGCCGTTCAACTGCTCTTCGATACGCAGCAGTTGGTTGTACTTGGAAACGCGGTCGGAGCGGCACAGCGAACCGGTCTTGATCTGGCCAGCCGAGGTGCCCACAGCCAGGTCGGCAATGGTCGAATCTTCGGTTTCGCCAGAGCGGTGCGAGATCACTGCGGTGTAACCGGCAGCCTTGGCCATCTGGATGGCTTCCAGGGTTTCGGTCAGGGTGCCGATCTGGTTGAACTTGATCAGGATCGAGTTGGCGATCTTTTTATCGATGCCTTCTTTGAGGATCTTGGTGTTGGTCACGAACAGGTCGTCGCCCACCAGCTGGGTCTTCTCGCCGATCTTGTCGGTGAGGATTTTCCAGCCTGCCCAGTCGGATTCGTCCAGACCGTCTTCGATGGAGATGATCGGGTAACGCTCGGTCAGGCCTTTGAGGTAGTCGGCGAAACCTTCAGCAGTGAACACCTGGCCTTCACCGGACAGGTTGTACTTGCCGTCTTCGTAGAACTCGCTCGCGGCGCAGTCCAGCGCCAGGGTCACGTCGGTGCCCAGCTTGTAACCGGCATTGGCCACGGCTTCGGAGATCACTTTCAACGCGTCTTCGTTGGATGCCAGGTTCGGTGCGAAACCGCCCTCGTCGCCAACGGCGGTGCTCAGGCCACGGGCCTTCAGCACGGCTTTCAGGTGATGGAAAATCTCGGTGCCCATGCGCAGACCTTCCGAGAAAGACTTGGCGCCAACTGGCTGCACCATGAATTCCTGGATGTCGACGTTGTTATCGGCGTGCTCGCCACCGTTGATGATGTTCATCATCGGTACCGGCATCGAGTACACACCCGGGGTGCCGTTGAGGTTGGCGATGTGTGCGTACAGCGGCAGATCCTGATCCTGCGCAGCAGCCTTGGCCGCAGCCAGGGACACGGCGAGGATGGCGTTGGCGCCCAGGGTCGCTTTGTTTTCGGTACCGTCGAGCTTGATCATCGCGTGGTCGAGGGCTTTCTGGTCGCTCGGGTCGGTGCCCAGCAGCAGATCGCGGATCGGACCGTTGATGTTGGCTACCGCCTTGAGCACGCCCTTGCCCAGATAACGGCTCTTGTCGCCATCACGCAGCTCGAGCGCTTCACGCGAGCCAGTGGATGCACCGGACGGCGCGCAGGCGCTGCCGATGATGCCGTTGTCGAGAAGCACGTCCGCTTCCACGGTGGGATTGCCACGGGAGTCGAGAACTTCACGACCTTTGATGTCGACGATTTTTGCCATTGTTGTAAACACTCCAAAGTTGACGAAAACGACGCAGCTAGAGGAAATCTTTATCGTCGGCAAGCGAAGTACAGCGGGCAGACTTGCAGACGACAACGCTCACGCCCGAGGGCATGAGCGACAAATCGTGCGGTACTTTACCGGAGAATCGAGCGTTACGCGGTTTCTACCGTCGGAAAACTCTTCACCAGTTCGTCCAGAGCTTTGAGCTGGGCCAGGAATGGCTCCAGTTTGTCCAGACGCAAGGCGCAAGGGCCGTCGCATTTGGCGTTGTCCGGATCCGGATGCGCTTCGAGGAACAGACCCGCCAGCGACTGGCTCATGCCGGCCTTGGCCAGATCCAGAACCTGGGCACGGCGACCGCCGGCGGAGTCGGCACGACCGCCAGGCATTTGCAGCGCGTGGGTCACGTCGAAGAACACCGGGTATTCGAACTGCTTCATGATGCCGAAGCCGAGCATGTCGACCACGAGGTTGTTGTAGCCGAAGCTCGAACCACGCTCGCAAAGGATCAACTGATCGTTACCGGCTTCCACGCACTTGTTCAAGATGTGTTTCATTTCCTGAGGCGCGAGGAACTGGGCTTTCTTGATATTGATCACTGCATTGGTTTTGGCCATCGCCACGACCAGATCGGTCTGGCGCGACAGGAAGGCCGGCAACTGGATGATGTCGCAGACTTCAGCGACGACCGCAGCCTGATCCGGCTCGTGGACGTCGGTGATGATCGGCACGCCGAACGCTTGCTTGATGTCCTGGAAGATGCGCATGCCCTCTTCCAGGCCAGGACCGCGATACGAGGTCACAGAAGAACGGTTGGCCTTGTCGAAGCTGGCCTTGAATACGTAAGGGATACCGAGTTTTTCGGTGACCTTCACGTACTCTTCGCAAACCTGCATGGCCATGTCACGGCTTTCCAGCACGTTCATGCCGCCGAACAGGACCATGGGCTTGTCGTTGGCAATCTCGATGTCGCCGACGCGGATGATCTTCTGTGCCATCGGGTTACGCCTTCTTCTGGTGTTGAGCCAACGCGGCTTTGACGAAACCGCTGAACAGCGGATGGCCGTCGCGTGGCGTCGAGGTGAACTCAGGGTGGAACTGGCAGGCGACGAACCATGGATGATCCGGCGCTTCAACCACTTCGACCAGCGCAGCATCGGCGGAACGACCGGAGATTTTCAGGCCGGCTTCGATGATCTGCGGCAGCAGGTTGTTGTTCACTTCGTAACGGTGACGGTGACGCTCGACGATCACGTCCTTGCCGTAGCAATCATGGACTTTGGAGCCCGGCTCGAGCAGGCAATCCTGTGCGCCGAGGCGCATGGTGCCGCCCAGATCGGACGCTTCGGTACGCACCTCGACAGCGCCGGTGGCGTCTTCCCACTCGGTGATCAGACCGACAACCGGATGGCCGCTGGCACGATCGAACTCGGTGGAGTTGGCGTCTTTCCAGCCCAGCACGTTACGGGCGAACTCGATGACCGCCACTTGCATGCCCAGGCAGATGCCGAGGTACGGAACCTTGTTTTCGCGAGCGTACTGAACAGCGGTGATCTTGCCTTCCACGCCACGCAGACCGAAGCCGCCCGGTACCAGAATCGCGTCGACACCTTCGAGCAGCGCAGTGCCCTGATTCTCGATGTCTTCGGAATCGATGTAGCGCAGGTTGACCTTGGTGCGGTTGCTGATGCCAGCGTGGCTCATCGCTTCGATCAGCGACTTGTAGGCATCGAGCAGCTCCATGTACTTGCCGACCATGGCGATGGTCACTTCGTGTTCCGGGTTCAGCTTGGCATCGACCACTGCGTCCCACTCGGACAGGTCAGCGCTGCCGCACTGCAAGCCGAAACGCTCAACGACGAAATCGTCCAGACCCTGCGAATGCAGGATGCCCGGGATCTTGTAGATGGTGTCGGCGTCTTCCAGAGCAATGACCGCACGTTCTTCAACGTTGGTGAACTGGGCGATCTTGCGACGCGAGGAAATATCGATCGGGTGATCGGAGCGGCACACCAGCACGTCTGGCTGCAGACCGATCGAACGCAGTTCCTTGACGGAGTGCTGGGTCGGTTTGGTCTTGGTCTCGCCGGCGGTGGCAATGTACGGCACCAGCGTCAGGTGCATCAGCATCGCGCGCTTGGCACCGACTTCGAAACGCAACTGGCGGATGGCTTCAAGGAACGGTTGCGACTCGATGTCACCGACGGTGCCACCGATCTCGACCATCGCCACGTCAGCGTCACCAGCACCCTTGATGATGCGGCGCTTGATTTCGTCGGTGATGTGCGGGATGACCTGGATGGTTGCACCCAGATAGTCGCCACGGCGCTCTTTGCGCAGCACGTGCTCGTAGACACGGCCGGTGGTGAAGTTGTTGTTCTGGGTCATGGTCGTGCGGATGAACCGCTCGTAGTGCCCCAGATCCAGGTCGGTCTCGGCGCCGTCGTGGGTGACGAACACTTCACCGTGCTGGAACGGACTCATGGTGCCTGGATCGACGTTGATGTACGGATCCAGCTTCAGCATGGTGACCTTAAGCCCCCGCGCCTCCAGGATAGCCGCCAATGAAGCCGAGGCAATGCCTTTCCCCAATGAAGAAACAACACCGCCCGTGACGAATATGTAGCGCGTCATGAAAAACCCTAGAAGTCTGCGTTAAAGCGGAACGAGCCGCCGGGGAAAGCGAAGGAAGGCCGAAGCCCCCGATCACCTGCATTAATCACAGTGCACCTTTCGAAAAAACCGCCGCGTTGTGACAGACCGGCAGATGAAACACCGGTACGTTGCTCGCTACACATTTTTTGGAATCGCCCAGCAAAGACTGCTTGGTAATCGGCAACTCCTGCAATTCAGGCGAATCCACAGAAGTTGTATCAAGAAGGGAGCGTAGTCTACCGGAATGCTCCTTTCAGCTCAAACCTTGATCTTCGTCTGTTGGCTGCCAGTGCAATGTCCAGCCTTCGTCCATCTGACCAGCAAGACCCGACAGGTTCGCCACCGCAAGCAATTGTTCGCCACAAAACAGCAGCGGCAATCTGCCACGCACGAAGGCCGGCACCGCGCGCTCGTTGAGCAGACGCTTGAGATCCCGGCTGCCGCGCTCGGCCAGTTGCATGACCTCACCGCCCTGCCGATAGGCAATACGCAAAGGCCCGCATGGAACTTGGCCGTGGAGCATGACGCGTCCGTTATCCGGCAAGCGTAGCGCTGAAGTCGGGGTCTGCCAGTCGGCGCCGATCGCTGGCGTGCGCAACCAATTGCCGCTCAGCCACCAGACGCGACCGGCGCTGCGGTGCAGCTCTCCGTCGGCCAGACGCCAGATCGGTGAAGCGTCGGCGCCGGCATTGCACAGCGTTGTCCAACCCGACCAATGGTCAGCGTCTGGCAGCCGGGTCAACGGTTCGAGCCAGTGGCTGAGGGCATTTCGCTGGCGCGCGTCAGACAACGCCGTCAATGGTGTCAACTCCAGCGATGGCACACCCAGCCAAGCGAATTCATGGGGCGTTTCGGCTTGTGCTAGATCAATCTGCGCCAGCTCATCGAGCAAGCCCTGCGCCTCACGCAGATGCGCAGCCGTGCGCGCCATGCTGGCCTGCGCTTGCGGCCAGCGCTCGGTCAGCACCGGCATGACTTGATGGCGCAGGTAGTTGCGCGAAAACTGCCGATCCTGGTTCGACGAGTCGTCGATCCAGCGCAACCGATGCGCCTGTGCATAACCTTCCAGCTCGGCGCGGCTGACATCCAGCAACGGTCGAACCAGCGTGCCCTGCCCCACTGGGCGCTGCTGCGGCATCGCGCCGAGCCCGCGGACACCGGCACCGCGCAACAGCCGAAACAGCAGGGTTTCCGCTTGGTCGTCGCGGTGTTGGCCGGTCAGCAGTACATCATTGGTTTGCGTCAGGGAATTGAACACAGCGTAACGCGCATCCCGCGCCGCCCGCTCCAGGCTTGCCCCGCCCTTCACGGTGACCCGCTCTACTTGCAAGGGAATATCCAGCGCATCGCAAACGGCCTGGCAATGTTGCGGCCACGCATCGGCCGCAGCCTGGAGGCCGTGGTGAATGTGGATGGCGCTTAACGCAGGGAGGGATTGGCTTTTCGCCAGAGTGGCGAGAAGGTGCAGGAGGACGGTGGAATCGAGGCCGCCGGAGAAGGCGACGCGCCAGTGAGCGACGTTGCGCCAGGGCTCAAGGTTCAGCAGAAGACGGGATGGCAAATCAATCGGGGACTGGCCCATAACTTTCTCTTTGCCCCAATCAAATGTGGGAACGAGCCTGCTCGCGAAGACGCTTTAACATTCGACACATTCGTCGAGTGTTATACCGCTTTCGCGAGCAGGCTCGCTCCCACATGGGTATCGCGCTCGGCTTTAGAGACCGTAGCTCATCAGGCGATCATAACGGCGCTTGAGCAGCGCTTCGTTATCGAACTGCTTGAGCATCGCCAGTTGCGAGCTCAGCTCGGCGCGGATCGACGCAGCGGCAGCAGCCGGATCGCGGTGTGCGCCGCCCAGTGGCTCGCTGATCACCTTGTCGACGATACCCAGGCCTTTCAGACGCTCAGCGGTGATGCCCATCGCTTCAGCGGCATCCGGTGCTTTCTCGGCGGTCTTCCACAGGATCGACGCGCAACCTTCCGGCGAGATCACCGCGTAGGTCGAATATTGCAGCATGTTCAGTTGGTCGCAGACGCCGATGGCCAGTGCACCACCGGAACCACCTTCACCGATGACGGTGGCGATGATCGGGGTTTTCAGGCGGGACATCACGCGCAGGTTCCAGGCAATCGCTTCGCTCTGGTTGCGCTCTTCAGCGTCGATGCCAGGGTAGGCACCCGGGGTGTCGATGAAGGTCAGGATCGGCATCTTGAAGCGCTCGGCCATCTCCATCAGACGGCAGGCCTTGCGGTAGCCTTCCGGACGCGGCATGCCGAAGTTGCGGCGTACCTTCTCGCGCACTTCACGGCCCTTCTGGTGACCGATGATCATCACCGGCTGGTCTTCTAGACGGGCGATACCGCCAACAATGGCAGCGTCATCGGAGAAGTGACGGTCGCCATGCAGTTCGTCGAACTCGGTGAAGATGTGCTCGATGTAATCGAGGGTGTAAGGGCGTTTCGGGTGACGCGCCAGGCGTGCGATCTGCCAACTGGTCAGCTTGCCGAAAATGTCTTCGGTCAGCGTCTTGCTCTTGTCCTGCAGGCGGGAGATCTCATCGCCGATATTCAGCGAATTGTCATTACCGACCAAGCGCAACTCTTCGATCTTGGCTTGCAGGTCGGCGATCGGCTGTTCGAAATCTAGAAAATTCGGGTTCATAGGCGTCCGTCTTGGGTCGTGTCCCAAGTGAGCTTGGGCCGGCCGGTTGTCTATTCGCGCCCTACCTTAAGGGAGAGGCGCGCTGAGGTCGAGATTAAAAATTCAGGTTGCGGGCAAGCGCCATGATGGCACTTGCCGGTCAACGGTATTGGAGGAAGACGTTGTCTCGCCCGAACTGGTCACGCAGGGCTTGAATCAACGCATCCGCCGGGTCGATCCGCCAGGTCTCGCCAAACTGCAGCAAGGTCTTCGCATCCGGGCTGGTGTACTCCATGGTCACCGGGCACGCGCCGCGATGACGCTTGAGCAGTTCGCCCAACCAGCGTAGCTGATCGCCTTTCAGATCCTGGGTGTGCAGCTTCAGGCGCAGGCTTTCGGCCAGATTGGTCCGCGCATCCTCCATGCTCATCACCCGCTTGACCCGCAGGCGCAGGCCGCCGGAGAAATCGTCATTGCTGACTTCGCCTTCGACCACCACCATCGCGTCGGTCTGCAACAACGACTGCGCGGAGTGGAACGCATCGGCAAACAACGACGCCTCGATCCGCCCGGAGCGGTCGTCGAGGGTGATGAAACCCATCTTGTCGCCCTTCTTGTTCTTCATCACCCGCAGGGCAATGATCATCCCCGCTACGGTTTGCGTGTCGCGTGCCGGTTTCAGGTCGATGATGCGCTGGCGGGCGAAACGGCGGATCTCGCCTTCGTATTCGTCGATCGGGTGACCGGTCAGGTACAGGCCCAAGGTGTCTTTCTCACCCTTGAGGCGTTCCTTGAGGGTCAGTTCCTTGGCCTTGCGATGGGACGCGTAGACGTCGGCATCTTCTTCGACGAACAAGCCGCCAAACAGGTCGGCGTGGCCAGAGTCGTGGGTCCGCGCAGTCTGCTCGGCAGCCTTGATCGCCTCTTCCATCGCCGCCAGCAGTACCGCACGGTTGCGGTCGATGTTGGCTTGATAGGCCTTTTGTTCATCGTGGAAATACGGACCAAGACGATCCAGCGCGCCGCTGCGAATCAAGCCATCAAGAGTTCGTTTGTTGATGCGCTTGAGGTCGACCCGCGCGCAGAAATCGAACAGATCCTTGAACGGACCGGCCTGTCGCGCTTCAGTGATCGCTTCAACCGGACCTTCACCAACGCCTTTGATCGCGCCGAGGCCGTAAACGATGCGGCCGTCGTCGTTCACCGTGAACTTGAACTCCGAAGTGTTCACGTCTGGCGCGTCGAGGCGCAGCTTCATCGTCCGCACTTCCTCGATCAAGGTCACGACCTTGTCGGTGTTGTGCATATCCGCCGAGAGTACCGCGGCCATGAACGGCGCCGGGTAGTGAGCTTTCAGCCAAGCGGTCTGGTACGACACCAGGCCGTAGGCGGCGGAGTGGGATTTGTTGAAGCCGTAACCGGCGAATTTTTCCACCAGGTCGAAAATGTTACCGGCAAGATCCGCGTCGATGCCGTTGGTCGCGCAACCTTCAATGAAACCGCCGCGCTGCTTGGCCATTTCCTCGGGCTTTTTCTTACCCATCGCTCGACGCAGCATGTCAGCACCACCGAGGGTGTAACCGGCCATGACCTGGGCAATCTGCATCACCTGTTCCTGATACAGGATGATGCCGTAAGTCGGCGCCAATACCGGCTTCAGACCGTCGTATTGGTAATCGGAGTGCGGATAGGCCAGTTCGGCGCGTCCGTGCTTACGGTTGATGAAGTCATCCACCATGCCCGATTGCAACGGCCCCGGACGGAACAATGCCACCAGTGCGATCAAGTCTTCCAGGCAGTCGGGCTTGAGCTTTTTGATCAGCTCTTTCATGCCTCGGGATTCAAGCTGGAACACCGCCGTGGTTTCGGCTTTTTGCAGCAACTGGTAGGTCGGTTTGTCGTCCAGCGGGATAAAAGCGATATCCAGCGGCGGCTCGTTGACCTTGGCGCGGTCGCGGTTGATGGTTTTCAGTGCCCAGTCGATGATCGTCAGGGTCCGCAGGCCGAGGAAGTCGAACTTCACCAGACCGGCGGCCTCAACGTCGTCCTTGTCGAACTG
Source organism: Pseudomonas sp. Marseille-Q5117 (assembly GCF_946901175.1). Taxonomy (NCBI): domain Bacteria; kingdom Pseudomonadati; phylum Pseudomonadota; class Gammaproteobacteria; order Pseudomonadales; family Pseudomonadaceae; genus Pseudomonas; species Pseudomonas sp. Marseille-Q5117. Next base: position 39,170 of record NZ_CAMPPP010000022.1, on the reverse strand, counting down.
GGTCACCAGACCGTCGCCGGCCTCGTCGCAATAGATCGGCGAGAAGTCGGTCAGTTTGGTCGGCGCGATCACCACACCACCGGCGTGTTTGCCGACGTTACGCACCACGCCCTCGAGCTTGCGCGCCATCTCCCAGATTTCCGCCGCTTCTTCATCGACCTTGATGAAGTCACGCAGGATCTCTTCCTGCTCGTAAGCTTTTTCCAGGGTCATGCCGACTTCGAACGGAATCATCTTCGACAGACGATCCGCCAGGCCATAGGACTTGCCCTGCACCCGCGCCACGTCACGGACCACAGCCTTGGCGGCCATGGAACCGAAGGTGATGATCTGGCTCACCGCGTTGCGGCCGTATTTCTCGGCCACGTAATCGATCACGCGGTCTCGGCCGTCCATGCAGAAGTCGACGTCGAAGTCGGGCATGGAAACCCGTTCCGGGTTGAGGAAACGTTCGAACAGCAGGTCATATTCCAGCGGGTCGAGGTCGGTGATCTTCTGTACGTAAGCCACCAGCGAACCGGCACCCGACCCACGGCCCGGACCGACCGGTACGCCGTTGTTCTTGGCCCACTGGATAAAGTCCATCACGATCAGGAAGTAACCGGGGAAGCCCATCTGGATGATGATATCCAGCTCGAAATTCAAGCGGTCGACGTAGACCTGACGCTTGGCTTCGTAGTCTTCGGTAGTGTCCTTGGGCAGCAGCACCGCCAGGCGTTCTTCGAGCCCTTCGAAGGAGACCTTGCGGAAATATTCGTCGATGGTCATGCCATCGGGGATCGGGAAGTTGGGCAGGAAGTGTGTGCCCAGCTTCACATCGATGTTGCAGCGCTTGGCGATCTCGACGGTGTTTTCGATGGCGTCGGGGATATCGCTGAACAGCTCGAGCATTTCCTCGGCGCTTTTCAGGTATTGCTGATCGCTGTAATTCTTCGAACGACGCGGGTCATCGAGGGCGCGGCCTTCACCGATGCACACACGGGTTTCGTGGGCGGCGAAGTCTTCCTGCTTGATGAAGCGCACATCGTTGGTCGCCACCAGCGGCGCGCCAAGCTTGTCGGCCAAGGCCACGGCGCCGTGCAGTTGCTCTTCATCGTTGGGGCGGTTGGTGCGCTGGATTTCCAGATAAAAACGATCCGGGAACACCGCCATCCACTCGCGTGCCAGCGCTTCTGCTTCCGCCGGGTTGCCGCCGATCATGGCCATGCCGATCTCGCCTTCTTTGGCGGCGGACAGCATGATCAAACCTTCGTTGGCCTCGGCCACCCACTCGCGCTCGACGATGACCATGCCGTTGCGCTGGCCTTCGATAAAGCCGCGCGAGATCAATTCGGTGAGATTGCGATAACCCTGAGCGTTCATCACCAGCAGGCTGAGGCGGCTCAGCGGTGCATCCGGATCCTTGTTCGCCAGCCACAGGTCGGCGCCGCAGATCGGCTTGATGCCGGCGCCCATGGCGTTTTTATAGAACTTGACCAGGGAACACATGTTGTTCTGATCGGTAACCGCTACCGCCGGCATGTTCATGGCGGTCAGCGCCTTGACCAGCGGCTTGATCCGCACCAGCCCGTCGACCAGGGAGTATTCAGTGTGCAGGCGTAGATGAACGAATGAAGCCGGCATAGTGATCCTGTCCAGTTACATAGAGACAACGAGGCCCGGATTGTACCGGGCCTCGAATAAAACATCAGCCTTGCGCCTAAACCTGCGTCAGGCTTTCCCGCGCCTCGTAAGCCAGGCGTACCGGGGCGAACGAGCGGCGGTGAATCGGCGTTGGGCCGAGCCGCGCCAGCGCTTCCAGATGAACGGGCGTCGGATAGCCTTTGTGGCCGCCGATGCCGTAGCCCGGGTAGATCAATTCGAACGCCGCCATTTCCCGATCTCGACTGACCTTGGCCAGAATCGACGCCGCTGCGATCGCCGGCACCTTGCCGTCGCCCTGAATCACCGCCTCGGCACGCATCGGCAAATGCGGGCAGCGGTTACCGTCGATCATCGCCAGTTTCGGCTGAATGTGCAGACCGGCAACCGCGCGCTGCATGGCCAGCATGGTCGCGTGGAGGATATTCAGATCGTCGATTTCTTCAACTTCGGCACGGGCAATACACCAGCTCAGGGCTTTCTCGCAGATCTCGTCGTAAAGCTTTTCGCGCTTGGCTTCGGTGAGCTTTTTCGAATCGTCGAGGCCGAGGATCGGCCGGTTCGGATCGAGAATCACCGCTGCCGTTACCACCGCGCCGCACAACGGGCCACGACCGACTTCATCAACACCGGCAACCAGTTCTTCGACTTCGGCTACCAGAGTGAAATCCAGGCCCATTTGCATGCTTGTCTTGCTCATTGTGGTTTGCCGATCAGGTCAAGGACGGCTTGCGCCGCCTGATTGGAAGCATCGCGCCGCAGCGTGCGGTGGATCTCGTCGAAGCCGCGGGTCTGTTCATCTCCGCCATCGATCAAGGGCGACAGCGTCTGCGCCAACGCCTCGACAGTCGCATCATCCTGCAACAACTCTGGCACCAGCAAGCGCTGGGCGAGCAAGTTGGGCAACGACACGTAAGGGCTCTTGACCATGCGTTTGAGAATCCAGAATGTCAGCGGCGCTAACCGATACGCCACCACCATCGGCCGCTTGTACAGCAGCGCTTCAAGGGTAGCAGTGCCGGAGGCGATCAACACGGCGTTGCACGCGGCGAGGGCCAAGTGGGATTTACCGTCGAGCAAGGTTACCGGCAAATCCCGGCCAGCAAGCAAGGCCTCGAGTTGCACCCGGCGTTCCGGGTTTGCACAAGGCATGACAAAGCGCACGCTCGGACGCATGCCGCGCAGGCGTTCGGCAGTATCAAGGAACAGCGCACCGAGACGACTGACCTCACCGCCACGGCTGCCCGGCATCAGCGCCACCAATGGGCCGTCAGGCAAACCCAGCTCGGCGCGCGCGGCAGCTCGGTCAGCCTCGAGCGGAATCGTATCGGCCAAGGTGTGACCGACGAAACGCACCGGCACGCCTTTCTCTTCGTAGAATTTCGCTTCGAACGGCAACAGGGTGAGCATCAGATCGCAGCCTTCGCGGATCTTCAGCACCCGTTTCTGCCGCCACGCCCATACCGACGGGCTGACGTAATGCACGGTCTTGATCCCGGCCTGACGCAGCTTGAGTTCGATATTGAGGTTGAAATCCGGCGCATCGATACCGATGAACACATCGGGCTTTGCGGCAATCAGTGTGGCAATCAGCTCTTGGCGGCGCTTGAGCAACTCACGCAGCCGACCAAGGACTTCCACCAGGCCCATGACCGACAGGCGCTCCATGGGAAAGTATGACGTCAGGCCTTCGGCCTGCATCAGCGGACCGCCGACGCCGATGAACTCGACCGCCGGGTGCTGTGCCTTGAGTGCGCGCATGAGACCGGCACCGAGAATGTCACCGGAAGCCTCACCCGCCACCAGCGCAATACGCAGACTGGCCATGATCAGCGGGTGATGCCGCGAGTCGATGCCTGGATCGAATCGCGGAACACGGCAACTTCAGGGAACTGCGCAGACGGCTCGGCCAGTTCGGCCAGCGCCTGCTCGACCGTCAGGCCCTGGCGGTAGACCGTTTTGTAGGCTCGACGCAATGCGTGGATCGCGTCTTCACTGAAACCGCGACGGCGCATACCTTCGAAGTTCATGCTGCGCGCTTCGGCCGGGTTACCGAACACGGTGACGAATGCCGGAACGTCCTTGCCGATCGCCGTGCCCATGCCGGAAAAGCTGTGAGCGCCGATGTGGCAGTACTGATGTACCAAGGTGAAACCGGAGAGGATCGCCCAATCGTCAACGTGTACATGCCCGGCCAACGCAGTGTTGTTGACCAGAATGCAGTGATTGCCGATGACGCTATCGTGACCGATATGGGCATAGGCCATGACCAGGTTGTGATCGCCCAGGGTGGTTTCCGACCGGTCCTGAACGGTGCCACGGTGAATCGTCACGCCTTCGCGGATGACATTGTGGTCACCGATCACCAGGCGGGTTTCCTCGCCTTTGTACTTCAGATCCGGGGTGTCTTCGCCTACCGAAGAAAACTGGTAGATGCGATTGTGCTTACCAATGCGGGTCGGCCCCTTGAGAATCACGTGCGGCCCGACCACGGTACCCTCGCCGATTTCCACACCTGCGCCGATGATCGACCACGGGCCGACCTCGACGCCGTCAGCCAGAACGGCGGACGGATCGATGATTGCGCGAGGGTCAATCAAACTCATACTTTCTGTTCCGCGCAGATGATTTCTGCCGAGCAGACCGGCTTGCCGTCCACCGAAGCCTGGCATTCGAACTTCCAGATCTTGCGCTTGCAGCTGATGAAGGTCGCTTCAAGGATCAACTGATCGCCCGGCTTGACTGGCTGGCGGAAGCGCAGCTTGTCGGAACCGACGAAGTAATACAGGGTGCCGTCGGCCGGTTTGACGTCGAGCATCTTGAAACCGAGGATCCCGGCAGCCTGAGCCATCGCCTCAATGATCAGCACGCCCGGCATGATTGGATGCGCAGGGAAGTGACCATTGAAGAACGGTTCATTGATGCTGACATTCTTGTAGGCGCGAATTCGCTTGCCTTCAGTGTCCAGTTCCACCACCCGGTCCACCAGCAGGAACGGATAACGGTGAGGCAGGTATTCGCGAATCTCGTTGATGTCCATCATTTCAGGGGAAAGCCTATGTAAAGATTGGGAGCGCGACTGACGCGCACTCCTCTAGCAAATCAAGGAGGCAGTCCAGAGGCTGTGCACACTTGATATGGAAATGGTATCAGCCATCAGATGAAGCATTACCGTCAGGGGTCACTTCCCCAACGCGCTTTTCCAGCTGTTTCAACCGTCGCGCGATGTCATCGAGCTGACGGATGCGGGCCGCGCTTTTGCGCCATTCGGCCGCCGGTTGCATGGCTGTGCCGGAAGAATAGGCGCCCGGCTCGGTAATCGAGTGAGTCACCATGGTCATCCCGGTAAGGAAAACGTTGTCGCAAATATCAATGTGGCCGACCAGACCAACACCGCCGGCGAGCATGCAGTGCTTGCCGATCTTGGTGCTGCCGGAAATGCCAACGCATGCAGCCATGGCGGTGTGATCACCGACCTGGACGTTGTGCGCAATCTGAATCTGGTTGTCGAGCTTCACACCGTTGCCGATCACAGTATCGGCCAGAGCGCCGCGGTCGATGGCGGTGTTCACGCCGATCTCGACATCGTCGCCGATGGTCACGCCACCGATCTGGGCGATTTTCTGCCAGACGCCTTTTTCGTTGGCGAAGCCGAAGCCCTCACCGCCGATCACTGCGCCGGACTGAATAACCACACGCTTGCCGATGCGCACATCGTGATACAGCGTAACGCGCGGAGCGAGCCAGCCGCCTTCACCGATTTCGCTGCGCGCGCCGACTACGCAATGCGCGCCCAGCGTGACCTGTGCAGCGATGCGTGCACCGGCTTCGATCACCACGAACGGACCGATGCTGGCACTCGGGTCAACCACAGCGTCCGCCGCGATCACCGCTGTCGGATGAATCCCGCCAGCCGCTTTTGGCTTTGGATCGAACAGATGCGAAATACGTGCATAGGCCAGGTAAGGATCAGGCACCACCAGGGCATTACCGGCAAAACCCTCAGCGTCGGCTTCCTTGAGCAGCAGTGCAGCTGCTTGAGAACCGGCCAGGTATTTGCGGTATTGGGGATTTGCCAGAAAGCTCAACTGAGCTGGGCCAGCCTCTTGCAAAGTGGCTAGCCCAGTAATTTGCCTCTCGGGGTCGCCACGCAGGGTGGCGCCGAGGTGCTCGGCCAACTGGCCGAGCCTGATAGTCACGGTCATGGGTTACTTCAGCTGATTCATGCGCTCGATAACCTGGCGCGTGATGTCGTACTGAGGTTTGACATCGATGACTGCGCCACGCTCGAACACCAGGTCAAAACCACCTTTCTTGATGACTTCTTCCACGGCGCTGTCCAGTTTCGGCTTCAGTTGCTTGAGCATTTCACGGTCGGCAACGGCTTTGGCTTCATTCAGTTCCTTGGACTGGAACTGGAAGTCACGAGCCTTTTGCTTGAATTCCAGCTCCAGACGCTCACGCTCGCCCTGCTGCATCTTGTCACCACCGGCCATCAGACGGTCCTGAATGCCTTTGGCGCTGCTTTCCAGGGTTTTCAGCTTGGTCAGTTGCGGACCGAACTTCTTCTCTGCATCCACCGCGTACTTCTTCGCCGCGTCGGATTCCAGCAGAGCCATCTGATAGTTCAGCACGGCAATTTTCATGTCGGCGAACGCCGGGCCTGCCACCAGTACGGAGGCCAGGAGAACCAATTGAGTCAACTTACGCACGATGCACTCCTACAAAATCCATTGTCGTTATCTTGGGTCAGACGCTTAGAACGTCTGGCCGAGGGAGAATTGGAACACTTGAGTTTCAGCGTCATCCGGTTTCTTGATCGGCATCGCCAGGGCGAAGCTCAACGGCCCCAGTGCGGTGACCCAGGTCACGCCGACACCGACGGAACTGGCCATGTTGCTCAGGCTGATGTCGTTGCACTTGGTGTTGGACGACGAACCATTGGCGTTCGTAGTGTCCTTGCACTGCGAGTCAAAGACGTTACCGACATCCCAGAAGACCGAAGTACGCAGGGAACGCTGATCCTTGACGAATGGCAGCGGGAACAGAACTTCTACACCGCCCTGGATCAGGACGTTACCACCGAACGGCAGCGGATCCTGGTCCGGGTCAGCGATAGTGCCAGGGTTGTTACCACGGCTCGGCGTACTGCGCGGGCCAAGGGTGCTGTCCTTGAAGCCACGAACCGAGTTGAAACCACCGGCATAGTAGTTTTCATAGAACGGCAGACCATCGGTCGAACCGTAACCATCGCCATAACCGAGTTCGGAGTGCAGGCGCAGTGTGTAGTTTTCGGTGATCGGCTGGAACAGCTGACCACGGTAGTCAAGTTTGAAGAACGACAGGTCGCTGCCCGGAATGGTGGTTTCCAGGGTCAGGCTCTGGGAACGACCACGGGTCGGCAACACGCCTTTGTTCAGGGTCGACTCGGACCAACCGGCCGAGGCCTTGAAGTTCAGGTAGTTGTCGCCTTCCTTCTCGACGAAATCGAAAATCTCGTCAACGGTGTAGCGACCGGTGTTGATCTTGTCCTGCTGGGCAGACAGACCGAACGTCAGACGCGAAGTCTCACTGATCGGGTAGCCGACGTTCACGCCCGCACCGAGGCTGTCTACCGCATAGCTGGAAATATCGGCATCGAGTTCATCGTAATCGGTGGTGCGATAGAACGCGTTGTAACCCAGGCTCACGCCATCGGCGGTCCAGTAGGGGTCCACGTAGCCGAAGTTGTAGCGGCTCTGGTATTCGCTGCGGGTCAGACCGATGCTGACGCGGTTACCGGTACCGAGGAAGTTGTTCTGGGTGATCGAGCCACCGAGGATCAGACCGGCGCTCTGGGCGAAACCAACGCTGGCAGTGATCGAACCGGAAGCCTGTTCTTCAACGGCGTAGTTCACATCAACCTGGTCGTCGACACCTGGCACGGCCGGGGTTTCAACGTTGACTTCCTTGAAGAAGCCCAGGCGCTCCAGACGGGTCTTGGACTGGTCGATCAGGTAGGTCGAAGCCCAGCCACCTTCCATCTGACGCATTTCACGACGCAGCACTTCGTCTTCGGACTTGGTGTTGCCACGGAAGTTGATGCGGTTGACGTAGGCACGCTTGCCCGGATCGACAGCGAACAGGATGTCCACAGTGTGGTCATCATCGTGCGGCTGAGGCACGCCGTTGACGTTGGCGAAGGTGTAGCCCTCGTTACCCAGACGACGAGTGATCAGCTCGGAGGTGGTGGTCATCAGCTTGCGCGAGAACACCTGGCCCTTCTGCACCAGCAACAGCGACTTGATCTGTTCTTCAGGGACTTTCAGGTCACCGCTGAGCTTGACGTCACGAACGGTGTACTTCTCGCCTTCGGTGACGTTGACAGTAATGTAGACGTGCTTCTTGTCCGGGGTAATCGATACCTGGGTCGAAGCGATGTCCATGTTGATATAGCCGCGGTCCAGATAGTAGGAACGCAGACGCTCCAGGTCACCGGAGAGTTTTTCGCGGGCATATTTGTCATCGTTCTTGAAGAACGACAGCCAGTTGGTGGTTTTCAGTTCGAACAGGTCAGTCAGGTCTTCCTCAGGGAAAACCGTATTGCCTACCACGTTGATGTGCTGGATGGCGGCAACGGTGCCTTCGTTGATCTTCACCTTCAGACCCACGCGGTTACGCGGCTGCGAAACCACTTCGGTATCGACGGTAGCGGAGTAACGACCCTGGGCAACGTACTGACGCTGCAGTTCGTTACGCACACCCTCAAGGGTAGCGCGCTGGAAGATTTCGCCTTCGGCCAGACCGGATTGCTTGAGGCCTTTCATCAGGTCTTCAGTGGAAATCGCCTTGTTGCCTTCGATTTCGATACTGGCGACCGATGGACGCTCGACCACGGTGATGACCAGAACGTTGCCTTCGCGGCCCAGCTGGATATCTTGAAAGAAACCGGTTTTGAACAACGCACGAGTGGATTCCACCAGGCGACGATCATCCGCCTGCTCGCCGACGTTCAACGGCAAGGCACCAAAGACGCTACCCGCGGAGACCCGCTGGAGGCCATTGACGCGAATATCAGAGATAGTGAAGGACTCGGCGTGAACTTCGGCGATCATCAATACGGTGAGAACCGCAGTTAGCAGCAGACGTTTCATGAAGTCCTTTCTTATTCCAACTGGCAATAAACAAACTGCCGCAAAATGCGGCAGATTCGCAATTCAGCGAAGCGTTACAGTCGACCCAGATCGTTGACCAGAGCAAGCAACATCACCCCGACCACCAAACTGATACCGATCTGTATCCCCCAACCTTGCACCCGATCCGACAAGGGGCGACCACGCACCCACTCGATCAGATAAAACAACAAATGCCCCCCATCCAGTACAGGAATGGGCAGCAAATTCAGAACCCCCAGGCTAATACTCAGATAAGCAAGGAAATTCAGGAAATCAGCGACGCCCGACTGGGCAGAAGCGCCCGCCACTTTAGCAATGGTTATCGGTCCACTCAAGTTTTTTACCGAGAGCTCGCCGAACAGCATTTTCTTCAGTGAATCCAGCGTCAGAATGCTCATGGTCCAAGTGCGACGGGCACCCTCGCCAATCGCGGCCAGCGGACCATAACTGACCTCGCGGATCATTTCCGGCGGCCAGTCGATGGCTTTGACGCCAGCGCCCAGATAACCGCTTGGCGCTTTGCTTTCACCGCGCGCCGCCAGGGTCACAGGGACGTCGATTTGAGCATTGTCGCGCTCGATGCGCAGCATGATTTTGGTATCAGGACGCGTACGAACGGTATCAACCACCTGCTGCCAGTCACTCAGCGGCTGACCATCAAGCGCCAGCAAGCGATCGCCGGTTTTCAGCCCGGCGGCCTGGGCCGGACCTTTCGGGTCCAGCTCGGCAAGCACCGGCGGCAAGGCCGGACGCCAGGGACGAATGCCCAGCGAGCGGATCGGATCCGGCTCGTCGGCCCCTTTCAGCCAGTTATCCAGTGCCAGCGTGCGCGGCGACTCGGCAGTCGAACCCTGCTCGCGCACCAGCAATTGAATCGCACCGCTCTCACCGAGACGACGCACCAGTTGCAGATTGACCGCAGCCCAACCGGACGTTGGCTCGCCATCGATCGAGACGATCTCCTGACCAACGTTCAGACCAGCCTTGGCGGCAATGCTGCCAGACTCGACTGCGCCGATGACCGGACGCACCTGCTCGCTGCCAAGCATCGCCAGCACCCAGAAGAACACCAGCGCCAACAGGAAGTTGGCAATAGGACCGGCTGCAACGATGGCGATACGCTGACGTACCGATTTGCGATTGAACGATTGATCGAGCTGATCGACCGGCACTTCGCCTTCGCGCTCATCGAGCATCTTGACGTAGCCGCCCAGCGGGATCGCGGCGACCACAAATTCAGTGCCTTGCTTGTCGTGCCAGCGCAGCAACGGCATGCCAAAGCCCACGGAAAACCGCAGAACCTTGACGCCACAGCGACGCGCGACCCAGAAATGGCCGAATTCGTGGAAGGTGACCAGCACACCCAGGGCGATCAGGGTGCCGGCAATCATATAGAGCGCGCTCATCTACTTTCTCCGCAATCCTGTTCAGTGTCGCGTGTCGCCATTGTGTTGCAAAACTATCGGCCGTGCCGATTCAACCATTGCTCGGCCAGCACTCGCGCTTTCGCGTCCGCCGTAAACACGGCGTCGAGATCATTCAGCGCAACCACCGGCTGCAGATTCAGGACTTCCTCGATGATACTCGCGATTTCCAGGTAGCGAACCCGTCCGTCGAGAAACGCTGCCACGGCCACTTCATTGGCCGCGTTGAGCATCGCCGGCGCGCTGTCGCCGGCTTCGGCCGCCTGACGAGCCAGACGCAGGCAGGGGAAGCGGCTTTCATCGGGCGCTTCGAAATCCAGTCGCGCGATGGCAAACAGATCCAGTGGCGGTACGCCGGAGTCGATGCGCTCCGGCCAGGCCAATGCGTTGGCGATCGGTGTGCGCATGTCCGGGTTACCCAATTGCGCCAGAACCGAGCCATCCACATAGTCGACCAGAGAATGGATCACGCTTTGCGGATGAATTACCACTTCGACCTGAGACGGTTTGGCATCGAACAACCAGCAGGCTTCGATCAGTTCCAGACCCTTGTTCATCATGCTTGCCGAATCCACGGAGATCTTGCGCCCCATGGACCAGTTCGGATGCGCGCAAGCCTGTTCCGGCGAAACATGCGCCAGCTCGGACATCGGCGTCTGCCGGAAAGGACCGCCAGAGGCCGTCAGCAAGATCCGCCGCACACCCACCGAGCTCAAGCCGCGGGCGAAATCCGCGGGCATGCACTGAAAAATCGCGTTGTGCTCACTGTCGATCGGCAGCAGTACCGAACCGCTTTTGCGCACGGCCTGCATGAACAGAGCGCCGGACATCACCAGCGCTTCCTTGTTGGCCAGCAGAATCTTCTTGCCCGCCTCGACCGCCGCCAGTGTCGGACGCAAACCCGCCGCACCGACAATGGCCGCCATGACCGCATCGACTTCAGGCGCGGAGGCGACCTGACACAGGCCCTCCTCGCCTACCAGCACACGAGTCGGCAAGCCGGCTGCACGCAAGTCATCCTGCAAACCGCGCGCTGCGGCCACTTCAGGCACTACGGCAAATTGCGGCACATGGCGTACGCACAAGGCGAACAACTGACTAAGGCGCGTGAAACCACTCAATGCAAAAACCTGATAACGCTCAGGATGACGGGCAATCACATCCAGAGTGCTCAGACCGATCGAACCGGTCGCACCCAACACCGTAATCTGCTGGGGACGACTCACGGTGCGGCCATCCAGAGCAATACGGCGAACACCGGAATGGCTGCGGTCAGGCTGTCAATGCGGTCCAGCACGCCACCATGGCCGGGCAGCAGATTACTGCTGTCCTTGATGCCGGACTGGCGCTTGAACATGCTTTCGGTAAGGTCACCGACCACGGAAATGAAGACGATCACTGCCGCGCCGATCAGGCCTTTGAGCAGCTCGGCCACGGTCCAGTCGCGCACCAGCCCGACGATCGCGGTAATCACCAGACTCAGCGCCAGACCACCGTAAACGCCTTCCCAGCTCTTGCCCGGGCTGACCTGCGGCGCCAGCTTGCGCTTGCCGAACTTGCGCCCGGAAAAATAAGCGCCGATGTCCGCGCCCCAGACCAACACCATCACCGCCATGATCAACCAGTTACCCAGCGGATATTGCTTGATCTGCACAAGCCCCTGCCACGCAGGCAGCAGGATCAGCAGACCAATCAGCAGTTTGGTCGCCGCAGTAGACCAATGCGCGCTGGAGCGTGGATACGTCAGCACCAGATAAGTCGCAATCGCCCACCAGATCACCGATGCACCGAGCACCCAAGGCGCAAGGCCCGGCAGCACATACATGACGAACAGCATCAAGGCGACCACGGCGGCAAAGCCGACGCGGAACGATTGTGCGGTGAAGCCGGCCAGACGCGCCCATTCCCAGGCACCGAGGCTCACCACCAGGCCAATGAACAGCGCAAAGCCGGCACCTTTGAGCAGGAAAAACCCGCACAAGGCAATCGGCAGCAGGATCAGTGCAGTGATGATTCGTTGTTTAAGCATTAAACCCGGGCTCCAGCTTCGACCTGTTCGCTCGTTTTACCGAAGCGACGCTGGCGCGAAGCGAAATCGGCCAGCGCAGTGCGCATGGCTTCGTGTTTGAAGTCCGGCCAGAACAGGTCGGAGAAGTACAGCTCGGCGTAGGCCAGCTGCCAGAGCAGGAAGTTACTGATGCGATGCTCGCCACCGGTGCGGATGCACAGGTCAGGCAACGGCAGATCGCCGGTGGCCAGACAGGTTTGCAGCAGATCCGGGGTAATGTCCTCCGGGCGCAAGTGCCCGGCCTGGACTTCACGCGCCAGACGTTGCGCGGCCTGAGCGATATCCCACTGGCCGCCATAATTGGCTGCGATCTGCAGGACAAAGCGGTTGGCACCGACCGTCATGGCCTCAGCCTCGCGCATCGCCGCCTGAAGCTCAGGGTGGAAGCGCGAGCGATCGCCAATGATGCGCAGGCTGATGTTGTTGTCGTTGAGGCGCTTGGCCTCACGACGCAAGGCCTTGAAGAACAGGTCCATCAAGGCACTGACCTCATCGGCCGGGCGCTGCCAGTTCTCACTGGAGAAAGCGAACAGGGTCAGGACTTCGACCTTGGCCTCAGCGCACACCTCGATCACCGCCCGCACAGCATCCACGCCCGCTTTATGCCCGGCGACACCCGGCATAAAGCGTTTTTTCGCCCAGCGATTATTGCCATCCATGATGATCGCGACATGGCGCGGCACCGCGGACGGCGCAGTCTGCTTGGTCTTGTCCATTTAAAGCTCGACCCTTATACGGCCATCAGGTCTTTTTCTTTCTCGTCCGTGGCCTTGGTGATCTGGGCCTCGGATTCTTTGGTCAGCTTGTCGATATCGGCGATGGCACGACGCTCTTCGTCTTCGCTGATTTCCTTGTCCTTGACCAGTTTTTTCAGCTCACCCAAAGCATCGCGACGGATGTTGCGCACGGCTACGCGCGCGTCTTCCGCTGCGCTGCGCGCCTGCTTGGTGAAACCTTTGCGCGTTTCCTCGGTGAGGGCCGGCATCGGGATCAGCAGCAACTCGCCCAGGTTGGTCGGATTGAGGTTCAGCCCGGCGCTCTGGATCGCCTTGTCGACGGCAGCGAGCATGTTGCGCTCGAACGCCACGACCTGCAGGGTGCGCGAATCTTTCACGGTGACGTTGGCAACGCCGCTCAGCGGAGTGTCAGTGCCGTAGTAAGGCACCATTACACTGCCGAGGATGCTCGGGTGAGCCTTGCCGGTACGAATCTGGCCGAACGCGTGGTTCAGAGATTCCAGGGATTTCTGCATACGCGCTTGGGCGTCTTTCTTGATTTCGTTGATCATTGTTGGCCTTCCTCGATCAATGTCCCTTCAGCGCCGCCGTGCACAATGTTCAGCAGGGCGCCGGGCTTGTTCATGTTGAATACGCGCAGCGGCATCTTGTGATCGCGGCACAGGCAGATGGCAGTCAGATCCATTACGCCCAGCTTGCGATCCAGTACTTCATCATAAGTCAGATGATCGAACTTCTCGGCATGCGGGTCTTTGAACGGGTCTGCGGTGTACACGCCGTCAACCTTGGTGGCCTTGAGCACAACGTCGGCGTCGATTTCGATTGCACGCAGGCAGGCTGCCGAATCCGTGGTGAAAAACGGATTGCCGGTACCAGCCGCGAAGATCACGACGTCCTTGGAGTTCAGGTGGCGCATGGCTTTGCGGCGATCGTAGTGATCGGTCACACCAACCATGGAAATGGCCGACATGACGATGGCCGAGATATTGGCACGTTCCAGCGCATCGCGCATGGCCAAGGCGTTCATCACAGTGGCCAGCATGCCCATGTGGTCGCCCGTGACCCGATCCATACCGGCCTTGCTCAGGGCTTCGCCCCGGAACAGGTTGCCACCGCCGATCACCAGACCGACCTGGACGCCGATGCCGACCAGTTGGCCGACTTCCAGCGCCATGCGATCCAGAACCTTCGGATCGATCCCGAACTCTTCCGAGCCCATCAGGGCCTCGCCGCTAAGCTTGAGTAGAATGCGTTTATAGCGAGCCTGATAACCACTGCCCTGCTGAGCCATTGCGAATCTCTCCTGCGGCGTATTTAAAATTCTTTGCGAGCTGTTTACAGCTGGCGTTCACTCTAGCTTGGCGCTGCTGCAGCGCCATCGGAACATGGCTTTGTAAGTCAGTTCCGGGTGGAAACCAAATAAAAAATTGGCAACCCCATCTGAAAAGAGGCTGCGCGCGTTAGCGGGCAGCCTCTTTCGGGCGACAGTTGAAAAACCGTCTTATTGCTTGGCGGCAGCCAGCTGGGCAGCAACTTCTTCAGCGAAGTTGTCGACCGGCTTCTCGATGCCTTCGCCTACTTTGAAGTAGGTGAAGGAAACGATTTCTGCGCCGGCTTTCTTGGCCAGTTCGCCAACCTTGACTTCAGGGTTCTTGACGAACGCCTGCTCGACCAGGCTCGCTTCTGCCAGGAACTTGCTGATACGGCCTTTGACCATGTTCTCAACAATGTTTTCTGGCTTGCCTTTGATCTTTTCTTCGTTCAGCTGCAGGAACACAGCCTTCTCACGCTCGATCGCTTCGTCGGAGACTTGCGAAGGCAGCAGGAACTCAGGATTGCTTGCAGCAACGTGCATAGCGATGTCTTTGGCCAGCTCGACGTCACCGCCTTTCAGGACAACAGCAACACCGATCTTGTTACCGTGCAGGTAGGTGCCGACAACGTCACCTTCTACGCGTACCAGACGACGGATGTTGACGTTCTCGCCGACTTTGGCAACCAGCGCTTCACGAGCCGATTCCTGAGCGGCGATCAGCGGAGCAGCGTCGGTCAGTTTTTCGTCGAAAGCTTTTTCTACGCTGGCAGCAACGAAGTTCTTGAAATCGTCTTGCAGGGCCAGGAAGTCGGTCTGCGAGTTGACTTCCAGCAGCACGGCTGCCTTGTCATTCGATTTGATGGCGATTGCGCCTTCAGCGGCAACGTTGCCAGCTTTTTTCGCAGCCTTGATGGCGCCCGAAGCACGCATGTCATCAATGGCTTTTTCGATGTCGCCGTCAGCCTTTTCCAGGGCTTTCTTGCAATCCATCATGCCTTCGCCGGTACGCTCGCGCAGTTCTTTGACCAACGCTGCAGTAATTGCTGCCATTTTCAAATTCCTCTTGGATAGGTTTTCAACCATTCCACCCGATCGAACGGGCGTTCAATTCTTCCCGAACCACCCATGTTGGCTGCCGCACATGACAAATACAGACGTGGGCGCCGACAAATGGTTTTCGAGGTGGCAAAAAGGGGGCCAAGCCCCCTTTTTGCTTACTGAGTCAACGCCAGGGGCGTCGATTACTCAGCTGCAGCCTGAGTTTCTTCAGCTGCGAATTCAACAGTACCGCCAGCAACGTTGTTGCGACCGCGGATAACTGCGTCAGCCATCGAACCCATGTACAGCTGGATAGCGCGGATGGCGTCATCGTTGCCCGGGATGATGTAGTCAACGCCTTCCGGGCTGCTGTTGGTATCGACAACGCCGATGACCGGGATGCCCAGCTTGTTGGCTTCGGTGATCGCGATGCGCTCGTGGTCAACGTCGATCACGAACAGTGCGTCTGGCAGACCGCCCATGTCCTTGATGCCGCCCAGCGAACGATCCAGCTTCTCAAGATCACGGGAGCGCATCAGCGCTTCTTTCTTGGTCAGCTTGGCGAAAGTACCGTCTTCGGCTTGAACTTCAAGGTCACGCAGACGCTTGATGGAAGCACGAATGGTCTTGAAGTTGGTCAGCATGCCGCCCAACCAGCGGTGATCGACGTACGGCGAACCGCAACGTGCTGCTTCTTCAGCAACGATCTTGCCAGCGGAACGCTTGGTGCCGACGAACAGAATCTTGTTTTTGCCCTGGGCCAGACGCTCTACGAAAGTCAGAGCTTCGTTGAACATTGGCAGGGTTTTTTCAAGGTTGATGATGTGAATCTTGTTACGCGCGCCGAAAATGTACTTGCCCATTTTCGGATTCCAGTAACGGGTTTGGTGACCGAAGTGCACACCGGCCTTCAGCATATCGCGCATGTTGACTTGGGACATGATAGTTCCTTGATAAGTCGGGTTTGGCCTCCACGTATCCCAATGACCAACCAGAGGCGTAAAGCCCAAGGCACCCAGGTCATCGTGTCGACACGTGTGTGGATTTAAGCTTTTCGGGGCATCCCCGGAAAGCGGCGCATTTTATACCACAGGGTGCGCAGAAACGGAACCCGGAATCTGTATTCGCACCAGGGACACGGGCGCAGCCCCCTTGGAATCGGCTCGATGGGCACCATTGTATAGATAGAAGCTGGACATGCAGGCGCGGATTTGCGCCTCCCGTCTGGTAGAATCGCGTTTTTCAGGGTCGCAAAATGTACGCTTGCCACCCAATTCGTATCCGTAAGCGCCGCCGAGCGCAGAGAGAGCCTGTATGACCGTCAACCTCAAAACCCCCGAGGACATCGCTGGCATGCGTGTCGCCGGCAAACTGGCCGCCGATGTGCTGGAAATGATTGCCGAACATGTCAAACCGGGCGTGACCACCGATCAGCTCAACCAGATCTGCCACGACTACATCGTCGATGTGCAGCAAGCGATCCCTGCACCGCTCAACTACAAGGGCTACCCGAAGTCGATCTGCACCTCGATCAACCATGTGGTCTGCCACGGCATCCCGAACGACAAACCGCTGAAAAACGGCGATACCCTGAACATCGACGTCACGGTGATCAAGGACGGTTACCACGGCGACACCAGCCGCATGTTCCACGTCGGCGAAGTGCCGGTCTGGGCCGAGCGCCTGTCGCAGGTCACCCAGGAATGCATGTACAAGGCGATCGAGATCGTCAAACCCGGCTGCCGCCTCGGCGACATCGGCGAAGTAATCCAGAAGCACGCAGAAAAGAACGGTTTCTCGGTGGTACGCGAGTTCTGCGGCCACGGCATCGGCAAGGTCTTCCACGAAGAACCGCAGATCCTGCACTACGGTCGTGCCGGCACCGGTATGGAACTGAAGGCTGGCATGACCTTCACCATCGAGCCGATGATCAACCAGGGCAAGGCCGACACCAAGGTTCTCGGCGACGGCTGGACCGCGATCACCAAGGATCGCAAGCTCTCGGCACAGTGGGAACACACCCTGCTGGTCACCGAGACCGGCTACGAGATTTTCACTTTGCGCAGCGATGACACCATCCCGCGCATCTCGGCCTGACACCCAGAACGCTCCCAGCCTATAGAAGGAAAGCCAATCGATGCCGCAGGTGGATCCCGAACTCTTCGACCGCGGCCAGTTCCAGGCTGAACTGGCCCTCAAAGCGAGTCCCATCGCGGCGTTCAAGAAGGCGATCCGCCAGGCCCGCGAGGTCCTCGACACGCGTTTTCGCAATGGCCGCGACATCCGCCGGCTGATCGAGGACCGCGCCTGGTTTGTCGACAACATCCTGCAAAAGGCCTGGGAGCAGTTCAACTGGAGCGAAGACGCCGACATCGCCCTGGTGGCGGTGGGCGGCTACGGTCGCGGCGAACTGCATCCATACTCCGATATCGATCTGCTGATCCTGCTCGACAGTGCCGACCACGAAGTTTTCCGCGATTCCATCGAGCGCTTTCTGACGTTGTTGTGGGACATAGGCCTGGAAGTCGGCCAGAGCGTGCGCTCGGTCGACGAATGCGCAGAAGAGGCCCGCGCCGACCTGACCGTGGTCACCAACCTGATGGAAAGCCGCACCATCTGCGGCCCCGAGCGTCTGCGCCAGCGCATGCTCGAAGTGACCAGCACCGCGCACATGTGGCCGGCCAAGGAGTTCTTCCTGGCCAAGCGTGCGGAACAGAAAGCACGTCACCACAAATACAACGACACCGAGTACAACCTTGAGCCGAACGTCAAAGGCTCGCCCGGCGGCCTGCGCGATATTCAAACCATCCTTTGGATGGCGCGGCGTCAGTACGGCACCCTGAACCTGCGCGCCCTCGCCGGCGAAGGGTTTCTGGTAGAAAGCGAAAACGCCCTGCTCGCCTCCTCCCAGGAATTTCTCTGGAAAGTTCGCTACGCCCTGCACATGCTAGCCGGCCGCTCCGAAGACCGCTTGCTGTTCGATCACCAGCGCACCATCGCCGGCCTGCTCGGTTTTGAAGGTGATGATGCCAAACAGGCGGTCGAAGCTTTCATGCAGCAATACTTCCGCACGGTGATGAGCATTGCCCAGCTCAGCGATTTGATCATTCAGCACTTCGAAGAAGTCATCCTCGCCCCGGAAGACGAATCGCCCCCGCAGCCGATCAACGCCCGCTTCCAGCTGCATGACGGCTACATCGAAGCGCGCAATGACAACGTGTTCCGCCGCACGCCGTTCGCCATGCTGGAAATTTTCGTGCTGATGGCCCAACAGCCGGAAATCAAAGGCGTGCGCGCCGACACCATTCGCCTGCTGCGCGAACATCGTCATCTGATCGATGACAACTTCCGTAACGATATCCGCAACACCAGCCTGTTCATCGAGCTGTTCAAGTGCAAGATCGGTATCCATCGCAATCTGCGGCGGATGAACCGTTACGGCATTCTCGGGCGCTATCTGCCGGAGTTCGGTTTTATCGTCGGGCAGATGCAGCACGACCTGTTCCACATTTATACGGTCGATGCGCACACGCTGAATCTGATCAAACACCTGCGCAAACTTCAGTACACCCAAGTGTCGGAGAAATTTCCGCTGGCCGCCAAACTCATGGCCAAGTTACCCAAGCCTGAGCTGATCTACATGGCCGGCCTGTACCACGACATCGGTAAGGGCCGGCATGGCGATCACTCGGAGATTGGCGCGGTCGATGCCGAGGCGTTCTGCCAGCGTCACCAGTTGCCGGTGTGGGACAGCCGCCTGATCGTCTGGCTGGTGCAGAACCACCTGGTGATGTCCACCACCGCACAGCGCAAGGATCTGTCGGACCCGCAGGTGATCCACGATTTCGCCCAGGCGGTCGGCGACGAAACCCGCCTCGACTACCTCTACGTGCTGACCGTAGCCGACATCAATGCGACCAACCCGACGCTCTGGAATTCATGGCGCGCCAGCCTGCTGCGCCAGCTTTATACCGAGACCAAGCGCGCCCTGCGCCGGGGTCTGGAAAATCCGGTGGATCGCGAAGAACAGATCCGTCAGACGCAAAGCGCCGCGCTGGACATTCTGGTGCGCGGCGGCACAGATCCGGACGACGTCGAGCAGCTGTGGGCGCAATTGGGCGATGACTATTTCCTGCGTCACACCGCCGGCGATGTAGCCTGGCACAGCGATGCGATCCTGCAGCAACCGGTGGATGGCGGGCCGCTGGTGCTGATCAAGGAAACCACCCAGCGCGAGTTCGAGGGCGGCACGCAGATCTTCATTTATGCACCGGACCAGCATGACTTCTTCGCCGTAACCGTGGCGGCGATGGACCAGCTCAACCTGAACATTCACGACGCCCGGGTCATCACCTCGAGCAGCCAGTTCACCCTCGACACCTATATCGTGCTCGACAACGAAGGCGAATCGATCGGCGACAATCCGGCTCGGATCAAGCAGATCCGTGAAGGCCTGACCGAAGCGCTGCGCAACCCGGACGACTACCCAACGATCATCCAGCGCCGTGTGCCGCGCCAGCTCAAACACTTCGCCTTCGCCCCGCAAGTAACGATCCACAACGACGCCCAGCGTCCGGTGACCGTGCTGGAACTGACGGCGCCAGACCGGCCGGGCCTGCTGGCGCGGGTCGGGGGGATTTTCCTCGAGTTCGACCTGTCGCTGCAGAACGCCAAGATTGCGACCCTGGGTGAGCGCGTGGAAGACGTGTTCTTCATCACCGACGCGCACAACCAGCCGCTGTCCGATCCGCTGCTGTGCAGCCGTCTGCAGGATGCGATCGTCGAACAGCTGAGCGTCAATCAGGAACCGGATATCAAACTTTCGCGGATCAGTATCTGAATCACCCGTTTATCCCTGTGAATGCAGCCCATGCTTTCCTCCGGTACATACAATCCCCTGTGGCGAGGGGATTTATCCCCGTTCGGCTGCGAAGCAGTCGTAAACCTGTGTATGCGGACATTCAGTTGAACCGCAGTGAATGGTTTTGCGGCCGCTGCGCAGCCCAACGGGGATAAATCCCCTCGCCACAGAAAGCTCTTGAGCATTTAAAAGAGGCCCCCATGAACAACGCTCTGAACCAGCTCCAGCCGTACCCGTTCGAAAAGCTCCGCGCCCTGCTCGGCAGCGTTACGCCGAACCCGGACAAGCGCCCGATCGCCCTGTCGATCGGCGAGCCGAAACACCGTTCGCCGAGTTTTGTCGCCGAAGCGCTGGCGAACAATCTGGATCAGATGGCCGTGTACCCGACCACTCTCGGCATCCCGGCCCTGCGCGAAGCCATCGCCGGCTGGTGCGAGCGGCGCTTCGGTGTGCCGAACGGCTGGATCGATCCGGCGCGCAATGTGCTACCGGTCAACGGCACCCGCGAAGCGCTGTTCGCCTTCACGCAGACAGTGGTCAACCGTGGCGACGATGCGCTGGTCGTCAGCCCCAACCCGTTCTATCAGATCTACGAAGGCGCGGCGTTCCTCGCCGGGGCCAAGCCGCATTACCTGCCGTGCCTGGATGAAAACGGCTTCAACCCGGACTTCGACGCAGTAGCGCCGGAGATCTGGCAGCGTTGCCAGATTCTGTTCCTGTGCTCGCCGGGCAATCCGACCGGCGCGCTGATTCCGGTCGAGACTCTGAAGAAGTTGATCGCCCTGGCTGATGAGTATGACTTCGTGATCGCCGCCGACGAGTGCTACAGCGAACTGTACTTCGACGAACAAACCCCGCCGCCCGGCCTGCTGAGTGCTTGCGTTGAACTGGGGCGCAATGACTTCAAGCGCTGCGTGGTGTTTCACAGCCTGTCCAAGCGCTCCAACCTCCCGGGTCTGCGTTCAGGCTTCGTTGCCGGCGATGCCGACATCCTCAAAGGCTTCCTGCTCTATCGCACTTACCACGGCTGCGCGATGCCGGTACAGACTCAACTGGCCAGCGTTGCCGCGTGGAATGACGAAGTGCATGTGCGCGCCAACCGTGCGCTGTACCGCGAGAAGTTCGATGCGGTGCTGAACATTCTCAGCCCGGTCATGGACGTACAGCGCCCGGACGGCAGCTTCTATCTGTGGCCGAACGTGCAGGGCGATGATGCGGCGTTCTGCCGCGATCTGTTCGAGCAGGAACACGTGACCGTGGTGCCGGGCTCGTATCTGTCTCGCGATGTCGATGGCGTCAATCCTGGCGCCGGGCGTGTGCGCATGGCGCTGGTCGCGCCGCTGGCGGAGTGCGTTGAAGCCGCCGAACGGATTCGTGACTTCATCACCCGCCAGAAGTGATGGCGGAGCGCTTGCGGCAGCCCCCTGCTGCAAGCGCTCAAGCGGTTATTTGACCTGCCCCAGATTGGCCTCGCTCAAATCCAGCTCACCCAGCACTTCTCTGAGCACGTCATCACCGATCTGATGCTGACGACTGAGGCTGTAAAGTTCCAGGCGTTGCGCGCGCAGCGCTTTCAAGCGCAAACGCCGTTCAAGCAGATCCATCTGAAATGCCAGCGCCTGGGCTTCAGCGGAATCGTTGAAAACGTCAAGTTGATGGCGATATTCGGACATGATCCGCGCCTTCAGCTCCGCCGCCAGCGCCGCCTGAGCGGCATCCTGTGGGACCACTTCTTCGCTTTCCAGCGAGCGAATCGCCGCGTCGGCGGTCTTGCGCCAGGCGTCGCGCACTTCCTGACGACGCTTGTCGTCGGGACTTTTGTCGATGCCGCGCAGCAGCAAGGGCAGCGCGATACAGGCCGAGACCAGCGACAGCAGAATCACCCCGGCAGCAATGAAGATCAGCAAGTCGCGCTCAGGAAAAGCCTCGACGCCGATCAGCATCGGCACCGACATCACGCCCGCCAGCGTCACCGCCCCGCGCACACCGCCCACCGTCAGCAACCAGCATGAACGCGCCGTCGGCACTTGCGTCAGCTCGCCCTTGCCGCGCAGTCGGCGCAGCAACACCGACAAGCGCCAGATGCTCTGCACCCAGATGAACCGCAGCAGCACCAGCGCGACGAAGATCGCCAGCACATCGAGGCAGCGATAGAACAGCGTCGGCCACAGCGTCGGCTCATGGCTGACCACAGCTTTGATGATGTCTGGCAATTGCAGGCCAAGCAGCAGGAAGATCAAGCCATTGAACGCAAATTCGAGCAGCGCCCAAACGCTGCGATTAAGCAATCGCGTGCTGGTCTGGCGTGGCAGCAGGTCGAGCCAGCTCTGCATCATCCCCGCCGCCACAGCGGAAAGAATGCCTGATGCGCCCAAGCGCTCGGCCAATACATAAGCGGCGAAGGGCAGCAGCAACATGAACACTACGTGAGTAGCCGGATCATCCCAGCCACGGGCGATCATCCACGCGCGCAAGCGTCCGACCAGCCAGCTCAGCGCCACCCCGACAGCCAGACCACCGAGCGCTACCGCAAAAAACGTCAGACTGGCGTTGGTTAGCGAGAACACACCCGTGACCGCAGCAGCGAGGGCGAACTTGAAGGTCACCAGGCCTGAGGCATCGTTCATCAGCGCCTCGCCTTGCAGCATGTGCATCAGCGGCGTCGGCAAGCGGTTCTGCGCAATCGCTGAAACCGCTACGGCGTCGGTTGGCGACAACACGGCCGCAAGGGCGAAGGCTACCGGCAGCGGAATCGTCGGCAACAGCCAATGAATGAAATAGCCGGCACCGACCACGGTGAACAGCACAAGGCCCACGGCCAGGGTCAGTATCGGCCCGCGCAATTGCCAGAGCGCGCGTTTGGGCATGCGCCAGCCATCGGAAAACAGCAGCGGCGGCAGGAACAGAAACAGGAACAATTCGGGATCGAGGGCGACGTGCAGGCCAAGCGTCGGCCAGGCGAGCAAGGCACCGGCAGCAATTTGCACCAGCGGCAACGGCAGCGGGATGACCCGCCCGACCAGTCGCGAGACGCTGACCAGCATCAGCAGGATGAGGACGGTGTAAGCAGTTTGCATAAAACCAAAATCTCAGGCGATCGACAGCGTTGAACTGCCATATTAGCGCCTTAGGCTGTGGCTGACCGTTGCACCTATGTCGCAGCCCTCGCTTTTGTAGGAGCTGCGGCACGCTGCGATCTGTTGATCTTCAAGATCAAAAGATCGCAGCCTCGTTTCACTCGTCAGCTCCTACAGGGGTTTTGCATTGCCAAATCGACCTGAGGCGCCGCGAAACCGTCCGGTCATGGCATAATCCGTCACCATTTTTTTCCAGCACCTGTAAAGGGGGCGATTCCTTGGCCGTTTCAAGTAAAACGTTGCACCTTTTCGGCATCAAAGCCTGCGACACCATGAAAAAGGCGCGCACCTGGCTCGATGAACACGCTATCAGCTATGACTTTCACGATTACAAGACCGCCGGCATTGACCGTGAGCACCTGACCCAATGGTGCGACGAGCACGGCTGGCAAACCGTGTTGAACCGCGCCGGCACGACCTTTCGCAAACTCGACGACGAACGCAAAGCCGATCTCGACCAGGCGAAAGCCATCGAACTGATGCTCGCACAACCCTCGATGATCAAGCGCCCGGTGCTCGATCTCGGTGACCGAACCCTGATTGGCTTCAAGCCAGATATCTACGCGGCCGCTCTGAAGTAAGCAGCCCGTCACTCTTTGTAGAGGTATTCACATGTCCAATTCCCTGTTCAGCATCGCTTTTGGTGTTGGCACCCAGAACCGTCAAGGCGCATGGCTGGAAGTGTTCTACGCCCAGCCACTGCTCAACCCTTCGGCCGAACTGGTCGCGGCCGTTGCGCCAATCCTCGGCTACACCGAAGGCAACCAGGCCATTACCTTCACCACCGCCCAGGCGGCGCAGCTGGCTGAAGCGGTAAAAGGCATCGACGCCGTGCAAGGCAAGCTGCTGACCCGCCTGGCCGAAAGCCACAAGCCGCTGGTCGCCACCCTGCTGGCTGAAGACGCGCAACTGACCTCCACGCCTGAGGCCTACCTCAAGCTGCACCTGCTGTCGCACCGTCTGGTCAAGCCGCACGGCGTCAGCCTGGCCGGTATCTTCCCGCTGCTGCCGAACGTGGCGTGGACCAGCCAGGGCGCGATCGACCTGAGCGAACTGGCGGAAATGCAACTCGAAGCGCGCCTGCGCGGCGAGCTTCTGGAAGTGTTCTCGGTGGACAAGTTCCCGAAAATGACCGACTACGTGGTACCGGCCGGCGTGCGTATCGCTGATGCCGCACGTCTGCGTCTGGGCGCCTATGTCGGCGAAGGCACCACCGTCATGCACGAAGGTTTCATCAACTTCAACGCTGGCACCGAAGGCCCGGGCATGATCGAAGGCCGCGTTTCCGCTGGCGTCTTCGTCGGCAAGGGTTCGGACCTGGGCGGCGGTTGCTCGACCATGGGCACCCTGTCGGGCGGTGGCAACATCGTGATCAAGGTCGGCGAAGGCTGCCTGATCGGCGCCAACGCCGGTATCGGTATTCCGCTGGGCGACCGCAACACTGTGGAATCGGGCCTGTACGTGACCGCCGGTACCAAGGTTGCGCTGCTGGACGAAAACAACAATCTGGTAAAGGTTGTGAAGGCGCGTGAGCTGGCTGGTCAGACTGATCTGCTGTTCCGTCGCAACTCGGAAACCGGTGCTGTGGAATGCAAGACCCACAAATCGGCGATCGAACTGAACGAAGCGCTGCACGCTCACAACTAAGCGCTGTAGGCCTGTGGGAGCGAGTCTGCTCGCGAAACTTCTGGCGTCCTCAAGGACGCTTTCGCGAGCAGGCTCGCTCCCACAAGGTTTGGCGTACACGCCGCCCAATTTCACAGGGCTGAACTCATGATGATCCCCTCCCCCTGGCGCGCCGATTTCCCGGCTATCGCCGCCCTGCAACGGCAAGACCAGACCTATCTGGACAGCGCCGCCACCACGCAAAAACCCCAGGCCCTGCTCGACGCACTGACGCATTACTACGCCAACGGCGCGGCCAATGTGCATCGTGCGCAACACCTGCCCGGTGCCCACGCGACGCAAGCGTTCGAAGACAGTCGGCGCAAGGTTGGCCAATGGCTGAATGCCGGTGACAGCGGGCAAATCATCTTCACCCACGGCGCCACCAGTGCGCTGAATCTGCTGGCTTATGGTCTGGAGCCTCTGTTTCAGCCGGGCGATGAGATTGTCATCAGCGCTCTGGAGCATCACGCCAACCTGCTGCCGTGGCAGCAACTGGCGCAACGCCGTCAGCTGAAACTGGTGATCCTGCCGCTGGATGCCGACGGCCTGATCGACCTCGGCGCTGCCGTGCATCTGATCGGCCCGCGCACGCGTTTGTTGGCGGTCAGCCAGTTGTCCAATGTCCTCGGCGCCTGGCAGCCACTGACCGCTTTGCTGGGCATGGCCAAGGCGCAGAACGCGCTCACGGTAGTCGATGGCGCGCAAGGTGTGGTGCACGGCCGGCATGATGTACAGGCGCTGGGTTGCGATTTCTATGTGTTTTCCAGCCACAAACTCTACGGCCCGGATGGCCTCGGCGTGCTGTTCGGGCGCAACGCTGCGCTGGAGCAATTGCAGCATTGGCAGTTCGGCGGCGAGATGGTGCTAGACGCCAACTATCAGGATTCGCGCTTCCGGCCGGCGCCTTTGGGGTTCGAGGCGGGCACACCGCCGATCGCCAGCGTCATCGGCCTCGGAGCGACCCTCGACTACTTGGCCGGTTTGGATCAAGACGCCGTATCTGCCCACGAAGCGGCACTGCACGACTATCTGCTGCGCGGCCTCGCCGCACGCAATGGCATTCGCCTGCTGGGCAAGCCGCAACTGGCGCTGGCCAGTTTTGTCGTCGAAGGCGTGCACAACGCCGATCTGGCGCATCTGCTCACCGAACAAGGCATCGCCGTGCGCGCCGGACATCACTGCGCCATGCCATTGATGAAAAGCTTCGAACTGGCTGGCGCGATTCGTGTGTCGCTGGCGCTGTATAACGATTCGGAAGATCTGGAGCGCTTTTTCGAGGCGCTGGATCAGGCGCTGGAGATGTTGCGATGAGCCTGCCGGTGGAAGCGGCCGAAGCGCTGCAGACGTTTCAGACTGCGGCGGGCTGGGAACAGCGGGCGCGGTTGCTGATGCAGTTTGGTGATCGTTTGCCGGCGCTGGATGACGCGGATAAGTGCGAGGCCAACCGGGTGCATGGCTGTGAGAGTCAGGTGTGGCTGGTCGGGGATTTGCGCGACGGACACTGGCAGTTCAAGGCAAGCAGCGATGCGCGGATGATTCGCGGGTTGGTGGCGTTGCTGCTGTTGCGGGTTAACGGCTTGTCGGCGGCTGATATAAAGCAAATCGATTTGCCGGATTGGTTTAATCAGCTCGGCCTGTCCCGCCAGCTATCGCCATCGCGCAGTAATGGCCTGAATGCCGTGCTCCAGCGGATGAATGAGCTGGCTCGCTGACTGATCGTTCCCACGCTCTGCGTGGGAATGCCTCAACGGACGCTCCGCGTTCGGCTCTGGATGGGACGCGGAGCGTCCCGGGCTGCATTACCACGCGGAGCGTGGGAACGATCAAAGACCCAGCATCAAATCTGAGGTTTGACCCGGTCCGCCGGGCGCCGTACACCAGCGACAATCTTGTCCACAGCCTTGGTCGCCGCGACCATGCCAAATGTCGCGGTAACCATCATCACCGCGCCAAACCCGCCGGCGCAGTCGAGCTTCACGCCATCGCCGACAAAACTCTTCTGCAGACAAATGCTGCCATCCGGTTTCGGGTAGCGCAGCTGTTCGGTGGAAAATACGCACGGCACGCTGTAGTGGCGGGTCACGGTGCGGGAGAAGCCGTAGTCACGACGCAAGGTCGAGCGCACTTTCGAAGCCAGCGGATCGTTGAAGGTGCGGTTCAGATCGCAGACCTGAATCAGCGTCGGATCGATCTGCCCGCCCGCGCCGCCGGTGGTGATGATCTGGATCTTGCGGCGTTTGCACCAGGCGATCAGCGCCGCTTTGGCATTGACCGCATCGATGCAGTCGATCACGCAGTCGATGTTCGGCGTGATGTATTCGGCCATGGTGTCGCGGGTAACGAAATCGGCCACGGCGTGCACCGTGCAATCGGGGTTGATCCCGCGCAGACGCTCGGCCATCACCTCGACCTTGGGTTTGCCGACGGTGCTGTCCAGCGCATGCAGCTGGCGGTTGGCATTGCTGACGCAGACGTCGTCGAGGTCGAACAGCGAAATCTCGCCAACCCCGCAACGGGCCATGGCTTCCGCCGCCCAGGAACCGACGCCACCAACGCCGACGATCGCCACATGGGCGGCGCGCAAGCGTTCCAGGCCCTCGATGCCATACAAACGGGCGATGCCTGCAAACCGCGGATCTTCTGTACTCATGACCATTACCCCAAAAACCGGCGCGCATTATAGGGCTACGCAGCGACAAGTTTTAAGCTGCAAGCGACAAGTGTAAGAACTTAAGTAAGAGACGGCTGCCCAATGTCAGGCATTTTCCCGTCAGTTGTACGGCTGGTTAACCGCCGGTGTAGGATGCGCGCCCCTCGGGCGTCTATCCGACCGATCCTTCGTTCCACAGCCTTTGGAACCCGAAACAGATATGTCATCGCGTAAATTTGGACTCAACCTGGTGGTGGTGCTGGCCATCGCTGCCTTGTTCACCGGTTTCTGGGCGCTGGTCAATCGCCCGGTCACGGCGCCGAACTGGCCGCAGCAAATCTCCGGCTTCTCGTATTCGCCATTCCAGCAGGGGCAATTCCCACAGAAGGATCAGTATCCGTCTGACGACGAAATGCGCCGTGACCTGGAAATCATGAGCAAGCTGACCGACAACATTCGTATCTATTCGGTCGACGGCTCGCTTGGAGACATCCCGAAACTGGCTGAAGAATTCGGCCTGCGTGTCACCCTCGGCATCTGGATCAGCCCGGACCAGGAACGCAACGAACGGGAAATCACCAAAGCCATCGAGCTGGCCAACACCTCCAGAAGCGTCGTGCGCGTGGTGGTCGGCAACGAGGCGCTGTTTCGCGAAGAGATCACCCCGGAAGCCCTGATCGTTCTGCTGGATCGGGTGCGCGCTGCGGTCAAAGTACCGGTGACCACCTCCGAGCAATGGCATATCTGGGAGAAATACCCGCAACTGGCCAAGCACGTTGACCTGATCGCCGCCCACGTCTTGCCCTATTGGGAATTCATTCCGGTGGACAAGGCCGGCCAGTTCGTCTTCGACCGCGCCCGCGATCTGAAGAAACTCTTTCCGAAAAAACCGCTGCTGCTCTCCGAGGTCGGCTGGCCGAGCAATGGTCGCATGCGCGGTGGCGCCGATGCCTCGCCGGCAGATCAGGCGATTTACCTGCGCACGCTGGTCAACAAGCTCAATCGCCAAGGCTTCAACTACTTCGTGATCGAAGCGTTCGATCAGCCGTGGAAGGCCAGCGATGAAGGTTCGGTCGGCGCCTACTGGGGCGTGTTCAACGCCGCGCGCCAGCAGAAATTCAATTTCGAAGGCCCGGTGGTGGCGATTCCGCAATGGCGCGTACTGGCGATCGGCTCGGTGGTGCTGGCGCTGCTGTCGCTGACCCTGCTGATGATCGACGGCTCGGCGCTGCGCCAGCGCGGTCGCACGTTCCTGACGTTTATCGCGTTCCTCTGCGGTTCGGTGCTGGTGTACATCGGTTACGACTACAGCCAGCAATACAGCACGTGGTTCAGCCTCACGGTCGGATTCCTCTTGGCGCTCGGTGCGCTCGGGGTATTCATCGTCCTGCTTACAGAGGCCCATGAACTGGCCGAAGCGGTGTGGATTCACAAGCGCCGGCGGGAATTCCTGCCGGTGCTGGGCGATTCCGATTACCGACCGAAAGTGTCGATCCACGTGCCCTGCTACAACGAGCCGCCAGAGATGGTCAAACAGACCCTCGACGCACTGGCCGCGCTCGATTATCCAGACTTCGAAGTCCTGATCATCGACAACAACACCAAGGACCCGGCCGTCTGGGAACCGGTGCGCGATTACTGCGCAACCCTCGGCCCGCGCTTCAAGTTCTTCCACGTTTCGCCGTTGGCCGGTTTCAAGGGCGGCGCGCTGAATTATCTGATTCCGCACACCGCCAAGGATGCCGAGGTCATTGCGGTGATCGACTCCGATTACTGCGTGCACCCGAACTGGCTCAAGCACATGGTGCCGCACTTCGCCGACCCGAAAATCGCCGTGGTGCAGTCGCCGCAGGATTATCGCGACCAGAACGAAAGCACCTTCAAGAAGCTCTGCTACGCCGAATACAAAGGCTTCTTCCATATCGGCATGGTCACTCGCAACGACCGTGACGCGATCATTCAGCACGGCACCATGACCATGACCCGTCGTTCCGTGCTGGAAGAGTTGGGCTGGGCTGACTGGTGCATCTGTGAAGACGCCGAACTCGGCCTGCGCGTGTTCGAGAAAGGCCTGTCGGCGGCGTATTACCACGACAGCTACGGCAAGGGCCTGATGCCGGATACCTTCATCGACTTCAAGAAGCAACGTTTCCGTTGGGCCTATGGCGCGATCCAGATCATCAAGCGCCACACCCGCAGCCTGCTGCGCGGCAAGGACACCGAACTGACTCGCGGTCAGCGTTATCACTTCCTCGCTGGCTGGCTGCCGTGGGTCGCCGATGGCATGAACATCTTCTTCACCGTTGGCGCGCTGTTGTGGTCGGCGGCGATGATCATCGTGCCGCAACGGGTCGATCCGCCGCTGTTGTTTTTCCCAATCCCGCCACTGGCGCTGTTCGTGTTCAAGGTCGGCAAGATCATCTTCCTCTACCGCCGCGCCGTCGGTGTGAATCTGAAGGATGCGTTCTGCGCGGCGCTGGCCGGGTTGGCGTTGTCGCACACCATCGCCAAAGCGGTGCTGTACGGTTTCTTCACCAGCAGCATTCCGTTCTTCCGCACGCCGAAAAACGCTGACAACCACGGTTTCTGGGTGGCGATCAGCGAGGCTCGCGAGGAGCTGTTCATCATGCTGTTGCTGTGGGGCGCGGCGCTGGGGATCTTCCTGGTGCAGGGCATTCCGAGCAATGACATGCGCTTCTGGGTAACCATGCTGCTGGTGCAGTCGCTGCCGTATCTGGCGGCGCTGATCATGGCGTTCCTGTCGTCGCTGCCCAAACCTGTGGCCAAGGCTGAGCCGGCACCGGTCGTCTAAATCCGCAACGCAGCACTAAACGGCGGCCAATGGTCGCCGTTTTGCTTTAAGATAACCGCCATTTTGCGGGGCTTGGCGTGATAACCGGTCTGACTGACCACCCCTATCCCTTGTGGGAGCGAGCCTGCTCGCGAAGGCGTTGTAACATTCAACCTTTAAGGTGCCTGGTAGACCGCTTTCGCGAGCAGGCTCGCTCCCACATTAGAAGCCCAAGCTCACACCCCATGATCCCGGAGTTTTCCATGACGGCCCACGCCGACCTATCGCCGACCCTTCAACTGGCCATCGACCTGATCCGCCGTCCCTCCGTAACCCCGGTCGATGCCGACTGCCAGAAGCAGATGATGCAGCGCCTGGGCGATGCCGGTTTCACCCTGGAGCCGATGCGCATCGAAGATGTGGATAACTTCTGGGCCACTCACGGCAACAACGACGGCCCGGTGCTGTGCTTCGCCGGTCACACCGACGTGGTGCCGACCGGTCCGGTTACCGCATGGCAGATCGATCCGTTCAATGCCGTGATCGACGAACACGGCATGCTCTGCGGCCGTGGCGCGGCAGACATGAAAGGCAGCCTGGCATCGATGACCGTCGCCGCTGAACGCTTCGTCGCCGACTATCCGAATCACAAAGGCAAGGTCGCTTTCCTGATCACCAGCGACGAAGAAGGCCCGGCGCATCACGGCACCAAGGCCGTGGTCGAACGTCTGGTCGCGCGCAACGAGCGCCTGGACTGGTGCATCGTTGGCGAACCGTCGAGCACCACGCTGGTCGGCGATGTGGTGAAAAACGGCCGTCGCGGCTCCCTCGGCGCCAAGCTCACGGTCAAAGGCGTGCAGGGTCACGTGGCCTACCCGCATCTGGCGAAGAACCCGATCCACCTCGCCGCTCCGGCGCTGGCAGAGCTGGCCGCCGAGCACTGGGACCACGGTAACGACTTCTTCCCGCCAACCAGTTTCCAGATTTCCAACCTCAATTCCGGCACCGGCGCGACCAACGTGATTCCCGGTGATCTGGTGGCGGTGTTCAACTTCCGTTTCTCCACCGAATCGACCGTCGAAGGCCTGCAGAAACGCGTTGCCGACATCCTCGACAAGCATGGTCTGGACTGGCACATCGACTGGGCGCTGTCCGGCCTGCCATTCCTCACCGAACCGGGGGCGCTGCTCGATGCGGTGTCGTCGAGCATCAAGGACATCACCGGTCGCGAGACCAAGGCGTCGACCAGCGGCGGCACCTCCGATGGCCGTTTCATCGCGACTATGGGCACGCAAGTGGTTGAACTGGGCCCGGTCAACGCGACCATCCACCAAGTCAACGAGCGCGTGCTGGCAGCCGATCTCGACGTGCTGACGGAAATCTATTACCAGACCCTGATCAAGTTGCTCGCCTGATGCTCGCGTGCCCGATCTGCAGTGAGCCGCTCAATGCGGTAGAGAACGGCGTGGTCTGCCCCGCCGGGCATCGGTTTGACCGTGCGCGTCAGGGTTATCTGAACCTGTTGCCGGTGCAGCACAAGAACAGCCGCGACCCGGGCGACAATCAAGCGATGGTCGAGGCGCGGCGTGATTTCCTCAACGCCGGGCACTACGCGCCAGTTGCCAGGCGTCTGGCTGAATTGGCGGCGAGTTATGCGCCGGAGCGCTGGGTCGACATCGGTTGTGGCGAGGGTTACTACACCGCGCAAATCGCCGAGGCTTTGCCCAATGCTGACGGCTACGCGCTGGACATTTCCCGCGAAGCCGTCAAACGCGCCTGCAAGCGCAACCCGGCGATTACCTGGTTGATCGCCAGCATGGCCCGCGTGCCATTGGCTTCAGGCAGTTGCCAGTTTCTCGCCAGCGTCTTCAGTCCGCTGGATTGGGAGGAAGCCAAGCGTCTGCTCAGCGTCGGCGGTGGGCTGATGAAAGTCGGCCCGACCCGTGGCCATCTGATGGAATTGCGCGAACGCCTGTACGACGAAGTGCGCGAGTACACCGACGACAAGCACCTGGCCCTGGTGCCGGCAGGCATGGCCTTGGCGCACAGCGAAACCCTGGAATTCAAGCTGACCCTGGACAAGCCCGAGGACCGCGCCAACCTGTTGGCGATGACGCCTCACGGCTGGCGTGCCAGTGCCGAGCGTCGTGCGGCGGTGATCGAGCAGGCCGAGCCGTTCGAGACCACCGTGTCGATGCGCTACGATTATTTCGTTCTTCAATAACTTTTGGTCTCGGGCAAAGGCCCGGGGCCGGCTAAATCCGCGAATGGATTTTTCAGACCCGCAGTGAGGACATCCATGCGCCAACCGGACATCGAGATTTACCTGAAAGACGCCGACGTCGACCACAAGGCCATCGCCGCCTGGCTCGGCCAAGCGCTGGGCCCGTGCAGCGACTGGGTGCAGAAAGGCCAGACGTACAAGTGCAAGGCCGGCAACGTGCCGGTGACCTGGCTGCCGAAAGCCGTGGGCAAATGGAACAGCCTGTTCCTGGAAAGCGACCAGACCCCCTGGGACGACGACATCGCCTGCGCCCGCGCAGCCTTTGCCGCGCTGAATGTCGAAGTGCGCTGTGCACCGGGGACGTGGGTCGAAGAAGAAGGTGAAGAAACCGCCGACCGCTGGATTCGCATCAGTGCCGATGGTGAAGAAGAAATCACCTGGAAGACCGCGTAACCACGGGCAACGTAGAGTCCACGTGGGAGCGAGCCTGCTCGCGAATGCGCAGTGTCAGTCGATATGAATGGTGACTGATACACCGCATTCGCGAGCAGGCTCGCTCCCACAGTGGTTTTTGGCGTTCTGGAGGTTTGTGTTACAGGCCTACAACGTCTTCCGCCTGCAACCCCTTCTCGCCGGTGACCACCGCGTACTCAACCTGCTGACCTTCAGTCAGCGAGCGGTGCCCTTCGCCGCGTATCGCGCGGTAGTGCACGAACACGTCCACGCCGTCGTCGCGCTGGATAAAGCCATAGCCTTTGGCGTCGTTGAACCACTTCACGTTGCCGGTTTCGCGTGTTGCCATCTGTTCATACTCCTTTTTTATTATTGAACGGGCTTTTCGCAGGAAAGCCTTCGAGGAACGTCAGCCTGCGTCCGACGTCCATGACAGGGCACCGGCAACAGAGCGCCGAGTATATGACAGGTGAAGAAACTCTCAACAGGAGATTACTTCGGCGCTTTTTTGCCGATTTTCGCCTAATACGGCAAACTGTCCGCCCCGAGCGCCTGCTCGGTTTTATTCACTCACGCAGAAGCCGTATGACCCGTTCCCCGTTCCGCCGTCTTGTGTTTGGCACCCTGCGCCGCCTGTTGTATCTCTGGGTTCGCTCCGAGACCATCAATCAGTCGTCGTTCACCCTCAACCTCGACCGCAGTCGTCCGGTGTTCTACGTCCTGCAAAACCCGTCACTGACCGATCTGGCGGTGGTTGACACCGAGTGCACCAAGGCCGGTCTGCCACGCCCGGTGCTGGCGGTATCGGTGGGTGCGCTGATCGAGCCGGCGGCGTTTTTCTATTTGACGCCGGACCCGGACTGGCTTGGCCGCCAGGACAAACGCGGCGCGCCGCCGACTCTCACCCGTCTGGTCAGCGCGCTGACTCAGAATGCTGCCGAAGACGCGCAGATCATTCCGGTCAGCGTGTTCTGGGGCCAGTCCCCAGACAGCGAAAACAGTCCGTGGAAACTGTTGTTCGCCGACAGCTGGGCAGTCACCGGCCGTCTGCGCCGGCTGCTGAGCATCATCGTCCTCGGGCGTAAAACCCGCGTGCAGTTTTCCGCGCCGATCCACCTGCGCGAACTGATCGATCACAACAAGGGACATGAGCGCACCGTGCGCATGGCCCAGCGCATCCTGCGCGTGCACTTCCGCAACCTCAAAGCTGCGGTGATCGGCCCGGACATCTCTCACCGGCGCAATCTGGTCAAAGGCCTGCTCAACCAGCCGCTGGTCAAACAGGCGATCCTCGAGGAGGCCGAGCGCGAAAAAATCTCGCCGGAAAAAGCCAAGGCCCAGGCCCTGCGCTACGGCAACGAGATCGCCTCGGACTACACCTACACCGCGATCCGTTTTCTCGAAGTGGTGCTGAGCTGGTTCTGGAACAAGATCTACGACGGCATCAAGGTCAACCACATCGAGGGCGTGCAGAACGTCGCGCAAGGTCACGAAGTGATCTACGTGCCGTGCCACCGCAGCCACATCGATTACTTGCTGCTCTCGTATCTGCTGTTCCGCAACGGCCTGACCCCGCCGCACATTGCCGCCGGGATCAACCTGAACATGCCGGTGATCGGCAGCCTGCTGCGTCGCGGCGGTGCGTTTTTCATGCGCCGCACCTTCAAGGGCAATCCGTTGTACACCTCGGTGTTCAACGAATACCTGCACACCCTGTTCACCAAAGGTTTCCCGGTCGAGTATTTCGTCGAGGGCGGTCGCTCGCGCACCGGGCGCATGCTGCAACCGAAAACCGGCATGCTCGCGATCACCCTGCGCAGTTTCCTGCGTTCGTCGCGGATGCCGATCGTCTTCGTGCCGGTG
The DNA here is from genome assembly GCF_946901175.1 of Pseudomonas sp. Marseille-Q5117. Lineage (NCBI taxonomy): Bacteria > Pseudomonadati > Pseudomonadota > Gammaproteobacteria > Pseudomonadales > Pseudomonadaceae > Pseudomonas > Pseudomonas sp. Marseille-Q5117. Next base: position 4,146 of record NZ_CAMPPP010000022.1, on the reverse strand, counting down.
TACATCGGATACGAGCGCGTGCTCGAAGGCCGCACCTACCTCGGCGAACTGCGTGGGGCGAGCAAGAAAAAAGAATCGATCTTCGATATTTTCAAAGTGATCGGCGCGCTCAAGCAGCGTTTCGGTCAGGTCGCGGTCAACTTCGGTGAGCCGATCAAACTGGCCGAATTCCTCGACGCCGAGCAACCGGACTGGCGCCAGCAGGAGCTCGGCCCGCAGTTCAAACCGGCGTGGCTCAACGAAACCACCAACCGCCTCGGCGAGAAAGTCGCCCGGCATCTCAACGAAGCGGCGGCGATCAATCCAGTGAATCTGGTGGCGTTGGCTCTGCTGTCGACCACGCGTCTGGCCCTGGATGATCGGGCCATGGCGCGGGTGCTGGACCTGTATCTGGCGCTGCTGCGCAAGGTCCCGTATTCGCCACACACCACCTTGCCGGAAGGCGATGGCCGGGCGCTGATCGAGCATGTGAAAGACATGGATCTGCTCGCCGAGCAGAACGATGCGCTGGGCAAGATTCTCTATCTGGACGAGCAGAACGCGGTCCTGATGACCTACTACCGCAACAACGTCCTGCACATTTTCGCTCTGCCGTCGTTGCTGGCGAGTTTCTTCCAGAGCACCTCGCGCATGAGCCGCGAGCAGATCCTGCGCTACACCCGCGCGCTGTATCCGTACCTGCAATCGGAGCTGTTCATCCGCTGGAGCCTGGACGAACTCGACGCGGTGATCGATCAGTGGCTGGAAGCGTTCGTCGAGCAGGGCCTGCTGCGTTTCGAGAAGGACGTTTACCTGCGCCCGGCGCCGAGTTCGCGGCATTTCGTGCTGCTGACGCTGCTGTCGAAAAGCATCGCGCAGACCTTGCAGCGCTTTTACATGACCGTATCTTTGCTGCTCAACAGCGGCCAGAACAGCATCAGCGCCGAAGAGCTGGAAGACCTCTGCACAGTGATGGCCCAGCGCCTGTCGATCCTCCACGGTCTGAACGCCCCAGAGTTTTTCGATAAGAGTCTGTTCCGCCACTTCATCCAGACCCTGCTCGACCTCGACGTCCTGCGCCGCGACGAAGCCGGCAAGCTCAGCTATCACGAACTGCTCGGCGAGCTGGCCGAAGGCGCGGCCAAACGCGTGCTGCCGGCGGAGATTCGCCTGTCGATCCGCCAGGTCGCGCTGCACCGCAGTGAAGATGCGGCGGATCAGATCACGCCACAGCCTGAGGCTTGAAGCCTTACCCCTGTGGAAGCGAGCCTGCTCGCGAAGACGGCGTGTCAGTCGCCATTTATTTTGACTGATCCAGCGCTTTCGCGAGCAGGCTCGCTCCCACATCGAAAGGAGATTCACCCATGAAAAAACTGCTAACCCTCGCTGCCGCCACCCTGCTCAGCGCCTGCCAATCAACCACACCCGCCGGCAAGGCCAGCCTCGACGGCGAAGTCTTCTACCTGCAACGCATCGCCCTGCCCCCGAGCGCGACCCTGAGCGTCAGCCTGCAGGACGTGTCGCTGGCCGATGCGCCGGCCGTCGTCCTCGCCGAACAGAAAGGCCCGATCAAAGGCCAGGTGCCGCTGCCATTCCATTTGAGCTACGATCCGGCGCAGGTCAAATCCGGCCACCGTTACTCGGTCAGCGCGCGCATTGAAGTCAACGGCGAGCTGATGTTCATCACCACCGAAAACCACGCCGTGCAACTCGACGGCAACGACCCGCAGCCGCTGAAAATCCGCGTCGACGCCGTTCGTTAATCCATTTTTCGCCACAAGGAAGCCGCCATGCGCCGCCCTACCCTTCGCTTCGCCGCCGCCTGCGCCGGCCTGCTGATCTCCGCCAACGCCTTGGCCTTGTCGCTCAACGACCTGTCGCAACAAGACGCCACCGGCGGCCTCAAGGACGCCCTGACCCAAGGCGCACAGATCGCCGTGAAGCAACTCGGCACCCCGGGCGGCTTCAGCAATAACCCCGAAGTGAAAATCGAACTGCCGGGCAAACTCGGCAAAGCCGCGAGCAAGATGAAAGCCTTCGGCATGGGCGCCCAGGTCGAAGAACTGGAAACCGCGATGAACAAAGCCGCCGAATCCGCCGTGACCCAAGCCCAGCCCATCCTCGTCGATGCAGTGAAGAAAATGAGCGTGGCCGACGCCAAAGGCATCCTCAGCGGCGGCAACGATTCGGCGACCCAATACCTGAACAAATCCAGCCGCGAACAGATCCGCGCGAAATTCCTGCCCATCGTCAAACAAGCCACTGACAAGGTCGGCGTCGCGCAGAAGTACAATTCATTTGCAGGTCAAGCTGCCGCCTTCGGCGTAGTCGATGCGAAGAGCGCGAACGTTGAGAGCTACGTTACTGAACAGGCACTCAATGGTTTGTTCGAGATGATCGGCAAGCAGGAAAAAACAATTCGTCAGAACCCGGCCGCTGCGGCGACGAGTCTGGCGAAGAAGGTGTTTGGTACGCTTTAAGTCGTTACAACATGGGGGCGATTCAATTCGCTCCCATGCTTGCCTCCACGTAAAGAACTACGTAAAAAAAACACCCACTCCCGCCCCATCTTCCTTCTCTCAAAAAGCTGCAATTGGTCCAGCCCTTCCAGAATCGACGCCGCCTCGCTACCCGAACAGGAGAAATTTTCCGCGACATTGCTCGCCGTAAACTCCTTCGCCTCCCCGCTTTTAGCCACTTGATACAACGCGCGCTGCCGTTCCGTCAGTTGAGCAATTACGCCAGAGCTCGTCAGCCAGCGCTCAAAGTCCTGAGTGTCAGCCAGACTCTTGCGGTACACAGTTGTAAAACCGACCACGGCTCGCAAAATAACCGCGCATTGAAACTCGATGAAATAAGTCAGATCCAGCTCATCCGCCTCGGTGTGCAGGTAGGAGCGTCCGTATTTCACCGGTGCATTGCGCAGCAGCAGACTGATCGCAATGTAGCGAAACGCCGCGAACTCATGTTTGAACATGAACCAGTAAAACAAGGCTCTCGCGACCCGCCCGTTACCGTCGCGAAATGGATGTTCATAACCCATGGCGAAATGCAGCGTCACGGCCTTGATCAGTGGATGTAGATAATTTTTGTCCAGAATCGAGGCAGCGGGCCGGTTGATCCAGGCGGACAACCTCGCCAACCGCGCAACCAATCCTGCAGCAGGAGGTGGTCGGTGCACGGTGTTGCCTGAACCATCCTGAACAACCACCTCATCATTGGTCCGGAACAATCCGGGGGAATACTGCTCGTCGTCGATCCCCTCCACACCCACTCGATGGATCTCTGCAATCAGCTCAATGCTCAGAGGTTCATAACGCTTTTCCCAAGCGAAATTCATCATTCGATAATTACCCATTACCATGCGCTCATCCGGCGTCCGCGGCTGGCGCTGATGCTTGAGCATGTCCTTGGCAACACGAGTAGTGGTCGCCGCGCCCTCCAACTGGCTACTGGCGATGGCTTCGTCTTCGATCAGGTCATTGAGCAGACGGGAGAAATGCGCCCGCTCGCCGATCTGACTGGTCATGTAATCCAGCGCGGCCGTACTGGCGTAACGATCCACCACAGCCAAGGTTTTCTGCGCCAACGGCGTTGGCACGTATTTGCCCCACTGCACCGGCTCGCCCAACGGCAACAAATGAATGTACTGGGCCGCCCGCGCCTTCTTCACCAACGCCCAACAAAGATTAGCGTCCAACCCTGCCGCCCAGCGATAGCGCAACGCCTCGAACGGCAGATAGCGCCCCTGATCATCGAGCGGCTTGAGCAGCGCCAGATAATCCGCAAGTCGTTGCTTGTGGGGCGAGCGGGCCAACAGTTCGAAAACAGGATCCGTTCTGCCGGCTAATGTCGGTGGTTTCTTCATCAGACAGACTCAAGGACTCGGAAAGGCAGAACCCGGAGTACAGCATTGGACGGCCAGCGCCTCAAGATCGGAGGACTCTGAAAAAGCTGTAGGAAGGCAGCGTGAATTGGCGATTCGAAATGAATTGGCTGTCAGACCGCCTTCGCGAGCAGGCTCGCTCCCACAGAAAAGCAAGCAGCGCAGCTGCCCGCGGCGAAGCCGCACCACTCAACAATGAGCGCAAGCTCGAGTGCTCTTGATCTTGATCCACCGGCGACATCGGAAGGCTGAGTGGAGGGATTGATCCGGGCGTGGGAGCG
>NZ_CAMPPP010000021.1:0-103651 GCF_946901175.1 Pseudomonas sp. Marseille-Q5117 | reverse complement strand
CTGCATACGGTGTGATCACAGACACCACCGATCCAATGTGGGAGCGAGCCTGCTCGCGAAAGCGTCGTGTCAGGCAACAATATTCTGACTGACATACCGCATTCGCGAGCAGGCTCGCTCCCACATTGGATCGGTGGTGTCTGTGATCACACCGTATGCAGATACCAGTTGTACTCAAGGTCAGAAATCGAGTTCTCGAACTCGGCCAGCTCGCTTTCCTTGCACGCGACGAACACGTCGATGTACATCGGGTCGATGTAGCGCGCCATGACTTCGCTGTCGTCGAGCTCGCGCAAGGCGTCGCGCAGGTTGTTCGGCAGGCTCTGCTCGTTTTGCTCGTAGCTGTTGCCTTCGACCGGGGCGCCGGGCTCGATCTGGTTGGTCAGGCCGTGGTGGATGCCGGCCAGCACCGAAGCCATCAGCAGGTATGGGTTGGCGTCGGCACCGGCGACGCGGTGTTCGATGCGCACGGCATCCGCCGAACCGGTCGGCACGCGCACGGCCACGGTGCGGTTGTCGATGCCCCAACTCGGCGAGTTCGGTACGTAGAACTGCGCGCCGAAGCGGCGGTACGAGTTGACGTTCGGGCAGAGGAACGCCATTTGCGCCGGCAGGGTCTCGAGCACACCGCCGATCGCGTGACGCAGTGCGGCGTTCTGCTCGGGATCCTCGCTGGCGAAGATGTTGTTGCCTTCTTTGTCCAGAATCGAAATGTGCACGTGCAGACCGTTGCCGGCCTGGCCCGGATACGGCTTGGCCATGAAAGTCGTGTCCATCTCGTGGTCGTAGGCGATGTTCTTCACCAGACGCTTGAGCAACACCGCGTAATCGCAGGCCTTGATCGGGTCGGAGACGTGATGCAGGTTGACTTCGAACTGTGCCGGGGCGCTTTCCTTGACGATGGCGTCAGCGGGAATGCCCTGCTCTTTCGCGCCTTCGAGAATGTCTTGCAGGCAGTCGACGTATTCGTCGAGATCGTCGATCAGGTAGACCTGGGTCGACACCGGACGCTTGCCGGATACAGGTGAACGTGGCGATTGCGGACGGCCATTCACGTTGTCCTGGTCGATCAGGTAGAACTCGAGTTCGAACGCCGCGCATATGGTCAGGCCGAGGTCGTCGAATTTGCGCACAACGTTGGCCAGCACTTCACGCGGGTCGGCGAAGAACGGCTGGCCTTCGATCTCGTGCATGGTCATCAGCAGTTGAGCGGTCGGGCGTTTTTGCCACGGCTCGATGCTCAGGGTGCCGGGGATCGGGTAGCAGATGCGATCGGCGTCGCCAATATCCAGGCCCAGACCGGTGCTTTCCACCGTCGAGCCGTTGATGTCCAGCGCGAACAGCGACGCCGGCAGGTTGATGCCTTTTTCGTACACCTTATGAAGACTGGTGCGTTCGATGCGCTTGCCGCGCACCACACCGTTCATATCCGCAATCAGAAGGTCGACGTACAAAACCTCAGGATATTTCTTAAGGAATGCGTTGGCTTCGTTGAGTTGAACGGTACGCAGAGGGACCGACATGATGCACCTATTTAGCTGTTAATTATTATGTTCACCACTGTGTTGCGCAGCCAGTCAATCCGAAAGGCAAAGTGAAGTCAATAGCGAACACCCTGCCCTGCAGCCTTTATTTTTCGGGCTTTTTTTAACACTCTCGTGCCATATCCGCCGGCAAACCCCGGTAAACCTGAGCGATTTGATGAACGGCGTTTAGAATTTTTTACATGGCAGTTGTTAATTAAAATCAACGAGGCTAAGCTCCGGAAAAGCTCGTTCAAGTGACAGACTTCGAGGTGAATAAAAATGGCATTCAAGCCATTGATCGGCGTTACTGCGTGCGTCAAACAGATTGGCCTGCACCCCTATCACATCAGCGGTGACAAGTACCTACGTGCTGTCAGCGTTGGCGCCCAAGGGTTGCCAGTGGTCATTCCTTCCCTCGGCAACCTGACTGAAATCGATGACCTGCTCGGTCAGCTCGACGGTCTGTTGCTCACCGGCTCTCCCTCGAACGTGGAGCCCTTCCACTATCAAGGCCCGGCCAGTGCCCTCGGCACGGATCATGATCCGGCCCGTGACGCCACTACCCTTCCCTTATTGCGTGCAGCCATTGCGGCGGGCGTTCCGGTGCTCGGTATCTGCCGTGGCTTCCAGGAAATGAATGTGGCGTTCGGCGGCAGCCTGCATCAGAAGGTGCACGAGCTGCCCGGCATGCTCGATCACCGTGAAGCCGACAGCCCGGATGTGGCGGTGCAATACGCCCCGGCCCATGCGGTCAGCGTGATCGCTGGCGGTGTGTTCGAAGCGCTGGAGCTGCCCGACGAATTTCAGGTCAATTCGATTCACAGTCAGGGCATCGACCGCCTCGCCCCCGGGCTGCGTGCTGAAGCCGTGGCGCCGGACGGTTTGATCGAAGCGATCTCGGTCGAGCACAGCCCGACCTTCGCCCTCAGCGTGCAATGGCACCCGGAATGGCAAGTGCTGGACAACCCGAACTACCTGAAGATTTTCCAGGCGTTCGGCGCAGCGTGCCGGCAACGGGCGGCGAAGCGCAGTCAGCGCTGACGCAATCCCAAACCAGATAACGATTTACTGCCCCCACGCTTGGCGGGTGTGCGTTTGCACATCCGCCAGTCGTGAACTGCAACACCCGTGATAACAACAAGTACGACCCAGGCAGCCAGGACGGCGGCGCCGAACAAGCCGGATCGGTACGGACAAAGGCCACTCAGGTCAACGCATATCCCCTGTGGGAGCGAGCCTGCTCGCGAAAGCGGTGTATCAGCAAACGATGATGTCGACTGACACTCCGTATTCGCGAGCAGGCTCGCTCCCACAGGTTCTGCGCCAGCTGACAGGCATTCCGGACCGCTCCGCAATCCACTTAAGCCCGGCCACATTGGCCAGGCACACGACACCTGTTGGGAGTTTCACATGGCAAACGCCTCCAGCACTTACCGCAAGGCACTCGAAGGTCAGCAGCAACCAAAAAAGGTGCTGGTGAAAGTCGATCGTGTCACCAAGAAGTTCGACGAAACCGTGGCCGTGGACGATGTGTCCCTGGAGATCCATCAGGGCGAGATTTTCGCGCTGCTGGGCGGTTCCGGGTCGGGCAAATCGACTCTGCTGCGCATGCTCGCCGGTTTCGAGCGGCCGACCGAGGGGCGGATTCTGCTCGATGGCGTGGACATCACCGACATGCCGCCGTACGAGCGGCCGATCAACATGATGTTCCAGTCCTATGCGCTGTTCCCGCACATGACCGTGGCACAGAACATCGCCTTCGGCCTCAAACAGGACCGCTTGCCGGCCAGCGAAATCGATGCCCGTGTCGAAGAAATGCTGCGCCTGGTGCACATGACCCAATACGCCAAGCGCCGCCCGCACCAGTTGTCCGGCGGTCAGCGGCAGCGCGTCGCCCTCGCCCGCTCGTTGGCCAAACGGCCGAAACTGTTGCTGCTCGACGAGCCGATGGGTGCGCTGGATAAAAAGCTGCGTTCGCAGATGCAGCTTGAGCTGGTGGAAATCATCGAGCGCGTCGGCGTGACCTGCGTCATGGTCACCCACGACCAGGAAGAAGCCATGACCATGGCCCAGCGCATCGCGATCATGCACCTGGGCTGGATCGCGCAGATCGGCAGCCCGGTGGACATTTATGAAGCGCCGGTCAGCCGCATGGTCTGCGAATTCATCGGCAACGTGAACGCTTTCGACGGCACGGTGGTGGAAGATCTCGAAGGCCACGCGATCATTCACAGCCCCGACTTGCAGCAGAAGATCTATGTCGGTCACGGCGTCAGCACCTCGGTGCAGGACAAGTCGATCACCTACGCCATCCGCCCGGAAAAAATGCTCGTCAGCACCACCCAACCGGAGTTCCGCTACAACTGGTCCGAAGGCAAGGTCCACGACATCGCCTACCTCGGCGGCCATTCGGTGTTCTACGTCGAGCTGCCCGGCGGCAAGATCGTCCAGTCGTTCATGGCCAATGCCGAACGCCGTGGCGCGCGGCCGACCTGGGACGACAAGGTCTACGTCTGGTGGGAAGACGACAGCGGCGTGGTGCTGCGCTCATGAGAACTTTCAATCAGCAATTCTTGCGCCTGGTGCCCAGCGGACGAAAACTGGTGATCGGCATTCCGTTCATCTGGCTGTTCCTGTTCTTCATGCTGCCGTTCTTTCTGGTGATGAAGATCAGCTTCTCGGAAGCCGCGCTGTCGATCCCGCCGTACTCGGAGATCTACACCTTCGCCGAACAGAAATTCCAGCTGCTGCTGAACATCGGCAACTACACCCTGCTCGGCGAAGACGAGCTGTATCTGTCCGCATACCTCGGCTCGCTGAAGGTCGCGGCACTGAGCACGCTGATGTGCCTGGTGATCGGTTTCCCGATGGCCTACGCGATCACCAAGACCGGCAAGGAAACGCAAAACGTCCTGCTGCTGTTGATCATGATGCCGACCTGGACGGCGATCCTGATCCGCGTGTATGCGTGGATGGGCATCCTCAGCAACAACGGTCTGCTCAACGGGTTCCTGATGTGGACCGGGCTCACCGATCACCCGATCGAGATCCTCAACACCAACACTGCCGTCTATATCGGTGTGGTTTACGCCTATCTGCCGTTCATGGTCCTGCCGCTCTACGCCAACCTCGTCAAGCACGACAACAGCCTGCTGGAAGCCGCGCAGGATCTGGGTTCGAGCAACTTCAACAACTTCTGGAAGATCACCGTGCCGCTGGCCAAGAACGGCATCATCGCCGGTTGCATGCTGGTGTTCATTCCGGTAGTTGGCGAATTCGTGATCCCGGAACTGCTGGGTGGCCCGGAGACGCTGATGATCGGTCGCGTGCTGTGGCAGGAGTTCTTCAATAACCGCGACTGGCCGGTGGCTTCTGCGCTGGCGGTGGTGATGCTGTTGATCCTGATTGTGCCGATTCTGCTGTTCAACCGCAGCCAGGCCAAAGAGATGGAGGCACGGGGATGAAACGCTTCAACTTTTCCAAATTCATGCTGATCTTTGGCTTGATGTTCATTTATCTGCCGATGCTGATCCTGGTGATCTACTCGTTCAACGCCTCGAAACTGGTGACGGTGTGGGGCGGCTGGTCGATCAAGTGGTACGTCGGCCTGCTCGACAACACGCAACTGATGGGCTCGGTGCTGCGCTCGCTGGAAATCGCCTGCTACACCGCGATTGCCGCTGTGGCACTGGGTACGCTGGCGGCGTTCGTGCTGACGCGGGTGACGCGCTTCAAGGGTCGCACGCTGTTTGGTGGCCTGGTGACCGCGCCGCTGGTGATGCCGGAAGTGATCACCGGTCTGTCGCTGTTGCTGCTGTTCGTGGCGATGGCGCAGCTGATCGGCTGGCCGCAGGAGCGCGGCATCGTCACCATCTGGATCGCCCACACCACCTTTTGTGCCGCTTATGTGGCGGTGGTAGTCTCCGCGCGCCTTCGCGAGCTGGATCTGTCGATCGAAGAAGCGGCGATGGACCTCGGCGCCAAACCATTCAAAGTGTTTTTCCTGATCACCATTCCAATGATCGCGCCGTCGCTGGCCGCCGGCGGGATGATGTCGTTTGCCTTGTCGCTGGACGATCTGGTGCTGGCGAGTTTTGTCTCCGGGCCGGGCTCGACGACGCTGCCGATGGAGGTGTTCTCGGCGGTGCGCCTGGGCGTGAAACCTGAGATCAACGCCGTGGCCAGCCTGATTCTGCTGGCAGTGTCGCTCGTGACTTTCCTGGTCTGGTACTTCGGCCGCAAGGCAGAGGCCAACCGCAAAAAAGCGATCCAGGAAGCGATGGATCAGACCGCGAACGAGTCGTGGCAACAGCCAGCAGCGGCGACAGCCTGAGCAACACCAATAAACAACTGTGGCGAGGGGATTTATCCCCGTTGGGCTGCGAAGCGGCCCCCGCAGGGCTACCTGAAGACTCCGTATTCAGGTTTTGCGACTGCTTCGCAGCCGAGCGGGGAATAAACCCCCTCGCCACAAGGTTCAAGTGCACCGAGCTTTTGTTTTGTTGAATAAGAAGAAGGGAGTTGTACCGATGAAAATGTTTGGCAGGACTCTGCTGACACTGTCCTTAATGGGCGCGATGGTCATGGGCGCCCAGGCCAACGACAAGGTGCTGCGTGTTTACAACTGGTCCGATTACATCGCGCCGGACACCGTGAAAAAGTTCGAAGACGAGACTGGCATTCGCGTGACCTACGACGTCTTCGACAGCAACGAAACCCTGGAAGCGCGCCTGCTCGCGGGCAAATCCGGCTATGACATCGTCGTGCCGTCGAACAGTTTCCTGGCCAAACAGATCAAGGCCGGCGTCTACCAGCCGCTGGACAAGTCGAAGCTGCCGAACTGGAAGAATCTCAACCCGGTGCTGCTGAAAAACGCCGCCGCCAGTGATCCGGACAACGCGCACGCGTTCCCGTACATGTGGGGCTCGATCGGCATCGGTTTCAATCCGGCCAAGGTCAAGGAAGTACTCGGCGCCAACGCCCCGACCAACTCCTGGGACTTGCTGTTCAAACCGGAGAACGCGGAAAAGCTCAAAGCCTGCGGCATCAGTTTCCTCGATTCGCCGACCGAAATGCTCCCGGCCGCCCTGCACTATCTGGGGTATCCGGTGAACGACAAGGACAAGGCGCACATTGCCGAGGCCGAAGCGCTGTTCATGAAAATCCGTCCTTACGTGGCGTACTTCCACTCCTCGAAGTACATCTCCGATCTGGCCAACGGCAACATCTGCGTGGCGGTCGGTTACTCCGGCGACGTCCTGCAGGCCAAGGCCCGTGCGGTTGAGTCGGGCAACAACGTGGTGATCGACTACAGCATTCCCAAGGAAGGCGCCGGCAGTTTCTACGACATGGTCGCCATCCCCCGTGATGCGGCGAACGTCGACAACGCCTACCTGTTCATGGACTTCCTGATGCGCCCGGACATCATAGCCGAAGTCACCAACAGCATCGGCTACAGCAACGCCAACGCAGCGGCCACGCCACTGGTGGACGAAGCGATCCGCAACGAACCGGGCTCGTATCCTTCGCAAGCGGTGATGGCCACGTTGTATGCAGTGCCGGATCAGCCGATTGCCACACAGCGGATCATGACGCGTGGCTGGACGCGGGTGAAGCTTGGTAAATAAAAACACCGATGATCAAAATGTGGGAGCGAGCCTGCTCGCGAAGGCGCTGTGTCAGGCAATTGAGATGCCGGATGTGCCGACGCTTTCGCGAGCAGGCTCGCTCCCACAATGAAGCAATGCAGTGCTGAAAATTTCCGTTCACGCAGCGCCTTACCACCGCTGCACCCTGCTCTGAACGGCCTCACCCGGCTCCCTCGGCTCGGGTGAATTTGCAGGCGCCCTCGGGCGCCTTTTTTTGTTCGTTCAGATCAGCGGCCAGTCCTGCACAACCCGATAGCGGCCCTTGTGCGATTCGAACAAAGCGAAGCGTTCAGCACGCAGAAAGAACTCCGGCGGTGTGCGCGCTTCCGGCTCCGGCGCGCGGTACTCCCGCGCCAGTGTCAGGTGCGGGCGGAACTCGTGGGTGGGCTCGTCAAAACCGAACGGCAGCATCGCCTGTTCCAGCGCGTAGACCAGGCGCAACAACGCCGGCGGCGCCTGTTCCGGTGCCAGCGATAGCACACCGGCGCGATGCCAGACCTGCAAGCGATCCAGCTCAATGCGCAACGTTTCGCCGGGAATACGCACATTGCCCGCTGCTTCGCAGACGCCATGGATTTGCGCCAGCGGCACCGCTCCAAGAAACAGCAGAGTCAGATGAAAGTTATCCGCCGGCACCGGTTTGCCGCTGCGCAGACCCAGCTCCGCGCGCCACTGGGCGATTGCCTTGCGCTGCGCCGGCGGGCAGTCCAAAGCGAAAAACAGCCGTTTCGACGGTTCATCCCTGCGCACTTCATCAATCATCGCCCTGCCCCCCATATCGTCATGATCGCGCCGATTCTACACAGCCTGTTCTGACGACTCGCGACAGGAAGCTATAGTTCAAGGATTGCCATCAACCGGAGGCTGCCATGCGCGAGATCCTCAGCAAAGAACCCTGGTGGGCCCGGCCACCGCATCCCGGACAGGACGAAAGCGAACTGGAATGGGGCTGGCTAGTGCATTACAGCGAAGGCGAACCGCGCTTCGAATTCGTTCGCGAGAGACCCAGCGACGAGCAGATCCGCAACCGCAAAAGTTGCCGGGTCACCCCCTCGCCCGAATGAATAGAGCCCGTGAGCACTAATCCTGTGGGAGCGAGCAGGCTCGCTTGTATGGTTAGACTTGAAGGGGTGGTGGGACGAACAGTTCGCATCTGACTGCTGTAACAGTACAGACCGTGGGAGACCTCGCCCCACCCCTTCCACCAAAAGCGCCGATAGAGAATGCTTCGTTCAAGCGACGATAGAAACAAGCCTGCGCCTCTGGGTGAAACCCCTACAAGTCGTAAAACCTTAGCGTGGAGAAGTGCCAGTGGCAATGCGTGTGTCGAAGTCAATCGTGGGTGTGGACGTCGCCAAAGCTGAACTCGTTATTTATTTAGCAGATCCAGATCTGCTTACTTCGATACCCAATGAAAAGCCAGCCATAAAGCGCTGGCTTAAAACGTTGCCGGGGCCCACCGCCATAGCTGTTGAAGCGACCAATATTTATCATGTCGACTTGGTTGAGTTGGCTCACGAGTCAGGTCATGACGTTTACATCATCGACGGTTTTCAACTGAGTAATTATCGTAAAGGTGTCGGTGGTCGTAGTAAAACGGACGCATCTGACGCCCGCCTTCTCGCCCGTTTTCTAAAAAACGAAGGCGAAGATTTACGCCCCTGGACCCCACCTCCGGCAGTCTACGGCAAGCTGCAAAGTCTTCTACGACGTAGAGCTTCGCTGATACAGGCCAAGACCAGTCTGACCCAGAGCTGGGCAAATGACGCCAGCTTGAAAGCCGTGTTCACAACTTTCGTAAAGTCCATAGACAGGCTGGATTTGCTAGTTCAGAAAAAGCTCAAGGAAATCTTGCGTGAAGCCGGTTTGCTGGAAGAAGTTGCCAGATGCCAAGCCATCGAAGGTATCGGTTTTCTAACTGCAACTGCTTTGGTCATGGCATACAACCGCGGCGACTTTACCAGCGGTGACTCTTATATAGCGTTTTTAGGCATGGACCTGAGAGTGAGTGACTCGGGCCAAAAAAATGGCCGTAGATATTTAACCAAGCGTGGATGCTCGGAGGTGCGGCGGTTACTGCATAACGCTGCCATGTCAGCTTGCCGATCAAATGCCTGGAAGGCGTTCTACAGCCACCATCTCAACTGCGGAAAAGCGACTACACAGGTGCTCGTGATGCTCAGCCGCAAACTCGCCCGCATAGCATTCGCCCTGATGAAAAACCAGAGCGAATATCAATCGAAAGGGGCAGTTATCGCTTGAGGACAACCATAGAATCTCCCACAGGGTCATGCATTGATCAGTGGGGTTGGGTGTCGCCGGCGGCGGTGTCGATGCTGACCACCACTGACATCCCCGGCCGCAAGCGTTCTGCTTCCTGCTGATCGGGATCGATGGTGATGCGTACCGGCACCCGCTGGGCGATCTTGACGAAGTTGCCGGTGGCGTTGTCGGCCTGCAGCAAGGCAAATTCAGAACCGGTGCCCGGCGAAATATGCTGCACATGGCCGGTGAATCTGCGGTGGTTCAAGGCGTCGACGGTGAAGCGTACCGGTTGCCCGACACGCACGTTGGCCATCTGGGTTTCCTTCATGTTGGCGATCACCCACTTCTGGTCCGGGACCAATGCCATCAGCTGCGCGCCGGAGTTGACGTAGGCGCCGAGGCGCACGCCGATCTGCCCGAGCTGGCCGTCGCGCGGGGCGACGATGCGTGTGTTGGACAGATCGATCCGTGCCAGTTGCACCGCAGCTTCGGCACTGGCCACGGCGGCCTCCAGCGAGCCGCGATTGACGATCACCGTTTGCAGATCCTGCCGGGCGATTTCCAGATTGGCCTTGGCCTGCGCCACAGAAGCCGTGCTTTGCGCGTTGGCAGCGAGGGTCACGTCGAATTCGCGCTTGGACACCGAGCCGTCGCGCACCAGCTCCTGATTACGCCGCAGATCGGCCTCGCTCTTGCGCAACTGCGCCTGGCTGTCGGCGAGCACCGCCTGACGCAATTTGATCGTCGCTTCGGCACTGTTGCGCTGCTGCACGACGTTGGCCAATGCGGCCTTCTGCACTGCCAGTTGCGCCAGGGACTGGTCGAGGCGTTGCTGATAAATGCGGTCGTCCAGACGCACCAGCAGATCCCCGGCCTTGACGTACTGGAAGTCCTGCACCGGCACCTCGAACACATAGCCGCTGAGCTGCGGCCCGATGATCGTCACCTGCCCGCGAATCAAGGCGTTTTCGGTGGTTTCAACCGCACTGCTGAATGGTGGCAGTTGCCACGCATACAGCACGATCAGCACGCCGACGATGGCGATGGCGGCAAAGCCCAGCGAAGAGATGATCCGCACCCGCAGCGAACGCGGCGCGGTATTCGGTGACGATGGCGGCGCCTCCCCTTCAGGCGTGGCGGCGATGGCATTGGTGGTTGTGGTGGTCGGTTCGGTCATGAAGAAGTGGCACCGCTGGGTGGTACGGAAGGTGTCGGTTCAATGGCTTTGGTGGTGCTCATCAGCCACAACGCACGAATCGAAAGCCAGATCATGGTCAGGACGGCAATGACCGCGATCAGCATGAAGACATCGTTATAGGCCAGCACGTTCGCTTCGCGTGTCGCCGCATTGGCGAGGCTGCGCATGCCGGCCAGATTGCGCAGGCTCGGGTCCGCCAGCAAACCGCCGAAGGCCGAGCCGCCGCTCTGCACCCGCGCGGCCACCAACGGATCGGACATCACCAGGTGATCGACGATGTGGCTGGAATGGTACTTCTCCCGCACGATCTGAAAAGTGCCGAGCAACGCCGCGCCGAGCAGTCCGCCGAGGTTGTTGCAGATCCCGAACAGCACGGAAAAGCTCACCAGGTTGCGCGGATTGGTCAGCACGTTGCGCGTGCCGAAGACCATGGTCGGGCCGAGAAAAAACGTGCTGCCGAATGCCAGCAGGAACTGGCTGAAATACATGTTGGCGGGACGGGTCAGGTTATTCGAGAAGCTGTCCATCACCGAACCGGTGGCCATCAGCGCCAAGGAAATGATCAACGGCATCAGCAAATGTTTGGGGTCGATGGTCAACGCGCTGGTGGCAAGCCCGGCGATGCTGCCGATCAGCATCACCACATACAGACTGTGCAACTGCTCATAGCCCATGTTGAGGTTCTGCATGAACCCCACGGCGCCGGTGGATTGCTCCGAGGTGACCATGCGAATCAGGGTCACCGCCAGCGCCAGGCGGATCATCGTTCCGCTGCCCAGCCAGCGGGTCATCAACATCGGGTTGCTGCGGTTGTGCTCGATGGCCAAGCCCATGATGATCAGCGCGATCGAACAGGCCAGCGCCACGCCGATCCAGTCTGCCTCCAGCCACCAGTCGATCCGCCCGAGCGACAGCACCGCGCACAACAACGCCACACCGGTAGCGAGGATCGCGAAGGTGAGGAAATCGAGTTTTTCAAAGGTCTTGAAACGGTCACCGGGCGGCAACTTCAGTAGCAACACGCAGCCGAGTGACAGCAGGGCCATGCCCAGTTCGAACAAGTACAAGCCGCGCCATTCGGCGATCTGCAACAGGTCTTCGGAAAACAGTCGCGCCAGCGGTAACGCCAATTGCGACGTGCCGAGGCCGAGTACCAACGCTTTGAGCCGCCATTTCGCCGGGAACGCCTGGACCATGTAATACAGACCCAGCGAGCTCAGCGCCGCACCGACCATGCCGTGGGCAGCCCGCACCGCCACTGCCGAGTTGAGATCGTTGACGAACAAATGGCCGAAGGTCACCAGCGCGTACAGCACCAGAAATACTTCGGTGAATGCGCGCAAGCCGAACTGCTGGCGAAACTTCACCAACAGCAGGTTCATCGACACGTTGGTCATCACATACGCCGCCGGCAGCCAGGCCATCTCCGCCGTGGTCGCGCCGAGCGAGCCTTGCAGGTAAGGCAGGTTGGCAACCACCAACGAGTTGCCCAACCCACCAGTTACCGCCACCAGCACGCCAACCGCCGCATAAGCCAGGCGCTTGGGCGTGGAGTGTAACGGGGTCGACGGGGAACCGGGCAGGCTGGGCTTTTCGTGGGGTTGCCAGTTGCGCGGGGCGTATTTATCCATGGATCGGCCTGGTGCTGGGGGTGGAGGAAGTTTGCCGCAATTTGACGGGCAATACACGACTCGACGGACACCAAGGAACCCGGTGGGAGCGAGCCTGCTCGCGAAAGCGCTGTGTCAGTCGACAACTTCATTGAAGGAAAGTCCGCATTCGCGAGCAGGCTCGCTCCCACAGGGGTTCTGCGTCGCATGGGAGGTCATCGTATAACTTCCAGTTGACAATCCCCGTAAATCTGGGAAATATCCGCATCGATGTTGTACGACGACGTATGACAAATAATAAAAACAACAAACGATCCAGGGAGCGTCACAGTGAGCCCACTCGCCCGCAATTCCGTCCGCCCTTCACGTTTTGCCCATTTCAAACCGCGTTCGACCCTCAGCCTGATCGGTTGCAGCAGCCTCGCTCTGGCCCTGCCGATGAGTGCCGATGCCGAAGGCTTTCTTGACGACAGCAAAGCCACGCTGAACCTGCGCAACGCCTACTTCAACCGCAACTTCGTCAACCCGGCCAATCCGCAGGGCAAGGCAGAAGAATGGACGCAGAACTTCATTCTCGATGCCAAATCCGGCTTCACCCAGGGCACCGTCGGCTTCGGCCTCGACATCCTTGGCATGTACTCGCAGAAGCTCGATGGCGGCAAAGGCACGGGCGGCACGCAACTATTGCCGATCCATGATGACGGTCGCCCGGCCGACAAATTCGGCCGCCTCGGCGTTGCGCTGAAAGCCAAAGTCTCGAAGACCGAACTGAAAGTCGGTGAATGGATGCCCGTGCTGCCGATCCTGCGCTCCGACGATGGCCGCTCCCTGCCGCAGACCTTTCGTGGTGGCCAGATCACGTCCACCGAGATCAACGGCCTGACCGTTTACGGCGGCCAGTTCCGTGGCAACAGCCCGCGCAACGATGCGAGCATGGAAGACATGTCGATGAACGGCCGCGGTGCGTTCACCTCCGATCGCTTCAACTTCGGCGGCGGCGAATACAGCTTCAACGAAAAACGCACGATGGTCGGCGTGTGGTACGCCGAGCTCACTGACATCTATCAGCAGCAGTATTTCAACCTCAGCCACAGCCAGCCGATGGGCGACTGGACGCTGGGCGCCAACCTCGGTTTCTTCACCGGCAAGGAAGACGGCAGCGCTCAGGCCGGCGACCTCGACAACAAGACCGCGTTCGCCCTGCTCTCGGCCAAGTACGGTGGCAACACCTTCTACGTCGGCCTGCAGAAACTCACCGGCGACGATGCCTGGATGCGCGTCAACGGCACCAGCGGCGGCACCCTCGCCAACGACAGTTACAACGCCAGTTATGACAACGCCAAAGAGCGCTCCTGGCAGGTGCGTCACGACTACAACTTCGTTGCGCTGGGCGTGCCTGGCCTGACCCTGATGAACCGCTACATCAGCGGCGATAACGTGCACACCGCCACCACCAATGACGGCAAGGAATGGGGCCGCGAATCGGAACTGGCCTACACCGTGCAGAGCGGCCCGCTGAAGAACCTCAACGTGAAATGGCGCAACGCGACCATTCGCCGGGACTTCAGCACCAACGAATTTGACGAGAACCGGATTTTTATCAGCTATCCGATCTCGTTGCTGTAACGGTTGGCGGTTTGCCCTGTGGGAGCGAGTCTGCTCGCGAAAGCGCCGGACCAGTCGACTTGTTCTGACTGGCACACCGCATTCGCGAGCAGGCTCGCTCCCACAAGGGGATTGCATTGCAATTCAGGTATCGGGTCTTGAGAAAATGAATCGCCCCTTCCGTCATCTACACCAAAAGTCGCGTTGACAAGATCCGGATACCCTACCGATACTTCAGCGCAGTCATACGACAACCTACAACAAACCTAATAACAATGTGTTCAGGGATTGCCATGACGTCTACCTCTACCCCCCGCGCTCCTTTCAACCGCCTGCTGCTGACCGGTGCCGCCGGCGGCCTGGGCAAAGTGCTGCGCGAACGCCTGCGCCCTTACGCCAACGTGCTGCGCCTGTCCGACATCGCCGCCCTCGCCCCGGCCGTCGATGAACACGAAGAAGTCGTGCTCTGCGACCTCGCCGACAAGCAAGCCGTGCATCAACTGGTCGAAGGCGTCGATGCGATCCTGCATTTCGGCGGCGTTTCGGTCGAGCGCCCGTTCGAAGAAATCCTCGGCGCCAACATCTGTGGCGTGTTCCACATTTACGAAGCGGCGCGCAAGCACGGTGTGAAGCGGGTGATCTTCGCCAGCTCCAACCACGTCATCGGTTTCTACAAACAGGACCAACAGCTCGACGCCACTTCGGCGCGTCGTCCCGATGGTTACTACGGCTTGTCCAAGTCCTACGGCGAAGACATGGCCAGTTTCTACTTCGATCGCTACGGTATCGAAACCGTCAGCATCCGCATCGGCTCCTCGTTCCCCGAACCGCAGAACCGCCGGATGATGCACACCTGGCTGAGCTTCGACGATCTCACGCAACTGCTCGAACGCTCGCTGTACACACCAAACGTCGGCCACACCGTGGTTTACGGCATGTCCGCCAACAAAGATGTCTGGTGGGACAACCGCTACGCCAGCCACCTCGGTTTCGAAGCCAAGGACACCTCGGAAGTGTTCCGCGACAAGGTCGAAGCGCAACCGATGCCAGCCGACGATGATCCGGCGCGGATCTATCAGGGCGGCGCTTTCGTCGCAGCAGGCCCGTTCGGCGACTGACCGTTCGACTTGATCCCCTCCAATAAAAACCATGGGAATGAGTATGCAAGCCGAATTGATCGTCGACGCCCGAAACGCGGTCGGTGAAAGCCCGGTCTGGGTGCCGCAGGAAAACGCCTTGTACTGGGTCGATATTCCCAACGGCGGGCTGCAACGCTGGAGCGCTGACAGCGGGCATGTTGCCTCGTGGAAGGCCCCGGAAATGCTCGCCTGCATCACCCGCCACCGCAGTGGCGGCTGGGTCGCCGGCATGGAAAGCGGTTTCTTTCGCCTGCACCCGCACAGCGACGGCAGCCTCGACAGTGAGTTGCTCGCGACTGTCGAGCACAGCCGCGCGGACATGCGCCTCAACGACGGTCGCTGCGATCGCCAAGGGCGTTTCTGGGCGGGCAGCATGGTGCTGAACATGGGCCTGAACGCGCCTGAAGGCCGGCTCTATCGCTACAGCGCCGGGCAGACGGGCGTGATCGAAGCGCAGCTGGATGGCTTCATCGTGCCCAACGGCCTCGCTTTCAGCCCTGACGGTAAAACCATGTACCTGTCGGATTCGCACCCCAATGTGCAACTGATCTGGGCCTTCGATTACGACACCGAGACCGGCACGCCATCGAATCGCCGAATCTTCGTCGACATGAATCATTTCCCCGGCCGCCCCGATGGCGCCGCCGTGGATGCCGAAGGCTGCTACTGGATCTGCGCCAACGACGCCGGCCTGATCCACCGCTTCGCCCCGGATGGCCGACTGGATTTCTCCCTGGAAGTGCCGGTGAAGAAACCGACCATGTGCGCTTTCGGCGGCAGCAACCTGGACACCTTGTTTGTCGCCTCGATTCGCCCCGGCGATGACCACGACCCGCAATCGCTGGCCGGCGGCGTGTTCGCCCTGAAGCCGGGCGTCAAGGGCCTCGCCGAACCGCAATTCAACGATTTGCTTTAGACCCTCTGCTGCACCGCTGCGCCTTGAACACAAAAATAACAAGACTGGAGACTCACCCCCCATGAACTTCAAACGCACCTTGCTCGCCGCTGCACTCCCGCTGATGTTCACCTTTGCCGGTGCCGCTCAGGCGGAAATGAAACTCAAATTTGCCGACATTCACCCCGCCGGTTACCCAACCGTGGTGGCTGAAAAATCCATGGGCGATACCCTGACCAAGGAAACCAACGGCGAGCTGACCTTCCAATACTTCCCGGGCGGTGTGCTCGGTTCCGAGAAGGAAGTCATCGAGCAGATGCAGGTCGGCGCGGTGCAGCTGTCACGTGTCAGCCTGGGCATCGTCGGCCCTGTTGTGCCGGATGTGAACGTGTTCAACATGCCGTTCATCTTCCGCGACCAGCAACACATGCGTAACGTCATCGACGGCCCGGTGGGCGATGAGATTCTCGACAAGATCACCAACTCCGAATTCGGCCTGGTGGCCCTGGCGTGGATGGACGGCGGCACGCGCAACATCTACACCAAGAAACCGGTGCGCAAGCTCGAAGACCTCAAGGGCATGAAGATCCGCGTACAAGGCAATCCGATGTTCATCGACATGATGAACGCCATGGGCGGTAACGGCATCGCCATGGACACCGGGGAGATCTTCAGCGCCCTGCAGACCGGCGTGATCGACGGCGCGGAAAACAACCCGCCGACCCTGCTCGAACACAACCACTTCCAGAACGCCAAGTTCTACAGCCTGACCGGTCACTTGATCCTGCCAGAGCCGATCGTGATGTCGAAAATCACCTGGGAAAAACTCACTCCGGATCAACAGCAACTGGTGAAAAAAGCCGCCAAGGCTGCCCAGGCTGAAGAGCGCGTGTTGTGGGACAAGAAGTCCGCTGCCAGTGAAGAAAAACTCAAGGCCGCTGGCGTCGAGTTCATCGAAGTCGACAAAAAACCCTTCTACGACGCCACCGCTCCAGTACGGGAAAAGTACGGCGCGAAGTACGCCGACCTGATCAAAAAGATCGAAGCCGTTCAGTAACGCCTCCCGCTTTGTACTCATGAAAAAGGCCCGGCGCGCCAGCGGTTCAGGCGCGCCCGGTTACGGTGGAACCCGATGAAGAATCTGCTGCTGCGTATCAACGACAAAATCTACATGACGTGCATCTGGGTCGCCGGCCTTTCCGTCCTGGCGATTTCCCTGATGATTCCCTGGGGCGTGTTCGCCCGCTACGTGCTCGGCACCGGTTCGAGCTGGCCTGAGCCAACGGCGATCCTGCTGATGATGGTGTTCACCTTCATCGGCGCCGCCGCCAGTTACCGCGCCGGTGCGCACATGGCCGTGGCCATGCTCACCGACCGCATGCCAGCGCAGCTGAAATCCGCAGCAGCGATTTTTTCGCAACTGCTGATGGCGGCCATCTGCATCTTCATGACCATCTGGGGCACCAAGCTGTGCATGTCCACCTGGAACCAGTTCATGGCCGCCCTGCCCGATCTGCGGGTTGGCGTGACCTATCTGCCGATCCCCCTGGGCGGCTTGCTGACGCTGATTTTTGTCGTGGAAAAACTCTTGCTCGGTGACCAGAGCAAACGTCGGGTCGTGCAGTTCGACCTGGTTGAAGAAAGTGAAGGTGCCGTTTAATGGACGCTCTGATCCTGCTGGGCAGTTTTATCGTATTGATCCTGATCGGCATGCCGGTCGCTTACGCGTTGGGCGCCGCTGCGCTGATCGGCGCTTGGTGGATCGACATTCCCTTCCAGGCGGTGATGATCCAGGTCGCCTCGGGGGTGAACAAATTCTCGCTGCTGGCCATTCCGTTCTTCGTCCTGGCCGGCGCGATCATGGCCGAGGGCGGCATGTCCCGGCGGTTGGTGGCGTGTGCCGGGGTGCTGGTAGGTTTCGTCCGTGGTGGTCTGTC
Organism: Pseudomonas sp. Marseille-Q5117; assembly: GCF_946901175.1. NCBI lineage: Bacteria > Pseudomonadati > Pseudomonadota > Gammaproteobacteria > Pseudomonadales > Pseudomonadaceae > Pseudomonas > Pseudomonas sp. Marseille-Q5117. Next base: position 85,828 of record NZ_CAMPPP010000021.1, on the reverse strand, counting down.
GCTGGTCAACATTGTTGCCTCGACGTTCTTCGGCGCGATCTCCGGTTCGTCGGTCGCCGACACCGCGTCGGTGGGTTCGGTGCTGATTCCCGAGATGGAACGCAAGGGCTATCCACGGGACTTCTCCACCGCCGTGACCGTCAGCGGTTCGGTGCAAGCCCTGCTGACTCCGCCAAGCCACAACTCGGTGCTCTACTCGCTGGCCGCTGGCGGTACGGTGTCGATCGCTTCGCTGTTCATGGCCGGCATCGTCCCGGGCCTGCTGATGAGCGCCTGCCTGATGGTGCTGTGCCTGATCTTCGCGAAAAAGCGCAACTACCCCAAGGGCGAAGTGATTCCGATGCGCCAGGCGCTGAAGATCGTCGGCGAAGCCCTGTGGGGCATGATGGCGATGGTGATCATCCTCGGCGGCATCCTCTCGGGTATTTTCACCGCCACTGAATCGGCGGCCATCGCGGTGTTGTGGTCATTCTTCGTGACCATGTTCATCTACCGCGATTACAAATGGAGCGAGTTGCCCAAGCTGATGCATCGCACGGTGCGCACCATCTCCATCGTGATGATCCTGATCGGTTTCGCCGCCAGCTTCGGCTACATCATGACGCTGATGCAGATCCCGGCGAAAATCACCACGCTGTTCCTGACCCTGTCGGACAACCGCTACGTGATCCTGATGTGCATCAACGTCATGCTGCTGTTGCTCGGCACGGTGATGGACATGGCGCCGCTGATCCTGATCCTTACGCCGATCCTGATGCCAGTGATCATGGGCATCGGTGTCGACCCGGTGCAGTTCGGCATGATCATGCTGGTCAACCTGGGGATCGGATTGATAACACCGCCCGTGGGCGCCGTACTCTTCGTCGGCTCGGCGGTGGGCAAGGTCAGTATCGAAAGCACCGTGAAAGCGCTGCTGCCGTTCTATGGCGTGCTGTTCCTGGTGCTGCTGCTGGTGACCTACGTTCCGGCGATTTCGCTGTGGCTGCCGCACCTGGTGTTGTAACCCGCTGAGAAGATCGCAGCCTCGTGCAAGGAGGCTGCGACCTTTTGCTCTTCACGCCCGCAACAACATGTACCCCGCCACCACCAGACAGACACTGGCAAACCCCACCTGCAACGCCCGCGCCGGCACCTGCGCGCACAGCCTGCGACCGATGAGCATGCCAACGATGCTGGCGACAATGAACGCCGCGCCCTGGCTGTCGATACGCACCCCCGCATGAAACGCGCCGATCACCCCGATCGCGGAAATCAGACTGATCACCATCAATGACGTCGCAACGATGCCGCGCATCTGCACATCGGTCAGTTGCTTGAACGCCGGCACGATCAGAAAGCCGCCGCCGACGCCAAGCAAGCCCGAGACCACACCGGTGATCGCACCCAATGCAGCCAGGGTGGCGGTGCACTTGGCGGTCCAGTCGAAGCGCCCGGTCTGCTCGTTGAGCATGCAGTTTTTCTGCCCCCAACTGGCGTGGCCGTGATCGCTCGGCCCCGCTTGCTGACGGTCCTTTCTGAACATTCGCCAAGCGACCAGAACCATCAGCAGGCTGAACAGGATCATCAGAATCTTTTCCGGCAGTTGATGCGCGAAGTAGATCCCCAGCGGCGAAAACACCGCGCCCAGTGCCGCGATCAACAGCGCCGCGCGGTAACGCACCAGGCCATGACGCAAACCATCGATAGCCCCGACCGCTGCCGCGCTGCCGACCGCAAGCAAGGCCACCGGCGCCGCTTGCGTCATCGTCCAGCCGAGCCCGAGCACCAGCGCCGGCACCGCGAGAATCCCGCCGCCCGCGCCAGTCAGGCCGAGGACCAACCCCATCACCACGCCAAACAGACTTGCCAGCAACATAGGGGTTTTCTCAGTCGACCCTGGACAGACGCGTCAGCCACTCGCGGCCTTTGAGCATGCCGTGCCAGTAGAACCACGGCAGCCGCGTCGCCTTCAGCCACCATGCCGCACGCCGGGCCACGGTCGGGTCCAGCGGGAAAGTCGGCAGCAGTTTGCCGCCATAGCCGAACTCGGCGAGGATCACCTTGCCCTTCTCCACCGTCAGCGGGCACGAGCCGTAGCCGTCGTACTTGAGCGGCAGCGGCTGTTGTTTGCGCGCGGCCAGCAGGTTCTGTGCAACGACGACCACCTGCTTGCGCACCGCTGCGGCGGTTTTCGCGTTGCTGGTGCCGCAGATATCGCCCAATGCAAATACGTCGGGATAGCGCGGATGCTGCAGGCTGTGCGGATCGACTTCGCACCAACCGCCGGCATCGGCCAGAGGACTCTGTGCGATGAAATCCGGCGCGACTTGTGGCGGCACGACGTGCAGCAGATCGAAGGTTTTCGCGACCCGGCTGACATCGCCGGCGGCATCCTTGACGTCAAACCACGCGGTTTTCGCCGGGCCGTCGACCTTGACCAGATTCGAGTTGAACGCCAGTTGCGCGTCGTACTGTTCGATGTACTTCATCAACGGCGGCACGAAGGTCGGCACGCCAAACAGCGCAGCGCCAGCGAGATTGAATTCGACGTTGATGTCTTTCAGCACGGCGGATTTGCGCCAGTAATCGCAAGACAGATACAGGGCCTTCTGCGGCGCACCGGCGCATTTGATCGGCATCGCTGGCTGGGTGAACAGCGCCCGGCCGTCGCGCAGTTTCTGCACTTGATCCCAGGTGTACTGGGCGTGCTGATAGCTGTAGTTGGAGGTGACGCCGTGCTGACCGAGGCTTTCCTGCAAGCCTTCGATTTTCTCCCAGGCCAGGCGCAGGCCGGGGCAGACGATCAGGTTCTGATAGCTGACGGTGCGTTGGTCGTCGAGGGTGAGTTGGCGGCTTTGCGGGTCGATGGCGCTGACGCTGGCCTGAATCCACGTTGCCTGACGCGGCATGACTTTGCTCATCGGCCTGACGGTGTCTTTCACATCGAACGCACCACCGCCGACCAGCGTCCACGCCGGTTGATAGTAATGCTGTGAACTCGGTTCGATCACGGTGACTTTGAGCTGCGGGTCACGCTTGAGCAGGCTGGCGACAAAACCGATGCCGGCCGTGCCGCCGCCGATGACCACGATGTCCGCACTGATGGATGGGCCCCAGTGTTGATCGTTCATTGCTTGTTCCTTTTGCTGCACGCAAGGTTTTTCTTGGCTCACCACAACAACTAATGTGGGAGCGAGCCTGCTCGCGAAAGCGGTGGCTCAGTCAACTATTCGTCGGCTGACACGCCGCCTTCGCGAGCAGGCTCGCTCCCACAGGAGGTGTTTGTAAGGGCTGGCATTTATGGCTGTTCCCAGCTCTTGAGTACCGCTCCGCAATACAGCCCCGACAGGGTCTTCATCACCTGGATCACTTCGTGACTGGCCAGGCCGTAGAAAATGTATTTGCCTTCACGGCGAGTCGCGACCAGCCCTTCGTCGCGCAAGATGCCCAGTTGTTGGGACAGCGTCGGCTGGCGTACGCCGGTCATTTTTTCCAGCTCGCCGACGTTGCGTTCGCCCTGGGTCAGTTGACAGAGGATCAACAGACGATCCTCATTGGCCAGGGCTTTGAGCAACGCGCAAGCTTTGGACGCCGAGGCGCGCAGTTGGGCGACTTCACATTCGGTCAGACTGGATTGCATTTGCACGAGGCCTTGAAGGTCACTTAAGCTGCGAACATTATGTTTTTACATAAACTGTTGCAACCCGAAATTCCCCAGCACAGGTTTTCGCCATGCCCGCCCAGATTGAAGCGTTCCTCGACCCCGCGTCCTCGACCTACAGCTACGTGGTCTATGAAGCCGACGGCGGCCAGTGCGCGATCGTCGACCCGGTGCTTGACTACGATGGCGCCGCCGGGCGCACCGGCACGGCGCAGACGGACAAGATCATCGCTTTCGTGCGTGCGCACCGGCTGCAAGCGCAATGGCTGCTGGAAACCCACGCCCACGCCGACCACCTCTCCGCCGCGCCGTACCTGCGTCGGGAACTGGGCGGCAAGATCGCCATCGGTGAATCGATCAGCAAAGTGCAGAATGTGTTCAAGGCGCTGTTCAATCTGGAGCCGGAATTTTGCGTCGATGGCTCGCAGTTCGATCACCTGTTCGCGCCGAACGAGTCGTTCATGATCGGCAATCTCAAGGCCACCGCCCTGCACGTCCCCGGCCATACGCCAGCGGACATGGCGTACCTGATCGACGGCGAACAGATCCTGGTGGGTGACACGCTGTTCATGCCCGACGTTGGCACCGCGCGCTGTGATTTCCCTGGCGGCAATGCGCAGCAATTGTTCAAGTCGATCCAGAAGCTGCTGGCTTTTCCGGCCAGCGTGAAGCTTTACGTCTGCCACGATTACCCGCCCGAAGGCCGCGCCTCACAGTGCCAGACCACTGTCGGCGAACAGCGCAAAAGCAATATTCATGTGCATGACGGGATCGACGAAGCGGCGTTCGTCGAAATGCGCACGACACGTGACGCTGGGTTAGGCATGCCGACGTTGCTGCTGCCGGCGATTCAGGTGAACGTGCGGGCGGGGAATATGCCGGCGCCTGAGGACAACGGCGTGGTTTACCTGAAGATTCCGCTCAACAAACTCTGACGGTTCGGCAACGCAGCCTCCAGCAGCGCCAACTGATCGTTCCCACGCTCCGCGTGGGAATGCATCCCGTGACGCTCTGCGTCACTTCTTGAGGCGGAACGCGGAGCGTCCCTGGCGGCATTCCCACGCGGAGCGTGGGAACGATCGGCGTCTGCAGGTCAGTCGTATCAATTGCCCAACGTCAACCCATTGGCCGGCAACGGCAACGCGGTCTTATAACGCACCTGCTTCAGCGCAAAGCTCGAACGAATATTCGCCACCCCCGGCACCTTGGTCAGAAAATCCATCATGAAGCGTTCTAGCGACTGAATGCTCGGCACCAGCACGCGGATCAGATAATCCGGATCACCCGCCATCAAGTAGCACTCCATCACCTCAGGCCGATCAGAAATCGCTTCCTCGAAATGCTGCAACGCCTCCTCCACCTGTTTTTCCAGGCTGACGTGAATGAACACGTTCACGTGCAGCCCCAGCAGATCGGCATCCAGCAGCGTGACCTGCTCGCGAATCAAGCCCAATTCTTCCATGGCCTTGACCCGGTTGAAGCAAGGCGTCGGCGACAGGTTCACCGAGCGAGCGAGGTCGGCGTTGGTGATGCGCGCGTTCTCCTGAAGGCTGTTGAGAATGCCGATGTCGGTACGGTCCAGTTTGCGCATGAGACAAAACCACCTGTTTTTTATGTTTATGCAGAATTTCTATCTGCAAATGGTCGCCAGCGCAACGAAACACAGAGAAATATTCTTCTTGGCCGCGCCTATGATTGTTGTAGGACAAGATTTCCCCTACACGGGAATGACTGCCAGCTCACTACAAGAAATTCACAAGATCGAGCGTAGAAGCCATGACCCAAGCGTATGAACCGCTGCGCCTGCACGTCCCTGAACCCTCGGGCCGTCCCGGCTGCAAAACCGATTTCTCCTACCTGCATCTGACCGATGCCGGTACGGTGCGCAAACCTCCTGTCGATGTAGAACCTGCCGACACCGCCGACCTCGCCCGTGGCCTGATTCGCGTGCTCGACGATCAGGGCAACGCCCTCGGCCCGTGGGCCGAAAACGTGCCGGTCGAGATCCTGCGCAAAGGCATGCGCGCGATGCTCAAGACACGCATCTACGACAACCGCATGGTCGTCGCCCAGCGGCAGAAAAAGATGTCGTTCTACATGCAGAGCCTTGGCGAAGAAGCCATCGGCAGCGCCCAGGCGTTGGCACTGAACATCGATGACATGTGCTTCCCGACCTACCGCCAGCAAAGCATCCTGATGGCCCGCGATGTGCCGCTGGTCAACCTGATCTGCCAACTGCTGTCCAACGAGCGCGATCCGCTCAAGGGCCGCCAGTTGCCGATCATGTATTCGGTCAAGGACGCCGGTTTCTTCACCATCTCCGGCAACCTCGCCACTCAGTTCATTCAGGGCGTTGGCTGGGGCATGGCCTCGGCGATCAAGGGCGATACGAAAATCGCCTCGGCGTGGATCGGCGACGGCGCCACCGCCGAATCCGACTTCCACACCGCCCTCACCTTCGCTCACGTTTATCGGGCGCCGGTGATCCTCAACGTGGTCAACAACCAGTGGGCGATTTCCACCTTCCAGGCCATCGCCGGCGGTGAAGCCACGACTTTCGCCGGACGCGGTGTCGGATGCGGCATCGCCTCGCTGCGTGTCGATGGCAACGACTTCTACGCGGTCTACGCCGCTTCCGCCTGGGCTGCCGAACGCGCCCGGCGCAACCTCGGCCCGACCATGATCGAATGGGTCACCTACCGCGCCGGCCCGCACTCGACCTCCGACGACCCATCAAAATACCGCCCTGCCGATGACTGGAGCCACTTCCCGCTCGGCGATCCGATCGCGCGTCTGAAACAGCACTTGATCAAGGTAGGCCACTGGTCGGAAGAAGAACACGCGGCCGTCAGCGCCGAACTCGAAGCCGAAGTGATTGCCGCGCAGAAACAGGCCGAACAGTACGGCACCCTCGCCGGTGGCCAGATTCCAAGCGCCGCGACCATGTTCGAAGACGTCTACAAAGAGATGCCGGAGCACTTGAAGCGCCAGCGTCAGCAGTTGGGGATCTGACATGAACGATCACAACAACAATATTCAGTTGGAAACCGCCATGACCACGACCACCATGACCATGATCCAGGCCCTGCGCTCGGCCATGGATGTGATGCTTGAGCGCGATGACAACGTCGTCGTCTTCGGTCAGGACGTCGGCTACTTCGGCGGCGTGTTCCGCTGCACCGAAGGCCTGCAGACCAAGTACGGCACCTCGCGGGTGTTCGACGCGCCGATCTCGGAAAGCGGCATCGTCGGCGTGGCCGTCGGCATGGGTGCGTATGGCTTGCGCCCGGTCGCCGAAATCCAGTTCGCCGACTACGTCTACCCCGCCTCCGACCAGATCATCTCCGAAGCAGCGCGTCTGCGTTATCGCTCGGCCGGCGAGTTCACCGCACCGATGACCCTGCGCATGCCTTGCGGCGGCGGCATCTACGGCGGCCAGACTCACAGCCAGAGCATCGAGGCGATGTTCACTCAGGTCTGCGGTCTGCGCACGGTGATGCCGTCCAACCCGTACGACGCCAAAGGCTTGCTGATCGCCTCCATCGAAAACGATGACCCGGTGATCTTCCTTGAGCCAAAACGCCTGTACAACGGCCCGTTCGATGGCCATCACGACCGCCCGGTAACCCCGTGGTCGAAACACCCGCAAGCCCAGGTGCCGGACGGTTACTACACCGTGCCGCTGGACGTTGCCGCGATCACTCGTCCGGGCAAGGACGTGACCGTGCTGACCTACGGCACCACCGTATACGTCTCGCAAGTCGCTGCCGAAGAATCCGGCGTCGATGCCGAAGTCATTGACCTGCGCAGCCTGTGGCCGCTGGACCTGGAAACCATCGTCAAGTCGGTGAAGAAAACCGGCCGCTGCGTGGTGGTTCACGAAGCCACCCGCACCTGCGGTTTCGGCGCCGAGCTGGTATCGCTGGTGCAGGAGCATTGCTTCCATCACCTGGAAGCGCCGATCGAGCGCGTCACCGGTTGGGACACTCCCTACCCGCACGCGCAGGAGTGGGCGTATTTCCCAGGGCCGTCCCGCGTGGGCGCGGCGTTGAAACGGGTCATGGAGGTCTGAATGGGCACGCACGTTATCAAGATGCCGGACATCGGCGAAGGCATCGCAGAAGTAGAACTGTCGCAGTGGCACGTCAAGGTCGGCGATCTGGTGGTTGAAGATCAGGTGCTGGCGGACGTGATGACCGACAAGGCGATGGTCGATATTCCATCGCCGGTACACGGAAAAGTGATTGCGCTCGGTGGTCAGCCGGGTGAAGTGATGGCGGTCGGCAGTGTGCTGATCAGCATCGAAGTCGAAGGGGCTGGCAACCTTAAAGAGTCCGCCGCGCCCGCGCCGGTCAAAGAAGCACCGGTTGCGCCGAAAGTTGAAGCCGCTGTCGAAAGCAAACCCGCCGCAGCCACCGCACCACGTCCGGCTGCCGTTTGCCAAGGCCCGATGGTTGCTCGCGAAGCGGATGAACGCCCGCTCGCATCGCCGGCCGTGCGCAAACATGCGCTGGATCTGGGTATTCAATTGCGTCTGGTGCGCGGTTCCGGCCCGGCCGGTCGTGTGCTGCACGAAGACCTTGAAGCCTATCTGGCGCAAGGTCAGTCGAACGCTTCGGCACCGGTTGCCGCCGCGTACGCCCAGCGTAACGACGAAGAACAGATTCAAGTGATCGGCATGCGCCGCAAGATCGCCCAGCGCATGCAGGATGCCACTCAGCGTGCCGCGCACTTCAGTTATGTTGAAGAAATCGACGTCACCGCGATCGAAGAGCTGCGTGCGCATCTGAATGAAAAGCATGGCGCCAGCCGTGGCAAGTTGACCTTGTTGCCGTTCCTCGTTCGCGCGCTGGTCGTCGCCCTGCGCGACTTCCCGCAGATGAACGCCCGTTACGACGACGAAGCGCAAGTCATTACGCGCCTGGGCGCGGTGCATGTCGGCGTCGCCACGCAAAGCGATGTTGGCCTGATGGTGCCTGTGGTGCGTCACGCCCAAGCGCGCAGCCTGTGGGACAGCGCCGCGGAAATTTCGCGTTTGGCCAACGCCGCGCGCAATGGCAAGGCCAGCCGCGATGAGCTGTCCGGTTCGACCATTACTCTGACCAGCCTCGGTGCGCTGGGCGGCATTGTCAGCACGCCGGTGCTGAACCTGCCGGAAGTGGCCATTGTCGGCGTGAACAAAATCGTCGAGCGGCCCATGGTGGTCAAAGGCCAGGTGGTGATCCGCAAGATGATGAACCTCTCCAGCTCCTTCGATCACCGCGTGGTCGACGGCATGGACGCGGCGCTTTTCATCCAGGCCATTCGTGGCTTGATCGAACAACCCGCGACCTTGTTTGTGGAGTAATGGAATGCAGACTTTGAACACCACCCTGCTGATCATCGGCGGCGGCCCCGGCGGTTACGTCACGGCAATCCGCGCCGGGCAATTGGGCATCCCGACCATCCTGGTCGAAGGCCAATCGTTGGGCGGCACCTGCCTGAATATCGGCTGCATTCCGTCGAAAGCGCTGATTCATGTGGCAGAGCAGTTTCATCAGACGCAGCATCACAGCCAGCATTCGGCGCTCGGCATCAGCGTTGCCGCGCCGACCCTGGATATCAGCAAAAGCGTCGAGTGGAAGGATGGCATCGTTGATCGCCTGACCACTGGTGTCGCCGCGCTGCTGAAGAAAAACAAGGTTCAGGTCATCAACGGCTGGGCGAAAATCATCGACGGCAAAACCGTGGAAGTCGGCGATACGCGTATCCAGTGCGAACATCTGGTGCTGGCCACCGGTTCGACCAGCGTCAACCTGCCGATCCTGCCGATTGGCGGACCGATCATCTCCTCCACCGAAGCGCTGGCGCCTACGTCTGTGCCGAAACGTCTGGTGGTGGTCGGCGGTGGTTACATCGGCCTGGAGCTGGGCATCGCTTATCGCAAGCTCGGTGCCGAAGTCAGTGTGGTCGAGGCGCAGGACCGAATTCTTCCGGCTTACGACGCGGAGCTGACACAACCGGTGCATGAGGCGCTCAAGCAACTGGGGGTGAAGCTGTACCTCAAACACAGTGTGCTGGGTTTCGACGGCACATTGCAGGTGCGCGATCCAGAAGGCGAAACCCTCAATCTGGAAACCGATCAGGTACTGGTCGCGGTCGGACGCAAACCCAATACGCAGGGCTTCAATCTCGAAGCGTTGAATCTGGACATGAACGGTTCGGCTATCAGGATCGACAGCCGTTGCCAGACCAGCATGCGCAACGTCTACGCCATTGGCGATGTCAGCGGCGAACCGATGCTTGCTCACCGCGCCATGGCTCAGGGCGAGATGGTTGCCGAGCTGATCAGCGGCAAAACCCGTGAGTTCAACCCCACCGCCATCGCCGCCGTGTGCTTTACCGACCCGGAACTGGTGGTGGTCGGCAAAACTCCGGACGAGGCCAAGGCTGCCGGGCTGGACTGCATCGTTGCAAGCTTCCCGTTCGCCGCCAACGGCCGCGCAATGACCCTGGAATCGAAAAGCGGCTTCGTCCGGGTGGTCGCACGTCGTGACAATCATTTGATTGTCGGCTGGCAAGCGGTGGGTGTCGGGGTTTCCGAATTGTCGACGGCATTCGCGCAGAGCCTGGAAATGGGCGCGCGCCTGGAAGACATCGGCGGCACCATTCATGCCCACCCGACCTTGGGCGAAGCGGTGCAGGAAGCGGCGTTGCGGGCGCTGGGGCATGCGTTGCATCTGTAGGCCCCTTCGCGAGCAGGCTCGCTCCCACACTTGAAATGCATTCCCCCTGTGGGAGCGAGCCTGCTCGCGAATTCTTGAGGGCAACACTATTTATCTGAGTGTCATCCGATAGTCCGGGCTGCGAAACCGCTCAAGAATGAAGTATTGTTGTGCCCATCCAAAAAAACGTCAGAAGCCTTGAACCGTTTCGGCGGTTGTTCAGTGATAGAGGGTGTCATGGGTAACGAAAGCATCAATTGGGACAAGCTGGGTTTTGACTACATCAAGACCGACAAGCGCTATCTGTCGTACTTTCGCGATGGCGAGTGGGACAAAGGCACCCTGACCGAAGATAACGTCCTGCACATCAGCGAAGGCTCCACTGCCCTTCACTACGGTCAGCAGTGCTTCGAAGGCATGAAGGCCTATCGCTGCAAGGACGGCTCGATCAACCTGTTCCGCCCGGACCAGAACGCCCTGCGCATGCAACGCAGCTGCGCGCGTCTGCTGATGCCGACGGTCGACACCGAGCAGTTCATCGAAGCCTGCAAAGCCGTGGTTCGCGCCAACGAGCGTTTCATCCCGCCGTACGGCACCGGCGGCGCGCTGTACCTGCGCCCGTTCGTGATCGGCGTCGGTGACAACATCGGCGTACGCACTGCGCCCGAGTTCATCTTTTCGATCTTCTGCATCCCGGTCGGCGCCTACTTCAAGGGCGGCCTGACTCCGCACAACTTCCAGATCTCCAGCTACGACCGCGCGGCGCCGCAAGGCACCGGCGCGGCCAAGGTCGGTGGCAACTACGCCGCCAGCCTGATGCCGGGTTCGAAAGCCAAGAAAGCCAATTTCGCCGACGCGATCTACCTCGATCCGATGACCCACACCAAGATCGAGGAAGTCGGTTCGGCCAACTTCTTCGGGATCACTCACGACAACAAGTTCGTCACCCCGAACTCGCCATCGGTCCTGCCAGGCATCACCCGCCTGTCGCTGATCGAACTGGCCAAATCGCGTCTGGGCCTGGAAGTGGTTGAAGGCGACGTGCTGATCGACAAGCTGTCGGACTTCAAGGAAGCCGGTGCCTGCGGTACCGCTGCGGTGATCACGCCGATCGGTGGCATCAGCTACAACGATCACCTGCATGTGTTCCACAGCGAAACCGAGGTAGGCCCGGTAACCCAGCAGCTCTACAAAGAGCTGACTGGCGTGCAGACCGGCGACATCGAAGCGCCAGCGGGCTGGATCGTCAAGGTTTGATCTGACGACTGCTGATGCTCAAAAGCCCTCCACCGAGTGATTGGTGGGGGGCTTTTTTGATTGTGGTTGTTGGTTTTTTTTGTGTAAGGCTGGAGATCTTTTCCCCCTCACCCCAGCCCTCTCCCCCAGGGGGGCGAGGGGGAAAGGGAGCCGACTTGTGCGCTTTTCAAAAATCGCATTCACCTCGGCCATTCAGGTCGATGGAGTTCGCAAGAACACCTCGGTCGGCTCCCTCTCCCTCCGGGAGAGGGCTGGGGTGAGGGTAGGCTTTTCGCTCTTCAAGGCAATCCGTTTACCAAGTCGATCAGCAATCCCGCTCGCCTGCCCATTCTGCTGCTTGCCCATCCGCGCCTGGGTGATCAATCCCGGTATCAACTCGCCCTCCGGCAGATTCTTCCAGAACCGCACCGGCAGATGTCCTTGCATGACCTTCGGATTCAACCGCGCCGGGTTGAAGATGTGGCTGTAGTAGGTCAACCACAAATCGCCGTGGGGGTCATCGACGTTCTGTGCCAGTTGCTGCCATTCGATCGGGCACTGCCGCTCGTGAATCAATTGCTCACCGTCGTAATAAACGCCGTCACGCGGTGTGGCGATCAACCAGCGATGCTGGCCCATGCGCCCGATGAAATGCTCGCTGGCGCTGTGCAGGATGTCATGGGCCGGTTCGTGCCACGCCACATATTGTGGACCGGGCTGATCCTTCGGCCGCTCGATGAAACGCACAAACGCATGCAGATGATGGGCCTCGCGGCTGACCTGCTTGATGCGCCGCTGCAATTCGCTGCCGAGCTTGTCGCCGGCCATCATCGCCGTGCGGTCGCCGTGACTGACGCGCCAGAGCACTTCATACAACAGGCTCCAGCGCTGTTCGCCGCGATAGCGCGCCGCTTGTTCGAGGGTGGCGAGCAGCGCACGGGGAATACGCGCCTGAAACGGCCCCTGCCCTTCGGGCACGTGATCATCACTGGCAAACAGATCGCCAACGCCTTCCGCCGCCCAGCTCACCAGACTCGGATCGATCTCATGGCTGAGCAACCAGCGCGCCTGCTGGCGCCAGGTGTCGAACAGATCGTCACAATCGAGACTGATCATCCCCACAATCCCATCTGCTGCGGCATCGGCCGGTCGCGCAATTGCTGGTAGAGCATGTGGCTGGTGACTTCCGCCTGTTGCGGGTGGTAATCGCTGGTGATGATGAACGGCTTGGCCTTGGCCAGCACACAGCGCATCCGTGCCACGTCTTCGTAACGGATGCGGCGCTGACGGCGCAACTCGACCAAGCGCTCGGTGGTGCGCAAGCCGATGCCCGGGATGCGTGCGATCAACGTTGCGTCGGCACGGTTGAGGTCCAGCGGGAACACTTCGCGATTTTCCAGCGCCCAGGCCAGCTTCGGGTCGATATCGAGCGCCAGATTGCCCGGGCCTTTGAGCAATTCGTCAGCGCTGTAGCCGTAGCTGCGCAGGAGGAAATCAGCCTGATACAAACGGTGCTCGCGCATCAGCGGTGGCGCGGCGAGCGGTACGCTTTTCGGGCTGTCGGGGATCGGACTGAATGCCGAGTAATAGACCCGGCGCAAACGGAAGTTGCCATACAGGGACTGAGCGCTGTGGAGGATGGTGCTGTCGTCGGTGTCATCGGCACCGACGATCAGTTGCGTGCTCTGCCCAGCCGGAGCGAACTTGGCCGAGCGCGGCTCGTTCAACACGGTCTGCACGCCGGTGTAGATGGTGTTCATCGCTTGCTTGATCGAGGTGATGTCCTTCTCCGGCGCCAGGGTCTGCAGGCTGGCATCGGTGGGCAGTTCGATGTTGACGCTGAGGCGATCGGCATAGCGCCCGGCTTCTTCGATCAAGGCGGAATCGGCTTCCGGAATGGTCTTCAAATGGATGTAGCCGCGAAATTCGTGCTCTTCGCGGAGCAACTTGGCGACGCGCACCAGTTGCTCCATGGTGTAGTCCGCCGAGCGAATGATCCCGGAGCTGAGAAACAGCCCGCTGACGCAGTTGCGCCGGTAGAAATCCATGGTCAGCGTCACGACTTCTTCCGGGGTGAAGCGCGCACGTGGCACATCGCTGGAACGGCGGTTGACGCAGTACTGGCAATCGTAAAGACAGAAGTTGGTCAGCAGGATTTTCAGCAACGACACACAGCGCCCGTCCGGCGTGTAGCTGTGGCAAATGCCCATGCCGTCCGTCGAACCGAGCCCGCTCTTGCCCTCGGAGCTGCGCTTGGGCGCACCACTGCTGGCGCAGGAGGCGTCGTACTTGGCGGCGTCGGCGAGGATGCTCAGCTTGTCGATGATTTGCATGGCGCGGGCTCTTTACTGTGTGCATATACAGTATAGGCTCGCCCGCCGCGAAACAAGTTGATGGATGACCCCTCGTCGGCTGGCCATCTGAATTGCGGCCAACCGCGCAACCAGTGGGAGCGAGCCTGCTCGCGAATAGGCCCTGCCAGTCACCGCAACACAGTGATCAAACCGCCCACTGCAATATCAACCAGCTGTTCGCCCCGCTGATCAACACAAACAGCCCCCAGGCCAGCACCCGCATGGGCCAGCGATTGACGAACGGCCCCATCAATTGCCGGTCGTTGGTCATGCGAATCAGCGGGTACAAGGCAAACGGCAGTTGCAGGCTGAGCACCACCTGGCTCAACACCAGCAGCTTGCCGATCGCGCTGTCACCGAGCAGCCAGACGCCGATGAACGCCGGAATCAGCGCCAGCCCGCGAGTGATCAAACGCCGCTGCCAGCACGGGATGCGCAGGTTCAGATAGCCTTCCATGATCACCTGCCCGGCGATGGTTCCGGTGAAGGTCGAGCTCTGCCCCGACGCGAGCAGTGCCACGCCGAACAGCACACTGGCCAGCGCACCGCCAACCAGCGGGTCGAGCAAATGATAGGCGTCCTGAATGTCGACCACATCGGTGTGTCCGGACTGGTGAAACGCCGCCGCCGCGAGAATCAGGATCGCCGCGTTGACCAGCAGCGCCAGGGCCAGCGAACCGATGGTGTCGATGCGCGCCAGTTTCACCGCGTCCCGCTTGCTCGCCAGGTCCTTGCCGATCATCCGCGTCTGCACGATCGAAGTGTGCAAATAAAGGTTATGCGGCATCACTGTGGCGCCGAGGATGCCGATGGCCAGATACAGCGGCGCAGCATCGCCAATAGCCGACAGCGAGGGTTTGAAGCCCATCGCGACGTCTGGCCAGTAGGGTTTGATCAACAACAACTCAACGAAGAAACACACACCGATGGTCGCGACCAGCACCAGCATGATCGCTTCGAGCCGACGGAATCCCCGGTTCTGCAGGGCCAGTACCAGCAGCGTGTCGAACGCCGTCAGAGCGATACCGAAGGTCAGCGAGCAACCGAGCAGCAAGTGAAACGCGAGAGCGCAGCCAAGCACTTCGGCGAGGTCGGTGGCGATGATCGAGATTTCCGCCAGCAGCCATTGCAGGCGCGCGGTCGGCGTGCTGTAGCGCTCGCGGGACAACTGCGCCAGATCGCGCCCGGTGGCGATGCCCAGCCGCGAACACAGGCACTGCACCACCATCCCGGCCAGACTCGCCAGCAACACGACGAATAAAAGACTGTAGCCAAAACGCGAACCGGCCTCGATCGCGGTGGCCCAGTTGCCCGGGTCCATGTAGCCGATCGACACCAGCAAACCGGGACCGGCGAAACACAGCACACGTTTGAAGAACGAGGCAGGCGGATCGACCGCGACACTGCCGGCCACTTCCGGCGGACAAAACGGCGCGGTGGCGATTTTGGGCAAGCTGAATTTCACGCACACATCCAGAAACAAAAACGGGAGCCCGGCAGCTTAGTCGTTTCGCCTGATGCCTTGAAGCGCAAAGATCACTGAACCTATGGGTTCACCCCCAGCAACTGCTCGCGCAACTCGGGACTGCGTGTTCGCGGATCCAGCCAGATATCGAAAAACGCCTTGGCAAACTGCGGATCCTCGATCTCGTGCTGGAGCTTCTGCCCGACAAAAAACCGCGCGCCCTGCCCCGGCAGATATACGCCGGTAATCCGCGTGCCGGCCTGCACGTCGACAAAGGATTGCTGCATCTGCGTCTGCCAGCCGGCCAATTGCGCTGAAGTGACCCGGGGACCGGCCAGGCGTTTGATCTCATCGACGCTGGTGCTGACCAGATCGTCTCGCGAGATGTTGCGCCGGTAGATCAGTTCCAGGGCAAACGGCTGGCCTTCCGACAGAGGCCGCGCGGCACTCCACAAGCGCGCGCTGTAGACGTCGAAGCCGAACACGCTGAAATCGCCGCTGCCGATGATTTGCGCCCCTGGGACTGCGTCCTGCCAATTGGCCCATGTCGGCGTCAGCAACAGTGCCCACAAGCCGATGCCACAACAGCCACGTACGAGCTTGGGTGTTCTGTTCATCGCCGTATCGTCTCCGCTGCATTGTGATGATCAAAGCATAGCTGGATTCGCGTTTGAATTTTTGTATACAAAAATCGCGAACATAGGCAGCAATCTTTAATCGGCAGTGCTAACGTGGCTCATCCTGACCCGATGGAGACACCCGCGTGCTGATCCTCAAACTGCTGCTGATTCCCGGTTTTCTCCTGCTGATTTCCCTGGCGGGCAAACGTTGGGGGCCGAGCGTGGCCGGGTGGCTGTCGGGATTGCCGGTGGTGGTAGGGCCGATTCTGTTCTTTCTGGCGATCGAACAGGGGCCGCAGTTTGCCGCGCAATCGGCGGTGGCGGCGCTGTCGGCGATGTTCGCGATGATCGCTTTCTGCATTACCTATGCGCAGCTGGCGCAGCGGGCGAACTGGCCGTGGGCGTTGACCATTTCACTGGCGGTTTGGGCCGCGCTGGCGGCAGTCTTGTCGGTGATCCCGGCGTCCTTGCCGTTCTCGGTGATTGCGGCAGCGGTGGCACTGCTCGCTTCGCCTTATCTGTTCCCCGAAGTGCAGCCGGTGTTGAACGGGCCAGCACCGAAGTCGGACAAACTGATTTGGCGGATGATCGCCGGTGCGGCGCTGACGCTGGTGGTGACGATGCTCGCCAGCACCGTCGGCGAACGCTGGAGCGGCCTGCTCGCGGTGTTCCCGGTGCTCGGCAGCGTCATGGCGGTGTTCTCGCAACAAACCCGCGGCCGGGGGTTTCCCGCTGCGTTATGGCGCGCACCGGCGACCGGCATGTATTCGTTTTCGGCGTTCTGCCTGGTGTCGGCCTTGACGCTGCCGACCATGGGCCTCAGCGGCTTCGCAGTGGGAGTGGCAGTGTCGGTGGCGATGCTCGGGGTGACCCGGCGTCTGCTGGCGCGGCCAGTGGCCAAGGCGCAAGCGCAATAACCGCCCGGACGAATCGCGCTGGAACGCCCGGCACGCTCCGTGGGATGATCGCCCGCCTCGCGCGACCATTCACCGGAGATTCACATGTCATTGTTGAGTAAAAAAGCCGTCGTTCTGATGCTGGCGGCCGTCGCCGGTTTCGCCGCGATCAACGCGCACGCCGCCAAGGAAAAGGTCAAAACCGAGAAGGTTACGCTGCTCGACGGCAAATTCGCCTTCGTCCTGCCCAAAGGCTTTGTCGCTGACCCGCTGCCCGCCAGCCCAAGCGGTGCCAAGGGCACGATGTACACCAACCAGACCACCAAGACCGTGGTCATCGCCGCCGAAAACCAGATCCCGGCTGGGCAGAACGTCAAGGACAACGACGGTGAGTTTCTCGACGGCAGCGTGTCGAGTTTCATCGAGGATCAGCGCAAGGCCCTGCCGGACTTCAACAAACTCAGCGAGAAAAGCCTGACCCAGAAAGGCACCGGCCTCGGACTGCGTCAGGTTGACAGCACCGCCACCCAGGGCGGTGGCCAGACGCTGAACACCACATTGCTGGCCGGCTCGGGGACGAAGATGGCGCTGGTGCAAGTGATTTCCCGCGCCAGTGACAAGAAAGGTCACGATGCCCTGATCAAAGCCATCGTCAAGGATTGAGCCGCTGCAACCAGCCATTCAGGTCACGCAACTCGGCAGCAGTGATGCTGTGGCCGACGCCCGGATACGCGTGAAACTCGGGCTGGTAATCGAGCTTGTGCAATAGCGCGTTGGCCTCGGTGCCGTGACGGTAAGGCACCGGATCATCAGCGGTGCCGTGGCCGATGAAAATGCTCAGCGGCAGTGGCGCTTGCCCGGGCTTGAGTTCGGCTTTGAGCACCGGCAACAAGCGCCCGCTCAACGCGGCAAACCCGCCCACGACCGCTGGCGCGCGCAGGCCCACTTCGTAACTCATCATCGCGCCTTGGCTGAAGCCGATCAGGTACACCTTGTCCGGCGCGGCGTGATATTTCTTCGCCGCCTGGGCGATAAAGTCGCGCAGCTTCTGGCCGCTGACCTTCAGATCATCGGTCTCGCCGTTGTAGGCGCCTTCACCTTTCTTGCGAAACCACTGGAAACGTCCTTCACCCAATGTCATCGGCGCGCGCACGGAAAGGTAGTTGTACTGCGCCGGCAGCTGAAATTTCATGCCGATCAGATCGGCCTCGTTACTGCCATAACCGTGCAGGAAAATCACCAGCGGACGTGGTTCAGCGTCGGCGTGGACCTGTTCGAGGTACTTGAGTGGCAGATCGGATTGCAGGGTGGTTTGCGCGTGAACGGCGGTGGATGCGAGCAGGGTCAGCAGGGCGAACAATTTCAGCATTGCAGCGTTCCTTCACAGAGTGTCGGGTTCGCGGGGAGCCTAACATCCTCGGCTGAGGATCCAAATTTTGTGGTGCGGCTGATGGCCCTTTCGCGAGCAGGCTCGCTCCCACCGTTGAAATGCGTTCCCCCTGTGGGAGCGAGCCTGCTCGCGAAGAGGCCCGCACCTTCACCGCAACCTGTCAGTCGTTCGTCAGCTTGCCGGTACGAAACGGCACCCGCCCCGCCACTTTCGCCTGCCAGATCCCCGGCTCGGTATAACGCCCGCGATCAATCGCGAACAGCACCCCGCTGGTGCCGGCGCGCACGGTGGTCACGCGATCCTGCAATGGGTCAACAACCTCGAACAGCGCATCGCCCTGCTCTACCCACTCGCCGGCATTGCGCAAGAAACTGACCACGCCATGGTGCGGGGCGAACAGGTATTCGGTGCCTTCGAACGGCAGACCTTCACAACATTCGCTCGGCGCCGCCGGCCAGTCGCCGCTGATGAAACCCTGCTCGGCGAGAAAACCCAGGATCGCTTCGCAATTGGCCTGAGCCTGATCGACGCGGGTGTCGCCCATGCTGCCCAGCTCCAGCGTCGTCGCCAGATTCGCCGCCGGAATCGCCGCGTCCGGGAATGCTTTGGCCAGACGCAGCCACGGCGTCGAGCAGGATTCATCGAACGAGCTGCCGCCGGAGTCCTCGCAGAGCAACGCGACGCCGGCCTGCAACCGCGCCGCCAGCGATTGCCATTGCGGCCAGTGTTGCGGCAGCGCGTAGAGGTGAATCGCAGCGTCGAAGTCGCAATGCAGATCGAGGGTGATGTCGGCGTCGCAGGCGTGGCGCAGCAACAAGCGGTGCAAGGCTTCCAGTTGCGAGGCCGGCGCCGGCAATTCTTCGAAGACCTGAGCCATGGCCTGGCGGATCAGCGCGACGTTGGCCTCGTCATCCGCGCCCAGACGCTCGCCAACCAGCGCCGCGACCGGGGCGCTGAGTTCGACGAATGCGCGGTTGAAATTCTTGCCGCTGCCCAGTTCGAAGCGGCCCATGTGATTGCCTTGCAGATGCTGATCCAGGCCGATCGGATTGGCCACCGGCACCAGTTCGATAACGCCCTGCAAACGGCCCTGCCGTTCCAGTTCGTTCAAGCGCAGCTTGAGTTCCCACGCGGTGCGCATGCCCGGCAGTTCATCGGCGTGCAGGCTGGCCTGGATATACACCTTGCGGCTGCCGGCGCCGTAGCGAAAAACGCTGAGGGAGCGCTCGCTGCCCAAGTGGCTCCAGGGCAGAACGTGGTCGATGCGTTGCATGGAAAACTCCTTAATAGCTGGGTTACGCAAATCCCTGTGGGAGCGAGCCTGCTCGCGAATGCGTCAGGTCAGACGATGACGATGTCGAATGTCAGACCGCTTTCGCGAGCAGGCTCGCTCCCACAGAGAATTTCCATCAATAAAAGAACATAAAAAAAGTGGCCACCGCGCAAACGGGGCCACTTTTTTTTCACGGCGTATTAATGGCCGTATACGTCAAAGTCGAAGTACTTGTCCTGGACTTTCTTGTACTCGCCATTGGCGCGGATTTCGGTGATGGCTTTGTTGAATTGCTCAGCCAGTGCGGTATCGCCCTTGCGCACCGCGATCCCAGCGCCGCCGCCGAAGTACTTGGCGTCTTCGTAGGTCGGGCCGACGAATTCGAAGCCTTTGCCGGCGTCGGTTTTCAGGAAACCGTCGCTGAGGTTGACCGAGTCAGCGAGCATCGCGTCGATACGCCCGGACACCATGTCGAGGTTGGCTTCCTGCTGCGAGCCGTAGCGCACCAGTTCGATCCCGGCCGGAACCAGCACTTCGGTCGCGTAACGGTCGTGAGTACTGGCGCGCAGCACGCCGACTTTCTTGCCTTTGAGTTCGGTCAGCGGGTCTTTCACGCCCGAGCCTTCCTTCATCACGAAACGTGCCGGGGTGTGGTAGTACTTGATGGTGAAATCGACGTTTTTCTTGCGATCGTCAGTGATGGTCATCGACGACAGGATCGCGTCGATCTTCTTCACTTTCAGCGCCGGGATCAGGCCATCGAACTCTTGCTCGACCCACGAGCATTTAACCTTCATCTGCGCGCACAGTGCGTCACCGATGTCCACGTCAAAACCAGTGAGTTTGCCGTCAGGGGTTTTCATCGAGAATGGCGGGTACCCGGCTTCGATACCGATGCGGATCGGCTTGGCGTCTTCGGCCACGGCGGTCATGGACAACATCGACAGTGCCAGGGCACCGAACATCACTAGCTTTTTCATTTATTACTCCCGTGCGGAGGCTTTTATTGGCAGCTTTCGAGTCAGCGTTCGGTCATGGCGTTCTAACGGCAAAAACCGACGTGGCCGGCAGTCTATGGCGGCGCGCACGGAGGCAATTGTTTTTAAGCGACAATTACTTACAGAACATCGGCGCACGCATTGACTGGGGGCAACGCGTGCGCCGTGGTGGTGCGAAGGCTGTAGGACAAGACTGTTTTCAGAGCAAGAAACGCCGATCCTCCTGTAGGAGCTGCCGGAGGCTGCGATCTTTTGATCTTGTTTTTTTGAGATCAAGATCAAACGATCGCAGCCTCCGGCAGCTCCTACAGAAACGTCAGCATTCGCAGGCGACAGGTGTATTGGCGACTGACGCCGCGTTCAGTTCGAAACCTTCATCGAGCCATCCGGTGACGCCGCCAATCATCTCTTTCACCGGATAACCCAACGCCGCGAGCTTCACCGCAGCCTTGTTCGCGCCATTGCAATGCGGCCCGGCGCAATAGACCACGAACAAAGTGTGTTTCGGGTAATCGGCCAAGCGCTCCGCCGTGAGCAAGCGGGTCGGGATATTGATCGCGCCGGGCACATGGCCGCGCTCGAACGCCAATGGGCCGCGCACATCCACCAGAACAAAATCGACCTCCCCGGCCTCGTGACTACTGAACACGTCGGAACAATCGGTTTCGAAGGTCAGACGATTGCTGAAATGCATCAGGGCAATCGCCGAAGGGGCGGCGGGAATTTCTCGAACCAGGCTGGTCATGCTGTGTTGCTCCTTTGTCTGTGGGGGATGAACAGACTTTATCGAGACGGCGCTTGCCGCTACAGTGGCGCGCAAGACACCGACCGGGAGTTTTCCGCCAAATGCCCACTCAGCCCAATCTGGTTGCCATTCTGGCCTACGACGGCCTCTGCACATTCGAGTTCGGCATTGCCGTGGAGATCTTCGGCCTGGCCCGGCCAGAGTTCGACTTCCCTTGGTACGAACACGCGATTGCCGCGGTCGACAAAGGCCCGATGCGCGCCATGGGCGGGATTCAGGTGCTGGCCGATGGTGGCCTGGAATTGCTCGCCGCAGCGCGCACCATCGTCATTCCCGGCTGGCGCGACCGCAATGCTCCGGTACCGTCAGCGCTGATCGACGCATTGCGTCGGGCGCATGACCGAGGCGCGCGGTTGCTGTCGATCTGCTCGGGCGTGTTCGTGCTCGCCGCCAGCGGCCTGCTCGACGGCCACCGCGCCACCACGCACTGGCGCTACACCGGTGAACTGGCGCAACGCTTCCCGGCGATCGAGGTCGATCCGGACGTGCTCTACGTCGACGCCGGTCAGCTGATCACCTCCGCCGGCAGCGCCGCCGGCATCGACGCCTGCCTGCATCTGGTAACCCGCGACTTCGGCACGCAGGTCGCCAACGCCGTCGCGCGGCGCTTGGTCATGTCGCCACAACGCACCGGCGGCCAAGCCCAATTCATCCCCACCCCGGTCAGCCGGACACCCCGCAGCGACCTGTCGCGCGTCATGCAATGGGCCCGCGAACGCCTGCACGAACCGCTGGAAGTCCGCGATCTGGCCAGCGAAGCGGCGATGAGCGAGCGCACTTTTTTGCGGCGCTTCACCGAAGCCAGCGGGCAAACGCCCAAGGCGTGGCTGCAACATGAACGCCTGGCGCGAGCGCGGGAGCTGCTCGAGAGCACCCATCAACACACCGAGCAGATCGCCCAGCGCTGCGGCTATCGATCGGTGGAGAGCTTTCGAGCGGCGTTCCGCAGCGTGGTGGGCGTACCGCCGTCGGTTTATCGGGAGCGGTTTGGGCGGTCGGGTAAGGCGATTTGTTGACCTGTCTGGTCATGGATTTGATCTTTTTGCAGTTGTAACAACTGCAACACTTTCAGACGCGTCCTACATCCATCACTCCTTCGTTGCTTTAGCGTCCGCTTCGTTTTTAAACAGCGGACAAGGACGCTCATGGCTCGCAAGAAAGACATCCCCCGGATCCAGAACCCGCCAGAGGGAGACGGACACCACATCACCACCCGCTACATGACTGCCAGCGAACTTGCTGCGCGCGAGGCCGCACAAGGCGCTTATGAAGACATTCTGGCTCGGCAGCAGGCCCACGAAGATCGACTTGGCCACCAGGTCATACATGAACAGCAAAATATAAGCGGCTGTGTTTTCGTGAAAAGTTGCAAGCTGCCGAACGGCGTCATCAATGATGCCAATCCATCTGGATTTATACCGGTAGGGAAAATTTCGGATTATGGAACGCTGTCCTTGCTAGCGGGGCATGAACGCGACTCGGCCGGGAATATCGCACTCAAGACAATTGGCGCGACCAGTTTGCAAGCGTCGATCGGAGCTTTTGCTCTCGGCAGCTCTGGCAGTCTGAGCACCAGCACTGCCGCCGCAAGTACCACAAGCCTGGCCACCGGCGGTGTCGTCGCAGGCGGGTTGCTCGGGTTGGTTGCGCTGCTGTGGCCATCGAGTCTCGCCGATAGTGCTCTCTACACAGAAGAGCAACTACAGTCGCTCGAGACAGCTCGGACTCGGGTTCGATTGCATGTGGAACAGCAGCCCGATGGGACGTTGAAAGGATACGGATACAACACTCAAACGCGCAGCGACTGGGAAATGATTCCAGTCGTTCAGTTCGTCAAGCAAGGCGCCTCGCACGTCGCAGATTTTGGGAATGGGTCGACCTTACTCTGGACTCCCTCTGTAGACTCATCACGCGGATCGGCAATTCCGCCGTTGGAGGGTGCGCCGCAGGTTCCACACATCTGGATATACCCGCCGACCGAGCAGGCGGACAAAATCATCGTCAATCCGGTTTACCCGCCTGAATACCAGGACTTTATTCTGGTCTTTCCGGCGGACTCCGGAGTACAGCCTCTATATGTTGTGCTTTCAAGACCTACTCTTGGCGGTGACATCAAATATCACCGGCCTCCTGTAACTCTCCCAGCATTCCCGGATACCTATCCCGTCAAATCCAAAAGCAGTGTTCAAGGTGGTGGCGGCAAGCGCAGCAGATGGAAAGACAAGAAAGGTCGAATCTATGAATGGGATAGCAAAACAGGGGCTATAGAACTCTATAACAAGCAAGGCAAACATCTAGGTGAGTTTAATCACGAAACGGGCGAGCAAATCGATCCTGCCGATCCCGAGCGATGGACTCCAAAGTGAAGAGGAATAAAAATATGTATTTATGGATTAGTGGTTTTTTACCAGACGAAAGCGAGGACGATACGCTGAAATTCGAGCTGTCGGTCCACTCGAAATCTGAGCGTCCGATATTGGCCGTAATGGGCTGGCCAGAACTCAGTCTAAGTCCCGACGGAGAATGGCTGCTGACTGCGGACCAAACTCAACGAATCAGCGAAATACTTGGAGAGCAATTGCCGAAGGAGCTGGACTTATTCATCGGCGTCAGGGGCTAGCGTCGACGATGAGCCTCATCTATCAAGATTCATCTATTTCCCGCGACGTGGCGATGAGACTTATTGCAAGTGGTGTCGCCGAAAATATGGCAGCAGGATTAGTATCCATCGGTATGAGCGAGGAAGACCCAATGTGGGCCCAGTCTTTCTGCCTCCAATATCTCTCCAGCGAAACCGAAGCGATCGCTGCCTCTGCCATCACCGCCCTGGGCCATATCGCTCGTCGACATGGAAGACTGAATACCGAAACCGTTTTGCCGGCGCTCGAAAACGTAAGGCGTCGGATGCCCTCGTTGCAGGGCGTCATTGAGGACACCATTGACGATATAGAGATGTTCACCTGAGCATCCGAAGTTGCAAGCGTCTGGATGAGGGTTACTTCATCCAGACGCACGTCAGACCTCAATCCTCCCGCGTCAAAACCTCCAGCAACTCAATCTCAAACACCAGATTCGAATTCGGCGGGATCTTGCCCATGGTCCGCTCGCCGTACCCCAGATGCGCCGGTACCAGCAATTTGCGTTTGCCGCCGACCTGCATGCCCATCAGGCCCTGATCCCAGCCTTTGATCACGCGGCCAGTGCCAATCACGCACTGAAACGGTTTGCCCCGGCTCCAGGACGAGTCGAATTCAGTGCCGTCTTCCAGCCAGCCGGTGTATTGGGTGGTGATCAGCGCACCTTTCACCGCGGCTTTGCTGTCGCCCGGTTGCAGGTCGATGATTTGCAATTCGTCTGTCATGTCGTTGGCTCTTGAGATGTTCGCAGGCGGCGTTTTTCGCAGAATCCGGCGTCGATGGCAATCCATGGAACCGAAAACACGCCTTGCCGCTCACATGTGTATCGACATCGTATGACGACAAGGATGCTTAGATGACCGACTCTCGATTGCTGCGCAGTTTCATCCCGCCCTACATTCTCAACCGCATCATTGCTCACGGTTCCGAGCCGCAGCGCAACGCCGCGATGCAGACGCTCAACCACGTGCGCAGCCTGCTGCCCAATCCCGGCCGCCCTTCGCAGCCGCCAGCGCGGGCGATTCTGCCGGAGGCGAGCAAGCCTGGCCTGGCCCGGCGCAGCGTGCATGATGCGCAGAACAAAATGCTCTTGCCGGGCATGCCGGTGCGCCTCGAGGGCCAGCCGGCATCGGGGGATCCGGCGGTCGACGAGGCTTACGATGCGCTGGGCGCCAGCTATGATTTCTTCTGGAAGGTGCTCGGTCGCGACTCGATCGATAATCAGGGATTCGCGCTGATCGGCAGCGTGCATTATGGCCAGGGCTACGAGAACGCATTCTGGAACGGCGCGCAGATGGTTTTCGGTGACGGCGATGGCGAAATCTTCCAGCGCTTCACCCGCTCGCTCGACGTCATCGGCCATGAACTGGCCCACGGCGTCACCGAAAGCGAAGCCGGGCTGATTTATGCCAACCAGTCCGGCGCGCTGAACGAGTCGCTCTCGGATGTATTCGGCGTGTTGACCAAGCAATACACCCTTGGCCAAACCGCCGAGCAGGCAGACTGGTTGATCGGCGCCGACCTGCTGATGCCACAGATTCAAGGCAAGGGCCTGCGCTCGATGTCGCACCCCGGCACGGCATACGACGACCCGATGCTGGGCAAGGATCCGCAACCGGATCACATGCGCAAGTTCGTCATCACCAGCGAAGACAATGGCGGCGTACACATCAACTCCGGCATTCCCAACCGCGCGTTTTACCTGGCAGCCCGAGCATTTGGCGGCTTCGCCTGGGAAAAAGCCGGACGCACCTGGTACGACACACTGTGCGACGACCGTTTGAGCCAGGACGCAACGTTCGACGCGTTCGCAAAACTGACGATCGACCACGCCGCCCAGCGCTTCGGCGCCGAAGCAGCCGACGCAGTGCAGCAAGCCTGGGCACAGGTCGGTATTGAATAATCCGAGGAGACCGTATGAAAACGCTACCCGAGCTGGATAAAGATTCCGTTTTACGCGTATCTCGCCAGGGTGGCGTTGCAGCGATTCACAGCCTGAGCCGCCCACGGGAAATCGAATTTGCCCAGTGCGACATCAATCAGCGTTCCAGGATCTGCTCGGTGCTTGAGGGTTGCCTGCCACTCGATAGCAGTGAATCGGGCCGTGGGGATCAGCGCTTCTACCAGATTGAAGTGCGCTATCAGTCCGGGGAAATGGTGTTGAAGGTGCCGGAGGATCGGGCGCCGGGGGAGTTGGTGCATTTGTGGGACAAGGGGGAGCTGCTTTGATTCACGCTGGCGGCTCTTCTGCGTCGACAAGTGACAATGTGCGCGGGCCAAAGCCCGCGGTCTGGCCGAATACGACACCGTTGAACGTGTGCGTACAGCACTCGCAGCTCGGCGTCATGTCCTGCGCCTTCAGTTCCGGATTGACCATTTGCAGGAGATTTTGCTCGTCGACGTACAGCCCGTTGAAATAACTGGACTCACCCAGTCGCACGACTTCTTCGCGATCCTTCTCATGGATGGCAACCATCCAGAACACCGGCGCTGATTGATCCAGTCGCGCCACAGCTTCGCTGAAAATGGCATCCCAAGAACCGCCCACCCGAGACAGCAGGAAGCGAAACAACGGCGTGTAATCTCGACCGTATTGTTTGCCTGCGTGCATCGAACTTCGCATGCCTTCGTCACGGCTTGCAGCTTTGCTGTTGCGCTGATCGCGATAATGCGCAACTGATTCATGGCGACGAACACCCCACGTTCGAGTGTTCACTTTGCGGTAGAGCGGTTTCTTGTCCAATCCCTTATTCCTCATCCAGACGTCCGCTGTTTTACCGGAACGGCGTTTGAATGCAATCAGCCATCCGTGGCCAATTGTAAAACCGGGCCTATCGCTCGACCGGCTGCATCTCGACAATCGTGCCATTGGTGATCATCACCATCACGTACTGGTCATTGATCTGCACCCACTGCGCCTGCTCGATCGGTGCTTTCAGACCTTTGGCTTTCCAGTTCTTCAGCGCCTTGTCTTTGCGCTGGTACATTTCCGGCGCGCGGTCGTCGACCTTCAGCTGGCGATCGCTGGTCGGCGATTGCACGGCGGGTTCGCTGGAGGTTTGCGCCGCTTGAACAATGGGTGTGATTCCGGCAATGCCCGCAACAAGGGCCAGGCTGGCGATTAGGGTTTTGCTGTTCATCGGTGAACCTCTTTCGGATAGGTAGTACCTGAACTCCGACTGCGCGGCGCGGGAAACATTCCTTGTTTTTTGCCGGAGGTGGCCGTTAGAGGGCCTTGTCCATCAGAGCGCCATCGCTGACAACTCGAATCGACGCACCGCAGCTCCCACAGGGCTGGTGCTACATCACAGTTTTTGACCTGAGCTCCACTTCCACAAGACTTGGCGGACGCTGATTCTCTGATCACCACCGATCCCCTGTGGGAGCGAGCCTGCTCGCGAATACGCCGGCACATCCGCCATCGTTGCCATCTGACGGAAAGCCTTCGCGAGCAGGCTCGCTCCCACAAATGCGCGCCAAGCACCGGAAGCATTGATCCGCCCCACGCATCAATCCATGCCAACAATGCAATTAACAGATTGTTACATCTGCGCCACCATCCACCTCAATAAAAACCGTGCGCCGCTTCTCCGTAGCGCACGTCATAAAAGCGGTGGAGTACTTTTCAATGACAGCCTCAATTCCTACCAACGGCTCGCGGGCCGGTGCCATCTTCCGGGTGACCTCGGGCAACTTCCTCGAACAGTTCGACTTCTTTCTGTTCGGCTTCTACGCCACGCAGATCGCGGCGGTGTTCTTCCCGGCGAGCAGTGAGTTCGCCTCCCTGATGATGACTTTTGCGGTGTTTGGCGCAGGCTTCCTGATGCGTCCGCTCGGCGCCATCGTGCTCGGCGCGTACATCGATGATGTCGGCCGGCGCAAAGGTCTGATCGTCACCCTGTCGATCATGGCCAGCGGCACGATATTGATTGTGCTGGTGCCCGGATACGAAACCATTGGCCTGTTCGCCCCGGCACTGGTGCTGATCGGGCGACTGCTGCAAGGCTTCTCGGCCGGCGCGGAACTCGGTGGTGTTTCGGTGTACCTGTCCGAGATCGCTACGCCGGGCCGCAAAGGCTTTTTCACCGCTTGGCAGTCGGCCAGTCAGCAAGTGGCGATCATCGTTGCTGCCGCGCTGGGCTACGGTCTGAACCAGTGGATGGAGCCGCAAGCCGTGGCCGCCTGGGGCTGGCGCATTCCGTTTTTCGTCGGCTGCATGATCGTCCCGTTCATCTTTTTCCTGCGCCGTAACCTGGCGGAAACCGAAGAGTTCGCCGCACGCAAACACCGTCCAAGCATGCGCGAGGTGTTCCGCACCCTCGGCCAGAACTGGGGCGTGGTGCTCGGCGGGATGTTGATGGTCGCGTTGACCACTACCGCGTTCTACCTGATCACCGTGTACGCGCCGACTTTCGGCAAAACCGTGCTGCACCTGAGCACTTCCGACGCGCTGCTGGTGACGCTGCTGGTGGGTGTGTCGAACTTCTTCTGGCTGCCGATCGGCGGCGCGTTGTCCGACCGCATCGGTCGTCGTCCGGTGCTGATCGGCATGGCCCTGCTGGCACTGGCCACGACTTATCCGGCGCTGTCGTTCCTGGTGCAGGCGCCGAGTTTCACCAACATGCTGCTGTCGCTGCTGTGGTTGTCCTTCATTTACGGCTTGTACAACGGCGCGATGATTCCGGCGCTGACCGAAATCATGCCGGTTGAAGTGCGCGTCGCCGGTTTCTCCCTGGCTTACAGCCTGGCCACGGCGATCTTTGGCGGTTTCACCCCGGCGATGTCGACTTTCCTGATCCAGTACACCGGCGACAAAGCCGCGCCAGGTTACTGGATGAGCATCGGTGCCCTGTGCGCGCTGTGCGCCACGCTTTATCTGTACCGCCGTGCCGGTGGTCGTCTGCAACCTGTCGCGGCCTGAGGAAAAACTCGCCATGAAAAAACTTTTTACTGTCACCGCCCTGCTCGCCGGTCTCGCCTTCAACGTCGCGGCCCAGGCCGAAGAACTCAGCGTGATGACCTCCGGTGGTTTCACTGCCGCCTACAAGATCCTCGGGCCGAAATTCGCTGCCGCCACCGGTAACACCCTGACCACCAGCCTCGGCCCGTCGATGGGCAAGGCGCCGGAAGCGATTCCCAATCGTCTGGCGCGCGGCGAGCACGCCGACGTGGTGATCATGGTCGGTTACGCTCTTGATGAGCTGATCAAACAAGGCAAGGTCGACCCGGCCTCCCGCGTTGAACTGGCGGATTCGCGGATCGGCATGGTGGTGCGTGAAGGCGCGGCGAAACCGGACATCAGCAGCGTCGACGGCCTGAAGAAAACCCTGCTTGATGCGCAGTCGGTGGCCTACTCCGACAGCGCCAGCGGCGTGTACATCGAGCAGCAGCTGTTCAAGAAACTCGGCATCGAAGATCAGTTGAAACCGAAAGCCAAGATGATCGCCAGGATCCCGGTCGGCTCGGTGGTCGCCACTGGCGACTATCAGTTGGGCTTCCAGCAGGTCAGCGAATTGCTGCCGGTGCCGGGCGTGAGCTTCGTCGCGAAGATTCCGGAATCGGTACAGTCGGTGACGCGTTTTGCCGCTGGCATTCCGGTCAAGGCCGAGCACCCGCAAGAAGCCAAGGCCCTGCTCGCCTACCTCGCTGCACCGGCCGCTCAGGCTGACGTGCAGGCCACCGGACTGGATTCGGTCAAGCGTTGATCATTGGCGGCTGGACGCGCATTTCCACGACCAGCCGCTCCAGTTCCAAAGCCGCCGGGGTCAACGTGCGATCCCGGCGCTTGATGATGCCGACACTGCGCATCACCTGCGGCTCAATCAGCGGCACCCGCGTCAGGATCGGATGATCCGGCCCGGGCATCGCCATCAACGGCACCGCCGCCACGCCCAGCCCCGCCTCCACCAAGCCGATCATCGTCGTCACATGCCGCGTCTCGCAGATGCTCTGACGCTGCGGCACGACCCCGCCCAAGGCCTGATCGAGCAGAAAGCGATTGCCCGAAGTCTTGTCCAGCGCAATGTAATCCTGCTGATAGAACTCGTCCCAACTGACGCTGCTGCGCCCGGCCAGTGGATGATCGCGACGACAGGCGACAACGTAGCACTCCTGCACAAGCGGTTCGAACTCGACTTTGGCATCCTGCGTGCCGAGGAAACTCAAACCGAAATCCGCCTCGCCATTGACCACCGCACTCAACACATCGTGGGCGCTGGAATCGAGGACTTTGACCTTGATCCGTGGAAACTGCTGGTGATAGCGCGCGACCACGCGGGGCATGAAGTAGTACGCCGCCGACGGCACGCAGGCGACGGTGACATGGCCCAGACGCGTCGAGGCGACTTCGCTGATGCCGAGCAAGGCAATGTCGAGATCATCCAGCAAGCGCTCGACGCTGGGCATGAAGCCGCGCCCGGCCTGGGTCAGGCTGACCTTGCGCGTGGTGCGCTCGAACAGTTTCACGCCGAGGGCGTCTTCGAGCTTTTCGATGCGCCGGCTGAGCGCCGGTTGCGACAGGCGCACGGTGTCGGCAGCCTTGCGAAAACTGCCCTGCTCGACCACCGCGCGAAAGGCTTGCAGGTCGTTGAGGTCAAAGTTGATGGCCATGGCGTTTCCGGAAATTGATGCGCAGGGGTTATAAATGTAACCAGTTGATGCAAATTATTACAGACCTGATGAAAGCTGCCGTTGTGGGAGCGAGCCTGCTCGCGAATGCGGGGCATCAGTCAGTGGATAGGTGGCGGACCCAGCGCATTCGCGAGCAGGCTCGCTCCCACATTGGATCTCGAATGGTCTGGAGACCGCGTAACCCTTATCCTTGTCACCCTCGCCGTACCCGTAGTCAGGAGTCGTTCCAATGCCCCATGAAGGCAATCTGTTGCAAGCCGCTGTCGTGTTTCTGTTCGCGGCCGTGCTCACCGTGCCTTTGGCCAAACGTCTGCAACTGGGCGCGGTGCTCGGTTATCTGTTTGCCGGGGTGATCATCGGCCCGTCGGTGCTCGGCCTGATCGGCAATCCGCAAAGCGTTGCGCATATCTCCGAGCTGGGCGTGGTGTTGCTGCTGTTCATCATCGGCCTGGAGCTGTCGCCGCGCCGCTTGTGGGTGATGCGTAAATCCGTGTTCGGCGTCGGTCTGGCGCAGGTGCTGTTGACTGCATCGGTGATCGGCGTGCTGGCGCTGTCAGTGTTCGGCCAGCCGCTGAACAGCGCCATCGTGCTTGGCCTCGGTCTGGCGCTCTCCTCCACGGCGTTCGGCCTGCAAAGCCTCGCCGAACGCAAGGAACTGACCAGCCCCCACGGGCGTCTCGCGTTTGCGATTCTGCTGTTCCAAGACATCGCCGCGATTCCATTGATCGCCCTGGTGCCGATGCTCGCCGGCGTCGACCATCACACCAGCACCGCCGACGATATTCGTCACAGCTTGCAGGTGCTCGGCGGCATTGCCGTGGTGGTGATCGGCGGGCGGTATCTGCTGCGTCCGGTGTTCCGCGTGGTGGCGAAAACCGGGCTGCCGGAAGTGTCCACTGCCACGGCGTTGCTGGTGGTGATCGGCACGGCGTGGCTGATGGATCTGGTCGGCGTGTCGATGGCGTTGGGCGCGTTTCTCGCCGGTCTGCTGCTGGCGGACTCGGAATACCGGCATGAGCTGGAAGCGCAGATCGAACCGTTCAAGGGCCTGCTGCTCGGGCTGTTTTTCATCAGCGTCGGCATGGGCGCCAATCTCAGCCTGCTGTTGAGCGCGCCGATCACCGTATTGGGCCTGACCCTGCTACTGATCGGTCTGAAGTTGCCGCTGCTGTTCGTGGTTGGGCGCCTGGCAGGAGGATTGAACAAGATCAGCGCAATTCGCCTCGGCATCGTCCTCGCTGCCGGCGGTGAGTTCGCGTTTGTGGTGTTCAAGATCGGTCGCGATCAGGGCCTGTTCGAGCCGCGTCTGTACGACCTGCTGGTGCTGACCATCACTCTGTCGATGGCGTTGACGCCGTTGCTGCTGTTGATCTGCGCGCGTCTGGTCAGCCCGAAAGTGCAGCCGGTGGAAGTGCCGGAGAAATTCCGCGAAATCGATACCGAGGCGCCACGCGTGGTGATTGCCGGCATGGGCCGGATGGGCCAGATCGTGGCGCGGATCCTGCGCGCGCAGAACATCAAGTTCGTTGCGCTGGACACCTCGGTGGAAACCATCGAACTGTCACGCAGCTTCGGCGGTGTGCCGGTGTTCTATGGCGACCCGATGCGCCCGGAAATCCTTCACGCGGCGAAGGTTGGCGAGGCGGAGTATTTCGTCATTGCCACGGACGATCCGGAGACCAACATCAAGACTGCCGAAGTGGTGCACAAGCTCTATCCGCACATGAAAATCATCGCCCGCGCGCGTAACCGTCAGCACGTGCATCGCCTGGTGGATGTCGGCGCGGAAGCGATTCGTGAGACCTATTATTCGAGCCTGGAAATGAGCCGGCGCACGCTGGTCGGCCTCGGTCTGACCCAAGCCCAGGCCGATGCGCGGATCAAGCGTTTCAAGCATCACGACGAACAGGTGCTGGAGGCGCAACACGCCGTCTACGACGACGCCGCCAAAGTCCTGCAGACCGCCCAGGAAGCCCGGGCGGAACTGGCCAAATTGTTTGAATCGGATCAGCTCGAAGAAGAAGCGCGCAGGTCCTGATCGTGCCTTGCGCAGATCCAACTGTGGGAGATTCTATGGTTGTCCTCAAGCGATAACTGCCCCTTTCGATTGATATTCGCTCTGGTTTTTCATCAGGGCGAATGCTATACGGGCGAGTTTGCGGCTGAGCATCACGAGCACCTGTGTAGTCGCTTTTCCGCAGTTGAGATGGTGGCTGTAGAACGCCTTCCAGGCATTTGATCGGCAAGCTGACAGGGCAGCGTTATGCAGTAACCGCCGCACCTCCGAGCATCCACGCTTGGTTAAATATCTACGGCCATTTTTTTGGCCCGAGTCACTCACTCTCAGGTCCATGCCTAAAAACGCTATATAAGAGTCACCGCTGGTAAAGTCGCCGCGGTTGTATGCCATGACCAAAGCAGTTGCAGTTAGAAAACCGATACCCTCGATGGCTTGGCATCTGGCAACTTCTTCCAGCAAACCGGCTTCACGCAAGATTTCCTTGAGCTTTTTCTGAACTAGCAAATCCAGCCTGTCTATGGACTTTACGAAAGTTGTGAACACGGCTTTCAAGCTGGCGTCATTTGCCCAGCTCTGGGTCAGACTGGTCTTGGCCTGTATCAGCGAAGCTCTACGTCGTAGAAGACTTTGCAGCTTGCCGTAGACTGCCGGAGGTGGGGTCCAGGGGCGTAAATCTTCGCCTTCGTTTTTTAGAAAACGGGCGAGAAGGCGGGCGTCAGATGCGTCCGTTTTACTACGACCACCGACACCTTTACGATAATTACTCAGTTGAAAACCGTCGATGATGTAAACGTCATGACCTGACTCGTGAGCCAACTCAACCAAGTCGACATGATAAATATTGGTCGCTTCAACAGCTATGGCGGTGGGCCCCGGCAACGTTTTAAGCCAGCGCTTTATGGCTGGCTTTTCATTGGTTATCGAAGTAAGCAGATCTGGATCTGCTAAATAAATAACGAGTTCAGCTTTGGCGACGTCCACACCCACGATTGACTTCGACACACGCATTGCCACTGGCACTTCTCCACGCTAAGGTTTTACGACTTGTAGGGGTTTCACCCAGAGGCGCAGGCTTGTTTCTATCGTCGCTTGAACGAAGCATTCTCTATCGGCGCTTTTGGTGGAAGGGGTGGGGCGAGGTCTCCCACGGTCTGTACTGTTACAGCAGTCAGATGCGAACTGTTCGTCCCACCACCCCTTCAAGTCTAACCATACAAGCGAGCCTGCTCGCGAAAGCGTCGTGTCAGTCACCCAATACTTCACTGACAGATTGCATTCGCGAGCAGGCTCGCTCCCACAGGGGATTGGGTCAGGCCCGTTCCAGCGCGGGCACTGGCTCGACGGCTGCAACCGCAAACCGATCCGCCAGAAACGGTGTGATATCCAGCGGCAGCGGTTCGTCATTCACCAGTTTATCCAGCAGCACACCGGTAATCGCCGACGTCAGAATGCCGGTGCGGAAGTGCCCGCAAGCATTCAGATAACCCTCGACCCCACGCATCGGCCCTAGGATCGGCAATTCATCCGGTGAGCCCGGACGCAGCCCCGCCCAGGTGCGCTTCAGATTGACGTCCGCCAGTTCCGGCAGACAGCGCACCGCGCCCTGCACCAGCCCGGCGATTTCCGGGTAGGTGGTGGTGACGTCGAAGCCTTTGTCCTCGGTGGTGCTGCCGATAAGGATTTCGCCGTTGTCCTTTTGCGCCACGTAGCAATCACTGGTGGTGAGGCAGCCGTTGAGGATTTTCGGCATGCGCTCGGTCAGCAGGATCTGCCCTTTCACCGGTTTCACCGGAATGCGGATACCCGTCGCCCACTCGCTCAAATCCGCCGCCCAGGCACCGGCGGCGTTGATCAGCGTCTTGCAGTGGAACACCCCCGCCTCCGCCGTCTGCACGCCGGTCACACGAGTGCCGTGATGCAACACGCCGGTGACGTTGGTGTTGACGAAGATGTCGACGCCGTTCTGCCGCGCGCCTTCCATGTAGGCATCCGCGAGGCGGAACGGGCTGACCTGATGATCGCAGAGAAACTCCAGCGCCCCGCGCGCGTCATGGCTGACACTCGGTTCAGCCGCGCGCAACGCCGCCTGATCGAGCCAGCGCACTTGATCGGCCAGATGCGGAATGCAGCCGACGATGTGCTCGGCATAGAGCCGGTCCTCGTCGTCATAGATCACGAACTTCAGCCCGGTCTTTTCGAACTTGCAATCCATGCCGTGATTGTCTTTCAACTCGCGGTGCAGCGCCGGGTACAGCGCATTGGACTGCAAGGCAAAATCGAAAAACGATGCTGGCAAAATATGCGGCGTACTGGCGTCCACCGCGACTGCGGCGCCCTGGGTTTCGCGCTTGCGGTTGGCCGACATCATGCGAAAGAAAATCACCCCGCAGCCGAGGCCGACCGACTCGCCGATCGCCCATAAACCACCCGCCGAAGCACGGGTCGCGTTGCCGGGGCGCTTGGCGTCGATCAGTGCCACCTTGAGATCTGTGCGTTTGGACAATTGGTAGGCGCAGGAGGCGCCGATCACGCCGCCACCGGCAATGACCACGTCGTAGAACTTACTCATGGCAAGCGCCCTCCGTGCCGAGAGACTGGAACGCGGAAAAAGGCACCGGATCAATCGGGAAGCGCGGGCGCAGCCAGCCGACATCCTGACGTCCGGTGGCCTGGCGCAGTCGATCGCTGCAATAGCCGACGCACATCCGCCCCTGACAATCGCCCATGCTCACGCGGGTGCGCATTTTCAGGCTGGCGATGTCTTGCACACCCTGCTCCAGGGCCCGATCGATGTCGGCGCGGGTCGCGTGCTCGCAGCGGCAGATCACCGTGTCGGCTGTGGGCAAAGCGATCTGACCGACGCCGCGCTCGGTGTAGCGATCCACCGCCGCGCGAAAGCGCACGATCGCTCTGAGCTTGCTCGCGTAACGGTCGCGGCGCACCCGGGCCAGCTCGGCGTCGAGCACGCCGCGTTGCAGCAGGATCGAAGTGGCGGCGATCTTGCCGGCGAGCATCGCCGCTTCGCCGCCGCGGATCCCGCCCATGTCGCCGGCCAGATGCACATGCGCCACGCTGCTTTGCTGCCAGACATTGGCGTTGGCACGCAAGTAGCCATCGTCGCTGAAGCCGTGATCAAGGCCCATCTGCTGGCTCAATTGCGTGCGCGGAATAAAACCGTAACCGACCGCCAGCGTCTGCGCTTCGAAACGCTCGACCCGCGACAGATCCGCCTCCCACGTCGACGAATACGGTGCGACGCTGACGCTTTTCAATTCGCCGTCGCCGTGGGCTTCGACCACCCCCCAACCGTAGTTCATCGGGATGCCGTGCAACTTGAGGTAAGCGAGCATGCTCAAGCCATCGAGGAACAGCTGCGGCTTGTTCAGCAGCGCCAGACTCTCGCGGGCGATCTTGCCGAATGCGCAAGCCTCATAGACGCCGGCGACGCGCACGCCAGACGCATGCAACTGAGTCGCGACCAAGGGCAGCAACGGCCCGGTGCCGGCGATGATCACCGGCCCTTGCGGCTTGACCACGCCGCTCTTGATCTGCAACTGCAGGCCGCCGAGCAGGATCACTCCCGGCAACGTCCAGCCGGGAAACGGTACGCTGCGTTCATGGCAACCGGCGGCCAGCAGCAGTTGCGGATAAGCGATCTCGTGCAGCTGTTCATCGCCATCGAGCACCACCAGAGCGCGAGTGCCTTCAGCGCCGACCACGCGATGGTTGAGGCGCACGTCGATCAGCCCTGACTGCTGCTGAAATTCACCGTGCAGTTTGTCCAGTGCTTCGGAATAACGCGGCCCGAGATAATCCAGTTGCACACCATCACGCAGCGGCCCGCGATAGACTACGCCGCCGAGGCGCGAAGCCTCTTCGAGCAAGGTGCAGCGCACGCCGTGGCACGCCAGTTCGATGGCCGCCGCCATCCCCGCCGGCCCGCCGCCGACGATCAACGGTTGCAGGCTCATACGACCTCCTGCGCGACGACGCGGTTGACCTGGGTTTCGATCTGCATGCCGTCGCGCACCACGGTCTGGCAGGCGCGGCGCTTGTGGCGACCGTTGATTTTCACCAGACAGCACTGGCACACGCCCATGCCGCAATAGGCGCCACTGATCTGATCATGATCATTACGTGCGATCTGGCGCACGCCGAGGGACTGGATGACGCTGAGAACGGTTTCGCCGATGGCGGCGCTGACCGCTTGGCCGTTGATGTGCACGGTCATGTCCGCCTGCACCAAGGGCTGGATATCGAAGGTTCTTTCTAGGCAGTTCATTTACGGTGTTCGTCCGTGAAGATTCAGTTGAGGTTGTGACAGCTCCTTGCTGCACTACGCCTCGTCGACGCTTTTATTGCTGTGTTTTCAACGTCGACGCGGATACTTCGTCAGCGCAACAAGGTGCGCGACAAGCACTGTAGCTCATACCTCAGCAAAGGCCTGGATCATTTACGGTAGGCGATATCGCCAGGGGAAATATTGATCCAGGCCAGTGAAAACGGCGGGATGGAAACGGTTAGTTGGAGAAGACGAACTGGCCCCGCAGAAAGCAAAAAGCCGCTTTCACCCGAAGATGAAAGCGGCAGAGGCATCCTGCCTCAGAGGGATCAGTGCACGAACAGGGCGATCAGGATGATGATCGGGATCGGTACGCCGAGGAAGAACAGCAGTAATGAGCGCATGGTGACTCTCCTTTTTAACGGACCGGAGTGGTAGTGGTGTAGGTGTCGACTTCAACGTACTCGACCGCATCGCGACGACGACCGCCGAAGGTGGCTGCCAGGCTGGCGAAGAACGCACCGGCCAGCAGCGCGACGAACATCCACAGCGAGGTGTAGGCAGCGACTTTCGCGGCGGTGTCGGCAGCTTGCTGGGCTTTCAGTTTCGCGTCAGCGATGGCTTTCTGGGTGTTGGCGTAGATCTCGTCAACGCGACGTTCAGCATCGGCCTGGCTCAGGTTGGTACGTTGCGACACCAGTTGTGCGAGGTAGGTGCGGTCTTCGGCGCTGAGCTGACCGTTGGCCAGGCTCTGGGCGAAGATGCGGGTCACGGTGCCGCGTGCGGCGTCATCGCTGACGGCAGCCGGACGGTCGTCACGGAACAGGCTGTCGACGAAGTAGCCGTACTGATCGCTGTCAGTATTGGCTGCGGCAGAACCGGCGGCCTGGCTCATGGCACCGGCAGCACCGCCGACGACGTTAGCCCCAGCCTGCACACCGCCGCTGACGACGCTGCTGACCGAACCGACCACCAGCACAGCGGTGACCAGCGTGGCGACGCACCAGGCGAGGAAGCCGTGGGCGGTGTCGCGGAAGTAGACTTCGTCACCGTGCATGTTGGCCCATTTCACCCGCAGACGACCGGCAATGTAGCCGCCCATGCCGGAAGCAATGATCTGCGTCACAGCCAGCCAGACAATCGTCGAAATGCCCAGGCCCTTGGCGCTGACGCCCTCTCCGGCCCACGGTGAAACAGCCGAAAAGCCCAGACCGAAACCGAGCAGCACGAGAATCATCGACAGCGCAGCGGCCGCCGCAGCACCGGCGAAGATCGCGCCCCAGGACACGCCTGAGACGCTGCTCGACTCTTCCACGGCAGGATAATAGCCATCAGGGGATCTATTCATTGTTGTACTGCTCCAGGCATGAAAAATGGTGTTACAACTCGTCAGGTGAGGAATTGCAGTGACCGTGCCAGTTATAGAAACCAGATAAACTGTTTATTTTCAACAGGTTAGAAAGTTTGAACTTCGCTGATCCGTGCAATTTGCAATAAATGGTCAGAGCCTGCGGGTTTTCTGCATTGATGACTGACTGGCAAATCCGATCAGTTCCGATTCACCGTCGCGACGAAGATGAAAGTTAATTTAAAGCGTCACGGTAAATTCTTGGCAAAATGCTGCCATTCCGTTTGAACCGATCAGCAGGCCTGCCTATGACTCGTATCTTGACCATCGAAGACGACGCCGTGACCGCTCGGGAAATCGTTGCCGAACTGAGCAGCCACGGGCTGGATGTCGACTGGGTCGACAATGGCCGCGAAGGCCTCGACCGCGCCGTCAGCGGCAACTACGACCTGATCACCCTCGACCGCATGTTGCCCGAGCTGGATGGTCTGGCCATCGTCACCACCCTGCGCACCATGGGCGTGGCGACGCCGATTCTGATGATCAGCGCCCTCTCCGATGTCGATGAGCGCGTGCGCGGTTTGCGCGCCGGTGGCGATGACTACCTGACCAAACCGTTCGCCACCGATGAAATGGCTGCGCGGGTGGAAGTGTTGCTGCGCCGGCAAAATAGCGTCGCCACCCAGGCCACCACACTAAAAGTTGCCGACCTCGAACTCGACCTGATCAGCCATGAAGCCCGCCGCGCCGAGCAAGTGCTGACGCTGCTGCCCACCGAATACAAACTGCTCGAGTTTCTGATGCGCAACAGCGGCCAGATTCTCTCGCGGATGATGATTTTCGAAGAGGTCTGGGGTTATCACTTCGACCCGGGCACCAACCTGATCGACGTGCACATCGGCCGTCTGCGCAAGAAGATCGACGCAGCTGGCAACGTTCCGCTGATCCGCACGGTACGGGGCTCCGGCTATGTCATTGCCGAACCCGTCTGACGGCTGGCGCTCTTCCAGCAGCCGCTTGCTGGCGCTGTACAGCACGCTGTTCGTGGCGTGGAGCGCGATCCTCATGGGGGTCATGTACTACGAGGTATCCGGCTACCTCGACAAACTGGCCAAACATTCGTTGATGCAACGTCAGCATCTGTTTTCGCACTTTCGCGGCGAGCAACTCGAAGACGCCCTCGCCGCCAGCATGACCTTCGATATTCGTGGTATCGACGCCTATGGTCTGTTCAGCGCGGACGGCGTTTACCTGGGCGGCGCACTTCAGCAAATTCCCGAAGGACTGCCGCTCGACGGCAAGATCCATATGCTCGCCGAGTGCGCCGATTCCGATGACCCGACTCTGCCGAACGACAGCTGCGATGCCGTGGCGACCCAGACTCGCGACGGTCGCTGGCTGGTGCTGCTGCGTGACAACGGCTCGCTGTTTGCGGTGACGCGGATCATTTTGCACGCGTTGTTCTGGGGCGTGTCGCTGACGATTATTCCCGGGGTCGCCGGTTGGCATCTGCTGCGGCGTCGACCGTTGCAGCGCATTCGCGCGATCCAGAACAGCGCCCAGGCCATCGTTGCCGGCGACCTGACGCACCGCTTGCCGCTGTCCAATCGCCGCGATGAACTGGACATGCTCGCCGCCATCGTCAACGCCATGCTTGAGCGCATCGAGCGCTTGATGAACGAGGTCAAAGGCGTCTGCGACAACATCGCCCACGATTTGCGCACGCCGCTGACTCGCCTGCGCGCGCAGTTGTATCGGATGCAGCAACAGGCGGGCGAAGGTTCACAGGAAGCGGCGCAACTGGATCTGGTACTGGCTGAGGCGGATACTCTTAGGGCGCGGTTTCGCGGTTTGTTGCGGATTTCCGAACTGGAAGATCGCCAGCGTCGCTCAGGTTTCGTTGAACTCGATCCGGTGCGTTTGCTGGAAGAGTTGCACGAGTTCTATCTGCCGCTGGCCGAGGAAGGCGATCTGCGCTTTCAGTTGAACATGCCGGAGACGCTGCCGCCGCTCAACGGCGACCGCGCGTTGCTGTTCGAAGCGTTGGCGAACCTGCTGAGCAACTCGATCAAATTCACTCCGCCCGGCGGCACGGTGATGTTGCGTGGGGTCAATGCCAATGGCCAGACGCGGATCGAGGTTCACGATTCAGGCCCGGGGATTCCCGAGGCGGAGCGTGAGGCGGTGTTCCAGCGGTTTTACCGCACCGGGGGTGGCCAGCCGCAGAGTGGATTCGGTCTGGGGCTGTCGATTGTCGCGGCGATTGTGAGCTTGCACGGCTTCAGTCTTGCGGTCGGCAGCAGTGATCTGGGTGGGGCGAAACTGGTGCTGGATTGTCGGCAGAGTTTGATCAGTCAGGCCTGACGTCTCGCGCCGATCGTTCCCACGCT
Organism: Pseudomonas sp. Marseille-Q5117; assembly: GCF_946901175.1. Classification (NCBI taxonomy): domain Bacteria; kingdom Pseudomonadati; phylum Pseudomonadota; class Gammaproteobacteria; order Pseudomonadales; family Pseudomonadaceae; genus Pseudomonas; species Pseudomonas sp. Marseille-Q5117. The sequence goes on along the minus strand of NZ_CAMPPP010000021.1, from coordinate 45,141 downwards.
CCGCGTGGGAATGCCTCAAGGGACGCTCCGCGTTCCGGCTTTCGAAATGGGACGCAGAGCGTCCCGGGCTGCATTCCCACGCAGAGCGTGGGAACGATCTGCGTCTCAGGTTGGGTAATTCGCCCGCAAGGCTTCGAGCCCGCCCTGGTAGATGCCGTTGAACAACGCCACCACTTCTTCATCGCTCACGCCGACCGCATTGAATCGCCCCGACCACGTCACCCGCGCGCCCTGCCCTTGAGCTTCAACCTTGATCGTCGCGAGATAATCGCTGGCCGGAAACGGTGCCTGTTCAATCGAATAGCTGTAGGTTTTTGCGGCGTTATCGAAGGTCTGCAGACGTTCGACGACCACGCCGCCGTCAGCAGTTTTCAGCGTGCGCACGCGCCCGCCTTCGCTCAGTTCACTGTGGGTAATCAATGGCAGCCAGTCCGGCAGCGTGTTGAAGCCGCCGATCAATTGCCAGACCTGATCGGCTGCGGCCGGGATGTCGATGGTTGCAGATGCTGTTGGCATAAAACCTCTCTTTCGGAAATTTCAGATAGTCAGGCTGTCGACCACACCGCCATCAACGCGCAAGGCTGCGCCCGTGGTGGCCGAGGACAGCGGTGAAGCAATGTACGTGACCAGATGCGCCACTTCCGAAACATCCGCCACGCGCTGGATGATCGAGGTCGGACGGGCCTTGCGCACAAAGGCGTCGGCTTCGTCGCGCAGGTCGCGCCCGGATTCGGCGGCCGCGTCTCTGAGCATGTCCTGCAGGCCATCGGTGAAAGTTGGCCCCGGCAGGATCGCATTGACCGTGACCCCGGTGCCAGCCAGACGTTTGGCCAAGCCGTGGGATACCGCGAGGTTGGCGCTTTTGGTCACGCCGTAATTGAGCATGTCCGCCGGAGTCGCCACGCCGGATTCCGATGACAGAAAGATCACCCGGCCCCAACCCTGCTCGACCATTGCCGGCACGTAATGCCGCGCCAGGCGCACGCCGGAAATCACGTTGACTTCATAGAAGCGCTTCCACTCACTGTCGGGAGTCTCGAAGAAATCGACGTCGTTGAAGATGCCGAGGTTGTTGACCAGAATGTCCGCGCGCGGCTCGGCGGCGAAAAGCTTTTCCGCCCCCTCGGCCGTGCCCAGATCGGCGCTCAGACCACGCAACTGCGCGCTGGGCACCGCTTGGCGAATGCTCGCCAGCGCCTGCTCGACCTTGGCCGTGTCGCGACCGATGACCACCACCGTCGCCCCGGCTTCGGCCAACGACTGGCTGATGCCCAGACCGATGCCGCCGGTACTGCCGCTGACAATGGCCAGTTTTCCACTCAGATCGATCTTCATGCGTTTACCTCGTTAGCAAGGAGTTCCACCGCGCTCGACTTTGGCGACGATTTCAGAAGCATGGATCAGCGTAGTTGCGATATTGCCGGCATGGTTGAGCTGCCGACCGGTGACGGGGATGTTGTTTGATTGACGATCCCCTGTCTCTGGCAGACCGTAGCCCCTCACCCTAGCCCTCTCCCGGGGGAGAGGGAACCGACCGAGTTGTGCTGAACTTGCCGTCGACCTGAAAGACCATAGCGATTATGGATTCAGAGAAGACCTTTCACGTCGGCGTATTACCTGAATATCCCCCGGTCAGTCCCCTCTCCCTCCGGGAGAGGGCTAGGGTGAGGGGCATTTCGGAACAGATCAGATTTCCGTCAGACGAAGCAGACCATCGGCGCCGACCCTGACGCCGATCGCATCGTAACTGGCCAACGTCGCATGCGCCGTTTCGATCGGGTGCTGGTGCGTGGTGGTGATGATCATCAGTGCAGCGCCCGCCGCTTCCGCAGCCTGAATGCCAACCGTGGCGTCTTCAAAAATTAGACAGTCTGCCGGCTCGACACCGAGCTTTTTCGCCGCCAGCAGATACCCCGCAGGATCAGGCTTGCCAGCCTTTACATCTTCCGCCGTGATCATTACCGCCGGATCGGGGATACCCGCCGCCGTCATGCGCCGCAACGCCAGATCGCGAGGCGCCGACGTCACCATCGCCCAACGATTTTTCGGCAGCGCGTTGAGAAAGGCTGCCGCCGCAGGGATCTCGACAATGCCTTCAACGTCATTGATTTCCGCTGCGGTGATGAACGCCGCCTGTTCCTCAGCATCCAGCCCCGGCAGATTCAGCCGAGTGATGGTGTCGATCGCCCGCGCGCCATGGATGGTCGGCAGGAACGTCTCGACATCAACGCCATGGCGCACCGCCCACGCTGACCAGATGCGCTCGGCGGCGGCGATGGAGTTGAGGACGGTGCCGTCCATGTCGAACAGGAACGCGCCGAACGCGCGATCAAAAACCGATGCTTGTGCAGACAAGAGAGCAAATCCTCTGACAGTTGGCCGGGCAGGCTGGCCCGGCAATGTAGCACTTGTCAGTGCAGCTGCGGGGCCTTGGATTTGAACGCACTTTCCACACAATCGAGCAACTGACCGATCGCCCACGGCTTCTTGATGAACGCCACCGAGTGCTTGACCCCAGAAGTCTCGGGCGTTTCATAGCCGGACATGACCATCACCGGCTTGTCCGGCCAGCGGTCGCCGAACAGATTGGCCAGGTCCGCGCCGTTAAGCGTGCCGGGCATGGTGATGTCGGTCAGCAACAGCGCGACGTCCGCTGCGTGCTTTTCCAGATACAAGGATGCGGCGTCGGCGCTGGTTTTCGGTTCGACCTTGAACCCTTCCTCCTGAAGAATTTCGCAGAGAAACTCCAGAATCAACGGATCGTCCTCGACAATCAGAATCAACCCGCCAGGAAGGTGCGCGCTCGACGTAGGTGTAGGGCACATGAACAGCACTCCCCCGAATTACATTTTTGATAAGCGGTTTTGAATCCGCTGCTTATCTGGTATGAGCAGCGCGCCCTGTAGAAATTCATTTTTGATACAGAGGATTTCGCCAAGGTGTTGTTTTTCGAAGCGCAGCGCCCGTCGAAAACCTTCATTTGTGGTTAAAATGCCGGCCCTTTGACTGGCCGATCCTGATCCATGACCCCTGAAGCCCTCGCGACCCTCCACGCTCATTTGCTGCCCGCACTGGCGGCGGCACCCAGCGAAACCCGTCGGTTGTTTCACGGGCGCGGACGCTGCTGGCCGGGGCTGGAGCAGCTGACCGTGGACTGGTTGCAGGGCGTGGTGCTGGTGTCGCTGTTCAAGGAACCGGCGCCTGAGCAGCTGCAAGATCTGCGGGATTCGCTGCTGCACATCGCCGTCTCGGCCGAGTGGCAGCAGTCCGGCGCGCACACTTTGCTGATCCAGCACCGTTATCTGCCGCAGAGCACGGCCGAATGGCTGATCGGGGAGGAAATCGAAGAAATGACCATTGTCGAGGGTGGCTTGCAGTACCGCGTTGACCTGGGGCGCAAGCAGAACGCCGGGCTGTTTCTCGACATGCGCTACGGCCGTAACTGGGTGCGCGAACAGGCGGCGGGCAAGCGGGTGTTGAACCTGTTCGCCTACACCTGCGGTTTTTCCGTAGCGGCAATCGAGGGTGGCGCCAGCCATGTGGTCAACCTGGATATGTCCCGCGCCGCGCTGAGCCGTGGACGCGACAATCACCGTTTGAACGGCCACGACCTGAGCAAGGTCAGCTTTCTCGGTCACGACCTGTTCAAATCCTGGGGCAAGGTGATCAACAGCGGCCCGTACGATCTGGTGATCATCGACCCGCCATCATTTCAGAAAGGCAGCTTTTTGCTGACCAAGGACTATCAACGGGTGTTGCGCCGCTTGCCGGAACTGCTCACCGCGCAAGGCACGGTGCTGGCGTGCATGAACGATCCGTCGTTCGGTTCCGACTTTCTGATTGATGGCGTGACCCAGGAAGCGCCCAGCCTGCGCTTCGATCATCGGCTGGACAACCCGCCAGAGTTTCCCGATATCGATCCAGAGAGCGGCCTGAAAGCCCTGGTCTTCCAGCGCAGCCACTGACACAGCGTAAGTTCACCTGTGGGAGCGAGCCTGCTCGCGAAAGCGCAGTGTCAGATAACAATTTTGTTGACTGATACACCGCTTTCGCGAGCAGGCTCGCTCCCACACAAGTTCTGTGTTGATCAAAAAGATGTCGGCCGCAGCACCAGTGCAAACAACTCTCCATGCCCGGTGACGTTGAGCTTGTGATAGAGATTGCGCCGATGCACCTTCACGGTCTCCGGCGAAATCCCCATCTGCCGGGCCATCGCCTTGCTGGAAAAGCCCTGCAGGATCAGGCGCGCCGTGTCGATCTCGCGTGCGGTCAGCCGGGCATCGAAACGGTCCAGCAACGTCGCCAGATCACCCACCACCGCTTCAGCCACCGGCCCTTGCGGCGGCAGCAACTGCATGTGGCGATGCATCGCCGCCAATACCCAGTCACGAACGCACATCAGCCGGCCCTGCTCGGCCATGCCAAACGCGGTCGAGCGGCCCAGGGACAAGCCGAGTACCGCGCCTTCGACGTTGATCAGAAACTGCAATTCATCCTCGCCCACCACGGCACGAAAGTAGCTCTGGTAATACTCGCTGTGCAGAAACTGATCCGGCGCAACGGACGCCAGGCTGTGCAGGCCGTCGCTGATCCCGCTGACGGCGGCTTGATAAAACGGATCGAGCAGGTACATGCCGGCGGTATAACCGGCCAGCTCCTGCTGGTCGTCCACGTAGCCCTTGCTGTCGAAGTCGATCAGCAAACGCGGCGGCTGGCCGGCCTGCATCAGGGCGACGAGGGCATTGTCCAGCGGCACCAGCAGGCGCAGGGTGTCGACCAGCGCGCGCCAGAAACCGTCCTGCCCGAGCTGGGTAAATACCCGCGCCAGACCCTGATGCACCGGCAATTCCTGCAACAACGCGTCCACGCACTACCCCTTTCGAGTAACCCATGATGGGAATGGGGCTGGTGTGACCGGCCCGTTAGCCTGACCACTCCAGTTCATCACCGGCCTGCGACAGGCCAGGAGTGCCGCATCATGCGTCGTCACCGTGGATCTATCAACCCGGGCCTGCTGGCCTGTTTTTGTCTCTCCTCGGCCGCCATGGCGGCAGACGTACCGAGCGTGCATGTCTACAACTGGTACGACTACATCGGGCCTAACACGTTGCATGATTTCCAGCGCGACAGCGGCATCCGGCCGGTGTACGACACGTTCGACAGCGCCGAAGTGCTCGAAGGCAAACTGATGACCAGCCGCAGCGGCTACGACGTTGTAGTGGCGAGCAACTTCAGCCTGCCGACTCTGATCAAGGCCGGCGCCCTCGCCCCTTTGCCTCGCGATCAACTGCCAGGCTGGCAGAACCTCGACCCCGAATTGCTGAAAAAACTTGCCGTCAACGATCCGGGCAATCAGTACGCCGTGCCTTACCTGTGGGGCACCAACGGCATCGGCTATAACGTCGACAAAGTTCGCGCGGCGCTGGGTGACAAAGCGCCGGTGGATTCCTGGGAGTTGCTGTTCAACGAGGCCAATCTGGCCAAACTGGGCGAGTGCGGCGTGGCGATGCTCGATTCGCCGTCGGAGATGCTGCCGGTCGCCCTGCATTACCTGGGCTTGCCGCCGAACAGCACCAACCCCGAAGACTACAAAAAAGCCGAAGCACTGCTGCTCAAGCTGCGCCCGCACATCGCCTACTTCAACTCCTCGAAGTTCATCAGCGATCTGTCCAACGGCAATATCTGCGTGGCGGTTGGCTGGTCCGGGGCGATGCTCGAAGCCAAGACCAATGCCGAGCAGGCCAATAACGGCGTAAAGATCGCCTACAGCCTGCCCAAGGAAGGCGCGCCGGTGTGGTTCGATACTCTGGTGCTGCTCAAGGACGCCCCCAATCGCGCCCAAGGCCTGGCGTTTATCGATTACCTGCTGCGACCGGAAGTGATCGCGCCGGTCAGTGATCACTTGTCGTACCCGAATGGCAATCGCGCCGCGACAACGCTGGTGGCAGCAGCCACTCGCGACAACCCGGCGGTGTACCCGTCCCCTGCCGCCATGGCCACCCTCTACACCCTCGAACCCTTGCCCAAAGCCGTCGAACGCGTGCGTACGCGGGTGTGGAGCAAGGTCAAGAACGGCCAGTAACCCGCGCAAGAAATCTGCCTGCCTCATCCGAGCGGTAAGCCGCCCGACCTTTTCAATGAAGAGACTGAATCTTATGAATCCGCGTGCCCGTGATCTCGATATCCTGATTGGCCAGATGCAACCTGGCCCGCTCAACGCCATTACCGATGTGCCGGGGGTGCGCGTCGGTCACAGCAATGTACGTGGTCGCAGCAGCAGCGGCCGTGACATCTGCACCGGCGTCACGCTGATCGAGCCGCGCCCCGGCTCGACCAGCCAGCAACCGTGCTTTGCCGGCGTGCATGTACTCAATGGCAACGGTGATGCGACCGGCCTGGAATGGATTCGCGAGGCCGGTCTGCTGACCAGTCCGATTGCCTTTACCAACACCCACAGCCTCGGTGTGGTGCGGGATGCGCTGATTGTGCTGGACCGTGAGCAACAGCCGGATGACGGGCGGCTTTACTGGAATATGCCGGTGGTGCTGGAGACCTTCGATGGACTGCTCAATGACATCAACGGCTTTCACGTCAAACCCGAGCATGTCGCCCAAGCGCTGAACGGCGCCGTGGATGGGCCGGTGCGCGAAGGTGCGGTGGGCGGTGGCAGCGGCATGATCTGCCATGAATTCAAAGGTGGCATCGGCACCGCATCGCGCCGTTTGAGTGCTGACCAGGGAGGCTGGACCGTCGGCGCGATCGTGCAGGCCAACCACGGTATTCGCAGTGAATTACGCGTCGATGGTTACCCGGTCGGGCGCTATATGGAACAGAAGGACTCACCGTTCCTGCGGGCAGCGCTGCCACACCCGGGCATGGGCTCGATCGTCGTCTGCCTGGCGACTGATGCGCCGCTGCTGCCCCATCAATGCACGCGTCTGGCACAGCGTGCCAGCCTGGGCCTGGCGCGCACCGGCGGCGGTAACGAAGACCACAGCGGCGACATCTTCATTGCCTTCGCCACCGGCAATGATCACGTCCCGCCCGCCGCTTACGAGGCTAAACGCGCAGCCACCTGCGACGGTTTGCGCATGGTCAACAACGACCACATCAGCGAGCTGTTCCTGGCCGCGACCGAAGCCGTGGAAGAAGCGATCATCAACGCCCTGTTCGCCAGCGACAGCAGCGAGGGCAATGGCCATTCGGTGCCGGGCCTGGATGGGCAGACACTTCTGGCGGCGCTGAAAAAATCCGGTTGGCCGGGATCGCGCCCGGCGTGAACCGGCATTTTGCAAGGACGACTGGCGGTACTTGAGTCGCCCATTGCACGCTCCTAGGATGAAGTTACGCGGTGCCTGGACTGATCCGGCGCTGCGTAGGCGTGGGTGTTCTGAACCCCAATCAAGCCCACGCCTTGCTTCACACGCCTCTTGAGCCTCACGGGCTCTACTTCCTCCCCATCAAAGAGCTTTGAGGCTCTTTTTTTGTCTGCGTATTTCAGTTCTCGGCGAGACCTTCGGCGCGAATCGAACGCCATGCCGCTTGCGCGAGCACTTCGCGATAGGCGCTCGGGCTGCCTTTGACTCGCCCTGCCAGCCAGGCTCGGCAGTAGCTGTCCGCTTGGCCAATGATCAGCGATGGCAGCAGCTCGGCAGGCAAATCCTGCAGTTCGGCGGCGCGACCCGATTGCGTCAGCCATTGGCGCAGACGCAGGTTGCGCGTCTTGTTGCGCTCGGCCAGCTCGTCCCTGAACGGGCCTTTGGTCACGGCGAACCGCGCGTGGTACTGGAATCGCGCCCACTGCGGCTGTTGCTCGACCCAGTCGACATAGCTGAAGACCAGCGCCTGCACGCCTTCTTCAGTGGTATTGGCCGCGTCCAGATACGCATCACGCAAACGCGCCTGATCCTCCAGCGCGGTGAAAAACAGCGCCGCGACCAGCCCTTCCTTGTTGCCGAAATGGTGGTAGATCGCGCCGACGCTGGTGTCGCACTCGGCACGGATCATTTCGATGGTGGTGGCCTCGATCCCCTGTTCATTGAACAGGCTCAGGGCCTTGCGAAAGATATCGCGTTTGAGTTCGGCGCGGCGGCCGGGGTAGCTGCGTTCCAGTAAATCGGCGGTGTCCATGCTGCTCGGGTCCAAAAACGGAGGTTGATAAAGGCGTCACGTGCCCGTGAACAAATCGCGCCTAGGTTGACAGATTTACCGTGAACAGAATACCGTTCCGTTACAGAATATTATTCTGTAACGGAACATCATTCTGCAAACTACCCAGCGAGGCTTCCCCATGAGTCAATCTCTCAGCATGTTCAACAGCGTCGGCCCGGATGCATTCAGCAAAATGGCCTGCCAGTTCGCCCCGTACTTCAGCAGCATCAATCCGCTGATTTCCGAGTTGCGCCCGAATGCCGCTACCGTGCAAGTGCCGTTTCGCAAGGAAATCACCAACCACCTCGGCACGGTGCACGCGATCGCCATGTGCAACGCGGCAGAACTGGCCGGCGGAATGATGACCGACGTGTCGATCCCGGCCGGCGCGCGCTGGATTCCCAAAGGCATGACCGTGGAATATCTGGCCAAGGCGAAAACCGACGTCACCGCTGTGGCCAGCGCTGAAGGTGTGGATTGGCAAAGCGATGGCGACAAGGTAGTCAACGTCGACATTCACGATTGCGAGGGTAAAAAAGTGTTCACCGCGCGCATCACCATGAACGTCAAGCTCGGTTGAGTAGCAGGCGCAAAAAAGCCCTTGCCGCGGGATGCGCAGCAAGGGCTTTTGATTGGCCGACGATCAGTGCAGGGTCAGGCGCTGACGGACGAATTCTTCTACGTGGCGGCTGGTCTGGTCCAGATGGCGATCGCGTTGTTTTTCCGCATCGAGCATCGCGCGCTTGCCGTTCTTCTGCAGCAGATAGGTGTGAATCTGCTGCACTTCCAGCGAGCGATAGATCGGCGTGGTGTCGATGAACCCGCGCAGGCCGTTGCTGCGGTAATGCCGCGTGCTCATCAGCACCTGCGTTTCGCGCTGGCCGATCACTTCAAAACCCAGTGCCTCGAAATACGGCACCTTGCCAATGCTGCAGGCCAGTTCCGCATGCGGATAGCGCCCGACCATGTCCGCGAGCATCGCCCGCGCCACACCCTGACGCCGATGGCCTTCACGCACCGCCATGTACGCGACGCTGCACGCCTCCCAATCGCCCTGCACCGGCAGACAGATGAGAAATCCGATGACTCGCTCCGGGTCTTCCTCGTTAGTGGCCACCAGCAATTCCACCTCGGTGCCCTTCTGGCCGTTCAACGCCTCGAGGTAGAGATGCACCTCATAACCCACTGCGTACTGATAAACGTTGTACAGCAGATTGCTCGGGCCGAGGCCGACCGCACTGATGTCGGTCAGGTAGTCGACGACCATTTGCAGGATCTGGCTGTTGACGCTTTCCGGGCATGGGGAGGTGTAGTGGGTGATGCGTGGCATGGGCAAACTCCGGCGATAAAAAACGTTGCCGATGATCAGAGCCGTCGACGAACCGCGACATCATACCGTGCCGGATCTATTGAACCGTCACTGTTGTGGCGCCACCACCCTGAATTTGATGTTGATGTCCCTCGACACCACGCTGTCAGCCCACTCCCCTGCGCCGAGGCCGAACTCCTCTCGATTGAGCACCAGCTCACCGTCGAAGATGCCGATGGCGTTGTCCGGTTTCAACTCCACCGGCACCTCGACCTCGCGAGTGATGCCCTTGAGCGTGAGCTGACCGGCGACTTGGTAACGATGCTCGTCCACTTGAGTAAAACGGCTGGACTTGAACACCGCGAGCGGGAATTTCCCGGTGTCGAACCACGCCGGTTTCACCAGTTCGGTATTGGCGTCTTCACTGCCAGCATCGATGCTGGCGAGATCGATATGCAGCGTGGTCTGGGCTTTGCCGAGGTCGTCGGTATCGAAGTCCAGCGTCGCCTCGAACTTGCCGAAGGTGCCGTACATTCGCGAGCCCATCTGGTTGTAGGTGAAACTGATCTGGCTGGCGCTGGTGTTGACCCGGTTATATTCAGCCGCCTGCGCACCGACCATGACGCACGATGTAAACGCGGCAACCAGCAGCAATCGCAACGTCATGACATTCTCCTGGCGGCGTGCGTCGTCGAGGGCCTTGGTTGACTTAAGCAAACAACCCGTTGTTATGCCAGCGCCTATATCAACCGCTCTATCTTCTGATGCTTCCACACCAATTTGTAATACAGGGTCTGCAAAATCAGCATCCCCAAATAGGCAACCGGGAACGCCATCCACACACCCTGCAAACCGAACTGCCCGTCGAGCCAGTAAGCCGCCGGCAACTGCACGCCGACCACACAGATAATCGAAATGACCACCGGCACCAGGACGGTGCCGCTGGCACGCATGATCCCGCCGATGATGGCCTGGAAGCCGAACACCAACAGGCTCCAGAGCATGATATGCAGCAGATGCTCGGCCATCGCCCGGGTCGAGTCCTCGGTCAGAAACAGACCCAGCAACCAGTGCGACAACCCATAACCTAAGACAATCAAGCCACCGGTCAGGCACACGTTGATCAAAAGCCCGGTGCGCAGGATCGGCCCCATTCGTTGCAGATCCCCAGCGCCGATCGCCTGAGCACCGAGGATCGACGCGGTGATCGCAATCGACAGCGCCGGAAACTGCACATAATTGACGATCTGCGTTACTGCGCCATAGGCCGCTGTCGCTTGCGAGCCGTGCTGATTGACCAGTGCCAGGATCACCAGCTCCGATAACGACAGCACGATCATCTGTACTCCGGTGGGCAGGCCGATGCGCAGGACCTTGCCGAGAATGACCCGATCCAGTCGCAGCGCGGCAAAGAACTCTCGATCCGGCGCCAGCGGATGGCCCTTGCGGATCAGCCGCCAGGCCAGCCACGCCATTGCCGACAGATTCCCCGCCAGCCCGGCATACGCCGCGCTCTGAATACCCAATGGCGGCAAACCCAGCCAGCCGCGAATCAACGCTGGCGTCAGCGCCAGCCCCACGGCGGTGGAGACGATCAGCGCGAGCAGTGGCGACAGCGTATCGCTGACCCCACGCAGCAATTGGGTGAACAGCACGAATACCAGTAGCGATGGAAGAATCCACAACATGACGTGGGCATAGTCCACCGCATCGTCAAGCACATCCGCCGGCGTGCCCAACCCCGTCAGTGCCTGGCGCGCAAACACCGTGCCCAGCACCGCCGCGACCAAACCGATCAACACACCCAGCAGCAGCGTCGCTCCGGCAATCGCCTTGACCATGTGCGTCTCGCGCGCGCCCCACGCCTGGCCGATCAACACGCCTGCGCCAGCGCCGAGGCCGATGACCAGGGCGATGAAAAAGAACACGACCGGAAACATGCCGGACACTGCCGCCAGCGCTTGAGTGCCGAGCATCTGGCCAATGTAGATGCTGTTGACCGTCCCGGACATCGATTGCAGGAAGTTCGACAGCACCATCGGCGCGAGAAACAGCAGATAGGTTTGCCAGAGCGGTTTGGCGAAGGTGGCGCTATGCATTGAATGGAGGTCCATCTCGATGGCGGCAGGCCTGATTGACGATAGCTTCGGTGAGTTGCGTGCAGCGTGCAATCAACATTTCCAGACGGTGTTGATTGTCTGTTTTGCATTTGTGTAAATGCCGTGCATCGCTTTGTGTCAGTGTTGCGGCTGTGGTAAATCAGCGACTCTGTCGACACGTACTATTGAGGCTCGGTTCATGCGTAACGTTGCAAATTTTCTGCTTGGCTCCCTTCTCGCTCTGTCGGCCGCCTACACTCAGGCAGCCGCACCCGCAGCGGCGCCTGCTTCGTTGAAACCGCTACTGGCCACTTTAAATGAACGCCTGAGCATCGGTGATCTGGTTGCGTTGACCAAATGGGACAGCGGCAAGCCTATTCAGGACAGCCCGCGTGAGGCGCAGGTCATCGCCAATGCCCGAACTCTGGCCACCGAACACAAAGTCGATCCGGACGACGTCGCGCAACTGATCGCCGCACAAATGGAAGCGAACAAACTGGTGCAATACGGTCTGCTCGCGCAATGGCAAGCGGCAGGTGCTGCACCGGACACACCGCGTCCGGATCTGGGCAAACAGATCCGCCCGCGCCTGGATGAACTGCAAAAGCGCTTGTTGCAGCAGTACGCCGCCTTCGCGCCCTATCGCCAGGATCCGAATTGCCCGGCATGGCTGGCCGATGTCCGCAAAGGTCTGGCCGCCGATTCGCTGCATGACCTGGCGCTGATTCGTGCCAGCGGCGAGTTGTGCATCCGCGCGAAAGCGCTCTGAATCAGCGCTCCTGGCAAACATCATCGGCGTCGATGTTCACCATCACGTCAATGAAGTTCTCATAAAAACTGCGCGGCGTAACATCGGTTCCAGACAAACAAACAACTTTCTGGAGCACACGATCATGAAACGCCAAACCCTTCTCGGCATCGCTTTCTCGGTTTTCGCAATTAACGCTTTTGCAGTAACGCCTGCTCACACCCTGGTCGCTGAAGGCGGCTCGGACAAGCTGATCGAAAGCCGTCTGGCTGAAGGTGGTTCAGATCGTCTGATCGAGCGCCGCGTTGCCGAGGGTGGTTCGGATCGTCTGCTCGAACGCCGCGTTGCCGAAGGTGGTTCGGATCGTCTGATCGAACGCCGCGTTGCCGAAGGTGGTTCTGATCGCTTGATCGAACGCCGTGTTGCCGAGGGTGGTTCTGATCGCTTGATCGAACGCCGTGTTGCCGAGGGTGGCTCGGATCGTCTGCTCGAACGCCGCGTTGCTGAAGGTGGCTCTGATCGTCTGATCGAACGCCGCGTCGCTGAAGGTGGCTCTGATCGTCTGATCGAGCGCCGCGTCGCTGAAGGTGGCTCTGATCGTCTGATCGAGCGCCGCGTTGCATGAATCTACTGCATGACCGCAACACCCATGAAAAAGCCCGGCCTGATCAGCCGGGCTTTTTTGCATTCAGCCGTCGCTTATTGCGCGGTTTTCAGCTTGACCACGTCACCGGAGATGGTGGTGGTGTAGCCGGTCAGAACCCAGGCCCAGAACCAGTTTTCCTGAACCTGCGTGTTGATCATTGCATCGCCGCCCTTGGCTTGGATGGCCGCGTTTTGCGCGCGCACAAATCGGCTGTTCTGGCGGATCGGGATAATGCCAAACAGCAGCAGGCCGGTGGCCGATGCTTCGCTGTGGCCAACCACGGTGTATTGGTTGCTGTCGTAATGGGCGGTTTTCATCGGGGCGCCGGTGCAACCTGCCAGAACCACACCGAACAGTGCGGCGGCGACTACTTTGCTGAGGTATTTCACAGTAAAACTCCATGGGGAAACGCCCGGGATCCGTCTCTCGGGCGGCGCGCATTCTAACCAAAATGATGGCTCATTGGCATCAATCTTCTTTGTATTTACTTGAACCCGTTCGCTGGCCCGCCGTCGGCGATGTCGCATACCATGGCGCCACTTCAATAAAGACAGACACCCGCCTCCATGTTCAAAGCCAGTCTGCATAGCCATCTCACCCTGTGGTTCGGCGGTTTGTCCCTGCTGACGTTATTGAGCGTCGGCTTTTATGTCGGTCACATCGCCACCGAACAAATGAAACAGGCCAGCGGCAACGCGTTGCTGAACACGGCGCGCGCGGCGGCGACGCTATTGGGCGAACAACTGCGCGAACGGCAGCTAGAGGTTTACCTGCTCAGTCGCGCGCCGCATCTGGAGCGCGGAGATCTGGACAACCCAGCCATCCTCAAGTCGATGCAGTTGCGCACCCAGGCGCGCGCCGAATATGCGTGGATGGGCGTCACCGACGCCGAGGGCAACGTGCGCCAGGCGGTCAATGATCTGCTGGTTGGCCAATCCGTACAGAAACGCCCGTGGTTCCAGATCGGCCTGCGCCGGCAATACACCGGCGATCCCCACGAAGCAGTGTTGCTGGCCAAGTTGTTGCCGGGTCTGCCCAATGGCGAGCCGCTGCGCTTCATCGATTTCGCCGCGCCAATCCACAATGCCGAAGGGCAGGTGATTGGCGTGCTGGGCGCACATGCGCACTGGAGTTGGGTGACGCGCATCGTCGAGTCGGCGGCGTTTTCCCACAAGAACTCGGCGCCGGATATTCAGGCGCTGATCGTCGACCACGATGGCAAGGTGCTCTACCCCGAAGCGCTGATGGGCCAACAGCTGGCGACCAACGATCCGGTATTGTCGGGCTGGACGGCGGCCAACGGTTACCTGACCAGCATGGTCACCGTGCCGACGCCATCGGGCACGGCGCTATCATGGTCGATCGCCATTCGCCAGCCATTGGAGACTGCGCTGCAACCGGCGCGGATGCTGCAATATGAACTGTTGATACTCGGCGTTTTCGCCGCCATCGTTTTCGGTCTGGTGGCTTATTATCTGGCGCTGTACCTGAGCCGGCCGATCGAACAACTGGCACGCTCGGCCAAACAAGTGCAGAACAACCAGTCCGGCGCACAGTTCCAGCTCCAGCATCCGGTGCTGGAAATCGCCCAGCTCGGCCAGTCCATCGACGCAATGACGCAGTCACTGCTCGGCAAGGAACGCGAACTGCAAGAAGCCAACGCCTCGCTTGAAGCCACCGTGGCGCAACGCACCGCCGCACTCACCGAGGCCAACGCCGAGCTGCTGAGCCTGGCCACTCACGACGGCCTGACCGGCGTTTACAACCGTCGCCGGTTTGACGAAAAAATCACTGAATACTCGCTGCTGTCCCGACGCACCGGACGCCCGTTTGCCCTGCTGCTGATCGATGCCGACCACTTCAAACGCATCAATGACAGCCACGGCCACGCGGTCGGTGACGAGGTCCTGCAACAACTGGCGACCTTGATCCAGAACAGCGTACGCAGCACCGATTTCGTCGCCCGCTACGGCGGCGAAGAGTTCGCCGTACTGCTGCCGGAAGTCGCGCAACCCGACACCCCGGAAGTCGTCGCCGAAAAGATTCGCGCAGCGGTAGCCGACGCGGAGTTTCCCGGCGTCGGCAACGTTACCGTGAGTATTGGCCTTGGCCTGGCAGATCCGGCAGACAACAACCACACGGCCCTGATCAAACGTGCCGATCAGCAGCTGTATCAGGCGAAAGCTGCGGGGCGCAATCAGGTTGCGTTTCATACCCACTGACACCGGCGTATATCAACCAGAGACAGGCCGGCTCACCGACCCCATCGCTGGCAAGCCAGCTCCCACAGGGATGGGGTAAAAGCGGAAATTTGGGTCGGCCGGAGAACCGCTTTCGCGAGCAGGCTCGCTCCCACAGAAAAGCAAAGCAGCGAAGCCGCCCCACTCAACAATGAGCGTTAGCTCGAGTGCTTTTGATCTTGATCCACCGGCGACGTCGGAAGGCTGAGCGGAGGGATTGATCCGGGCGTGGGAGCGCAGCGACCGTTCGACGCAGTCGAACACAGCGGAAGGAGGTGCAGCGAAGCAAACCGTAGCCGCTGCGCCCGGATCAGTCCCGCAGCGAAGGAACCCGAGCCTGCGAGGGCCGAACGCAGGAGCAAGCGTTTTTTTGCTTACTTTTTTTAGGCGTTTGTAAAAAAAGTGAGTCGCCGTAAGGGCGAAACCCTAAGCAGCCGTTACCGCAGCAATGGCTATGTACTCAATCAGCCAGGAAACCATCGCCCGACTAGGGCTCAGCACTGAACCTCTGCAGATAAGCCAACAGATTCTCCAGCTTCTCCTCATCACTCAGCCCCCAGAAAATCATCCGCGTCCCCGGCACCACCCCTTTCGGATCCTTCAGATACGCCTTCAGCGTCGCCCGATCCCAGGTAATCCCCGAGTTCTTCATCGCATCGGAATAAACATAATTTGCCGAAGTCCCCGCAGCCCGGCCAATGACGCCGTTCAACTGCGGACCAAACCCCGAACGAGCCGACTCGCCAACCTGATGGCAACCGCCGCACAGACGCGGAAAGATTTCCGCCCCGGCCTCAGGGTCGCCCTCAGCCTGTGCGCTGGTGCTGAAGATCAGGGCGAAAAGCAGTGCTGTGGTGAATTTCATTGAACAGTCCAAACCTCGCTTTGCATGGCGTGGGCGCAGTTTACAGATAAGCGCCGACAACCGTTCTGACGGTGATCAACGCCTGACGCAACACCTGCATCTCCACCGAGCCGAGCGCCAGACGAATCGCATGGGGCGTATGGGCCGACAGCGAAAACGGCTCGGCGCTGGTGACCGAAATCTGCTGCTGCATCAACTCGACCACGATCTGATCGGCACGCACATCTTCGGGCAGCGGCAGCCACAGAAAATACGAAGCCGGATGAGCAATGTAGCGCAGCCCTTTCAGCACCTCGGCGGCCAAGGCCTGTCGCGCCGTAGCATCACGACGTTTCTGCGCCTCAAGCACGGTGACGGTGCCATCGTCGAGCCAGCCGCACGCGATGGCGGTCATCACCCCAGGCGTGTTCCATGTCGTCGCACGAACGATTCGCTCCAGTGCGGGCACTTGAAGCAGCGGCGCGGCAATGAAGCCGACCCGCAATCCGGTGGCGATGTTTTTCGACAGGCCCGATACGTAAAACGTCCGTTCCGGTGCCAGTTCAATCAACGGACATGGCGGGTTTTCGACCAGAAACGCGTAGGCAGCGTCTTCAATGATTGTCAGA
Organism: Pseudomonas sp. Marseille-Q5117; assembly: GCF_946901175.1. NCBI lineage: Bacteria > Pseudomonadati > Pseudomonadota > Gammaproteobacteria > Pseudomonadales > Pseudomonadaceae > Pseudomonas > Pseudomonas sp. Marseille-Q5117. The sequence continues at coordinate 28,475 of NZ_CAMPPP010000021.1, read as the reverse complement.
TCGTGCCGCCGGGCAATCGCCACCAATTGCTCGCGCTGTTCCAGTGGCATGACCCAGCCCAGCGGGTTGTGCAGCGTCGGCATGCTGTATACGGCGCGCACTGCACGCTGGCGGCAGAGTCTGTCCAGTGCCGGCAAATCCGGGCCGTGCTCCGTCATCGGGATCGCCAGCACTTCCAGATGCAGCGCGTCGGCCAGCACCTTGAATCCCGAATAGGTCAGCGCATCGGCGGCGATCACATCGCCGGGTTTGAGCAGGGCCATCAGCGTCACCGCCAAACCTTGCTGAGCGCCATTGACGACCAGCACTTGGTCGGCTTCAACCGCCACGCCGCGTGTCGACAAATGTCGCGCCACCGAGGCGCGTTCGTGGGCACGTCCGGCGTGGGGTTGATAACGCAGCAGTGCTTCCAGATCACCGCACAACGCCAGTTGGCGCAACGCCGTGCGCAACAGTTCAGCCTGACCTGGCAACGAGGGATAGTTGAAATTCAGGTCGATCATGCCGACCGCCACGTCTTTCTGATCGATGCCCTGCCCCGGCGCCAGCGACGTTTCCCGGACAAACGTGCCGCGCCCGGCTTCACCACTGACCAGGCCCATCGCTTCAAGCTCGGCATAAACCCGTGAAGCGGTAACCAGCGCCAGTCCTTCCTGGCTCGCCAATTGCCGATGCGTCGGCAATCGCGTGCCCGGCGCCAATCGTCCGCCACGAATGTCTGCCGCATAGCGGTCAACCAGGGTCTTGTAACGGGAACGCGGCATGTCGGCTGTATCCATGACAATTTTTTGATTGTGCTGATTCTCGGCCATAGGATCACGGCGACACAAGCCACTTTTTGAGCGCGACCGACATGCACACAACATCGACTGCGGCCCACCCGGCGCTGGAAAAAACCAGCGGCTGGATCAACGGTTTTATCGGCGTGCTGATTTTCAGCGGTTCGCTGCCGGCCACACGTTTGGCGGTGCTGGAATTCGATCCGGTGTTTCTGACCGTGGTGCGAGCAGCGATCGCCGGCGCACTGGCCGTCGGACTTCTGCTGTTGTTCAAACAGCGGCGACCGGCGCATCATCAGTGGCTGTCGCTGTTGATTGTGGCGCTGGGCGTGGTGTTGGGTTTCCCGCTGCTGACCGCGTTGGCATTGCAGCACGTAACGTCAGCGCACTCGATTGTGTTTGTAGGATTGCTGCCGCTGGCCACGGCGATGTTTGGTGTCTTGCGTGGCGGTGAGCGGCCACGTCCAGTGTTCTGGATCTTTTCGGTGCTGGGCAGCGCATTGGTGGTGGGCTTTGCCCTGTCCCAAGGCTTGAGCGCCTCGCCCACCGGCGATCTGCTGATGCTCGCGGCGATCCTGGCCTGCGGCCTCGGTTACGCCGAAGGCGCGAAACTGTCACGCAGCCTCGGCGGCTGGCAGGTGATCTGCTGGGCGCTGGTGTTGTCGTTACCGCTGATGACAGTGCTGAGCCTGTGGATGGCGCCCGCCTCGTTCGCCGACATCAGCTTGCCTGCGTGGATGTGCCTGGGCTACGTGTCGCTGTTCAGCATGCTGATCGGCTTCGTGTTCTGGTATCGCGGTCTGGCCCAGGGTGGAATCGCAGCGGTCGGGCAGTTGCAGTTGCTGCAGCCGTTTTTTGGTCTGGCACTGGCGGCGACGTTGTTGCATGAGCAGGTCAGTGTCGGCATGCTCGGCGTCACGCTGGGGGTGATTCTTTGCGTGGCCGGAGCGAAGAAATTCGCCAAGTAATGTTCAGTGTTCGGCTTTCCATTGCCGTGGACTGAGACCGGTCTTGCGCCGAAATGCCCGGGCCAGCGCCGACGGACTTTCGTATCCAACCTCCTCGGCAATCAGTGCAATCGGGCGGCCTTCGCGCAGGCGTTTCTGCGCAAGACTGACGCGCCAGCTCAGCAGGTAATCGGCCGGCGTCTGCCCGACCACGCGGCGAAACTGCTCGGCAAAACCGGCGCGGGACTGGTTCGCCGCCGCCGCGAGATCAGCGACACTCCAAGGCTTGTGCGGCTGCTCGTGGATCAGGTTCAAGGCGCGAGACACGCGCGGATCCGCCAGCCCGGCCATCATGCCCGGTTGCTGATCACGACTGCCGATGAGATGGCGCAGCAGCAGAATCACCAGCAATTCAAACAGACGATCCATCACCGCCACGCGCCCGCAATGCCCTTCAAAAGCTTCGTTGAACAGCCAGTCAAGGGTGCTGCGCAATTCCGGGATATCGGTGAGTTTCAACACCAGATAGTCCGGGAACGCGGCGGCCAAGGCATTGCCCGAGCCACCGTCGAAGGTCAGCGAGGCGCACACCACTTGGCTGGCCATGGCCTCGTCGGCAGACATCCGGTGAGTGAAAGGCCGGGGAAAGAAAATCAGCGACGGTTCTTCCAGGCGAATTTCCCTCTCGTTGCCCGGTTTGAGCAGCAACGCCCCGGCTTGCAGAACATGCACATGGCCGACCGGTTCGCCTTCGTGAACGCTCACGCCGCAAAACGCGCCGCTATGGAAGGTGCCGGCGTTCACACCGAAATGACTAAGTAATGTGGAAAGGCGATCCATGGCTGACTCCCGAAGGCATATCTGGACGATCTGCCGCATATCCTCGACGATTTGCCGCCAAAGCGCCATTGGCAGCCCCTAAGATTTCTCCATCGCCGCTGCACTTCGCTGCGGAATTTCGGAGAATCACCATGAGCCGCATCCCTGCAATCAGCCTCGACACCGCCACCGATGCCACCCGTCCTGCACTGGAAGGCGTGAAGAAAAAAATCGGCTTCCTGCCCAACGTCTTCACCACCCTCGCCCAAGCGCCGGTTGCATTCGACACTTACCTGCAAGCCTCGGCCATCCTCGGCAAGACTTCATTGAGCGGCAAAGAGAAAGAAGCCGTTTACCTCGCCACTTCGCAGGTCAACGGGTGCGACTATTGCCTTTCCGCACACACCGTGTTTGCCGGCAAGGCCGGGCTGTCGGCGCAGGACATCATCGCAGCACGTCACGGCGAACTGAATGCCTACGCCGCCCTCGCCCGCCAACTGACCGAAACCCGTGGCCACTTGAGCGATGAACAACTGGCCGCTGCCCGCGCTGCCGGTATCGATGACCGCAAGATCATCGAAGTGATTGCCCTGGTGGCCGTGCAGACATTGACCAACTACCTGAACAACACCGCGCTCACCGATATCGACTTCCCGGCAATCGATGCCTGAGCAGTGGTTCAAAAAACCGCGAAATAACCGCTGGCGAAGGGGCACCCACTTTCGCCAGCGCACATTTTTGCTGCCATCATGCATGTCCAGAGATCCTGTTGCGCAAACAAGTGCCTGCTGTGCTGAAACCAAACACCCTGCGCGAAGGTCTTTGTCTCAGACAGACGCCCGGAAAAGCACGAACCCCATGACAGACTGGTTGCAAGACAACGGCGAGATGGCCGGGCAGATCCGCCGTCACGACTGGGCGAATTCGCCCCTCGGCCCGTTGGAAAACTGGCCCGATGTACTCAAGACCACTGTCTCGCTCAGTCTCGCCTCGCATTTCCCTCAGGCGATCGTCTGGGGCCCGCAACTCATCACTCTCTATAACGACGCCTTCGTACCGATTCTCGGCGACAAGCCGCACGCGTTGGGACGCCCTTTCAGCGACATCTGGAAGGAAGCCTGGCACGAGATCAGCCCGATTGCGGAGGCCGCGTACGCCGGCCAGGCCACCTACATCGAAAACTTTGCTCTGCAGATCGAACGCGGCAAAGGCCCGGAGCAGGCGTTCTTCACTTTTTGCTATAGCCCGATTCGTGATTCCCACGGCAATGTCGTCGGCATGATCGACACCGTCACCGAGACCACCCAGACCGTTTATCTCAACCGACGCCTGGCGGTCCTCGATGCCATCGGCGAAGCGGTGACCAATGCCACGGATGCGCAAGCAATCCTGGCGGCAAGCACGCGGCTGATGGTCGAGCAACTGCGTCTGTCCAATTGCGCCTACGCCGACATGGATGCCGACGAAGATGGTTTCACCATTCGCGGCGACTATGCAGCGCCGGGTTCGCCGAGCATCGTCGGCCACTACCGTTTGCGCGATTTCGGCGAGAAAGCAGTACGTCTTCTGCGCGCGGGTCAACCTTTGGTGATCCACGACAACCGCAGCGAATTGCCGCCGGAAGAATCAGCGACCTTTCAGGGCATAGGCATCACCGCCACCATTTGCGTGCCGCTGATCAAGCAAGGTCGTCTTACCGCGTTAATGGCCATTCACGACAAAGTGCCGCGTGTCTGGTCGAGCTTCGAACAGGCGCTGCTCAGCGAAGTCACCGAACGTTGCTGGGCGCACATCGAGCGAGTGCGCGCCGACGCCAACGTGCGCGAGGGCTTGCTTGCATTGGCTGAACTCAATGCCACGCTGGAACAACGGGTCGAAGAGCGCAGCCTGCGTCTGGCCCAGGCCGAGTCGGCATTACGCCAGTCGCAGAAGCTCGAAGCCATCGGCCAATTGACCGGCGGCGTCGCCCATGACTTCAACAATTTGCTGACGATCATTCGTTCGTCGGTGGATTTTCTGCGCCAGCCCAACCTGCCGGAAGAACGCCGCCAGCGCTACATGCGCGCGGTTTCTGACACGGTCGAGCGCGCCTCCAAGCTGACCAGCCAGTTGCTCGCCTTCGCGCGCCGCCAGCCGCTCAATCCGCAAGTAGTCGATGCCGGCGAACGTTTGGCCAACATCGGCGAGATGCTCGAATCGGTCACCGGCGCGCAGATTCACGTGTGCGTCGAGCGCCCGGATCACCCCTGCTACATCCGCGTCGATCTCAGTCAGTTCGAAACTGCATTGATCAACATCGCCCTGAACGCTCGCGACGCCATGAATGGTCAGGGTGAGCTGAAATTGCGCCTGGAGTGCCATAAAGCGCTGCCGCCGATTCGCGGCCACGCTGGGTCCAGCAGCCATTTCGTGTCGATTGCCCTGGCCGACACCGGTGCCGGCATCGACGCACACACCCTCGAACACATCTTCGAGCCGTTCTTTACCACCAAGGCTGTCGGCAAAGGCACGGGGCTGGGGCTGTCGCAGGTGTTCGGCTTCGCCAAGCAATCGGGCGGCAACGTCGATGTTTCCAGCGTCCTTGGTCAAGGCACCGAGTTCACCTTGTATTTGCCGCAAGTGCCGGCGATCGAGGCAGAAATGGACGAGGCAGAGGACGATGGCGAGGTGCAGCCGGCCTGCGAAAAACGCCGGGTGCTGGTGGTCGAAGACAATCTCGATGTCGGCCGTTTCGCCAACCAGATCCTCCAGGATCTGGGCTATGAAACCGCGTGGGCGACCAACGCTGAAGAAGCCCTGCAGTTGGCCGGTAGCGATGCCAGCGCGTTCGATGCGGTGTTTTCCGACGTAGTCATGCCGGGCATCACCGGCGTCGCGCTCGCCAAAGAACTGCGCCAGCGCCGCCCCGATCTGCCGGTGATTCTGACCTCCGGCTACAGCGAAGAACTGGCGCGCAGCGGGTACGAAGGTTTTGAATTTCTCGCCAAGCCCTACTCCGCCGAACAGGTCTCGCGGATTCTCGGCAAGACCTGGCTCAAGGACGCAAAACCAGCGGCGTCAGTCGTGATCGACGCCGGCGCGCTTGAGTAATTTCTTGCAGCGTTCCGACAGATGAAAAACCTGTAAATGCTTGCCAGCCTTGGCGTAGCGTTCACGCAGGGTTTTCAACGCGGCAATCGCCGAGTAATCGACAAAGCTCAGGTGCCGGCAATCGAGAGTGACTTTGGCCGGGTCGTTGGCCGGATCGAACTGGTTGAGAAACGGCGTGGTCGAGGCAAAGAACAGCGTGCCGTGCAGGCGATAGAGCTTGCTGCCATCGGCTTCAAGATGTTCATCGGCATACAGTTCGCGCGCCTGCTGCCAAGCGAAGTTGAGCGCAGCGATGATGATCCCGCACAGCACGGCCGTGGCCAGATCGGTGAACACGGTGATGGTGGTCACGGCGATGATCACCAGCACATCGTGCAGCGGCACCTTGTTGATCACCCGCAACGACGCCCAGGCGAAGGTCTGCTGCGACACCACGAACATCACCCCGACCAGCGCGGCGAGTGGAATACGCTCGATCAGCGGTGACAGAAACAGAATGAACAACAGAATCAGCACACCGGCAACCACGCCGGACAAGCGCCCGCGCCCGCCGGAGCTGAGGTTGATCACGGTCTGCCCGATCATCGCGCAACCGCCCATGCCACCGAAGGCCCCGGACACCATGTTGGCCGCGCCGAGCGCTACGCACTCACGATCCGGATAGCCACGGGTTTCAGTGATTTCGTCGGTCAGGTTCAGCGTCAGCAGGGTTTCCAGCAGGCCGACCATCGCCATCAGGATCGCGTACGGGGCGATGATGCGCAGCGTTTCCAGGCTCCACGGAATGTCCGGCATGGCGAAAGTCGGCAGACCGCCGGCAATGTGCGCCATGTCGCCGAGGGTACGGGTCGGCAGCCCGAACAGGTAGACCAGCAGGCCGACACCAAGGATAGCCACCAGGGCCGGCGGTACCGCTTTGGTCAGTCGCGGCAGGATGTAAACGATGGCCATGGTCAGCAGCACCAGCCCGGACATCAGATACAGCGGCGTACCGCTGAGCCAGTGCTCGCCGCTTTTGAAGTGCTCCAGTTGCGCCAGGGCAATGATGATCGCCAGGCCGTTGACGAAACCGAGCATCACCGGATGCGGCACCATGCGCACCAGTTTGCCCAAGCGCAAAAGCCCGAACGCCATCATGATCAGGCCGCCGAGCAGCACCGTTGCCAGCAGATATTGCACGCCGTGTTGCACCACCAGCGCGACGATCACCACCGCCATCGAACCCGCCGCACCAGAAACCATGCCCGGTCGGCCGCCAAACAACGCCGTCAGCGTGCAAATGATGAACGCGCCGTACAGGCCCATCAGCGGATTGAGATGCGCGACCAGCGCGAAAGCAATGCATTCGGGCAACAGGGCGAACGAGGTGGTGAGTCCGGCGAGGACATCGGCGCGCAGACGAATCGGTTTCATGGCTTACCTGACTGAGCGGCCGCTGGGCACGGCTGCTGTTTTCGCAAAAAAAGAGGGAGGCGAATGGTACGGAATTGTTCGGCCTCGGGCCAGTGAAACGCTGACATGGGGTGGCGCGGGCCTTATCCTTGCAGGCTTGTCCATCGAATCGAGTCGCAGCATGTCAGCGTTTTTGTCCGCCCGGGATGTGTGTCAGCGTCTGCGCGAAGCTGCGCTGGGCGTGCTTGCGTTCGAAGTCTGCGAGGTAATGTCCGAGTCCGGGCTGATTGCCGTTTACATCGAGGGCTGGCATCTGCTGTTGGACTTCGCCGAGGGACACTTGCATCACTGTGAATACGCGCGCAACTGCGCCGGGAATGAAGCGACGCTGGACACTTGGCAGCGTTATGGCACGGACCCGGTGAGTCTGCTCAGCACGTGGGAATTGGCGCAGATCGAGCGGTTATTGCGTGAGGCGGATGGAGTTGTGGCTCAGGGCATCATTTCCAGAACCAGAGACGACTGACTTTCGTGCATGCGGTCATACCAGCCCTGCAGCACATCGGGCAGCCGCTTCTTCCACTTCGCCACGTTGGTGTAGTACCGCAGATGTTCATGGCTCTGGTCATCGTAGCTTTTGAAGATCAGCCAGACCTGCGCGTCGGCAGCACTCATCAGGATGCCGATACCACCCAGACCGCGCATCCACAGTTCTACCACCTGAGCATCAGGCAAATCTCTTGAGGCCTCGCCGACCTGCAACGAACCGGAGGTTTCCACCAGTTTCTGGTAGTCGGTCTTGAGCAGCGAACGCAGTGCCTGATCTTCTGCGGACGTGCGAGCCAGACCCAGGCTGAGCAGATCGTAATTCAGCGTCAGCGGTTGTTCGGAGGCGACATACCGACCGGCGTAATACACGCCCACGCCGCCGCCGCAGTCGGAGTCCGCACCGGTTTGCGTGACGTTCAGTACGCCATTGATGGGCGTGAAGGCGAGTTTGCAGGCGTCCTCGGCGTACACGGCTGTTCCATCCTTGAGTATGGCAACGCCGGTCAAGTCTCCGGAATTGGCGCCCTCGCCTGCTGATATATCGATGGCGATATGCGTGGCATCACGACGTTGGGTAACGACGGTCGCCGATGTCGAGGTGCCGCGCGGAATCAGTTGCCAAGTGGCATCCCAACTGAAGGGCTGAACCGCGTGCTCGAGCTCAGTGACGCGCATCAGGTATTCGCGCCGCAGACACGCGCTGAGGGCACCGCAGGCGTTGCGGTTTTTCAGCCACTGACGCTGGTCGGTTTTCAGGGTTTTGGGATCGACAACTTTGCCCAGCGTGGTCCGCCATTGCTCGGCGAGTTTGTCGTCGAGGGTTGAGAGGTAGGGATCAGTGCAGATAGCTTTTTCGGTTTTGCCGGAGGCGTCGGTGCAATCGAAACTGCTGGCATGGGCGGTGCAGGCAAGGACGAGAGATGTCAGCGCCAAGGCGTGACGCAGGGAGATAGCGAACATCGAGAGATTCCATTCTTCGGATGGCGGGGATTATGCCAGTGCCGCTGCTGTAAATCGCCTTTGTCGTAGACCCTGCTCGCTCCCACAGGGGTTTTGTGTGAGTTCAGAAAGTGATTTGGGCTGCCGGTTTGACGTCGATTCGTGCCACGGAACTGGTCAGGGCGGCGAAGTCCTTGTTGTGTTCGGCAATGATGTCCTCGGCGCTCATGTTGCCGTTATCGACCGTCGAATGCGCATCCCGCGCGACGACGATGTCGTAGCCCAGTGAATGCGCGCTGCGCACCGTGGCGTTGACGCAGTAATCGGTTTGCAAGCCGCAGATGATCAGGCGTTCGAAGTCCTCGCTGGGCAGCAGCTTGCCGAGATCGGTCTGGTAGAAAGAGTCCCCGGTAGTTTTGCCTACACGCAGGTCTTTCGTCGAAGTCAGCAGACCGTTAGCCAGTTGCCAACCGTCCGCCCCATGCACGAATGGACCGTCCTTTTCTTCATGCTGAATCAACACCACCGGAAAGCCAGCTGTGCGGGCGCGTTGGCTGAGATCATTGATCGTGGCGATCACGCGGTCGATTTCAAAGCACTGATATTCACCAGCACACAGCGCCTGCTGGACGTCGATGATCAGTAATGCGGTGGTCATGTCGAGCCTTCCTTGATCAATCCTTGAGAATGGGGCGGACCTGCGCCCGCCCCTCTTTTACTCCGCTCAGTAACCCAAAGACAAGCCGGTATTGCGCCGTGGATCATTGGCCCCGTAGAAGCGATTCTTGCCAACCGGTTTGCCGCCCAGTGACGGCGCGCCGACCAGAATCGCGGCGATGTGGTTGGCATCCTGCGGGCCGGCAAACTTGTGCCCCCAGCTTTCCAGAATCTTTTTCGTATCCGGGCTGGCGGCGAAGTCTTCGAGGTTGGTTTCCTCCGGCATCCACTGCTGATGGAAGCGCGGCGCGTCGACCGCTTCCTGCAAGCCCATGCCGTAATCGATGACGTTGAGCATGGTCAACAAGGTCGCGGTGATGATCCGGCTACCACCCGGCGTGCCGACCACCATCACCACCTTGCCATCCTTGGTGACGATGGTCGGACTCATCGACGACAGCGGCGCCTTGCCCGGTGCAATGGCATTGGCTTCACCCTGAACCAGGCCATACATGTTCGGCACGCCGACCTTGGAGGTGAAGTCGTCCATTTCGTCGTTGAGAATCACCCCGGTCTTGCTGGCCATCACGCCCGCGCCGAACCAGTCGTTGAGGGTGTAGGTGACCGAGACAGCATTGCCCCACTTGTCGACGATCGAATAATGCGTGGTGTTGCTGCCTTCATGCGGTGCTACACCGGGCTTGAGCTCAGCCGAGATGCCGGCCTTCTGCGGCTGGATGGCGTTGCGCAGTTTGGTCGCGTAATTCTTGTCCAGCAGGTGCTCGATCGGATTCTTCACAAAATCCGGATCGCCGAGGTAGCTGTTGCGATCAACGTACGCGTGGCGCATCGCTTCGATCTGGTAGTGCATGCCCTGAGCGGAATGGAAGCCCAGGTCCTTCATCGGATAGCCTTCGAGGATATTCATGATCTGGCAGATCACCACCCCGCCGGAGCTTGGCGGTGGCGCCGAGACTACGTGATAGCCGCGATAATCGCATTCCACCGGGGCCAGTTCGCGAGTCTTGTATTTGTCCAGGTCGGCCTGGCTGATGATGCCTTTGTTGGCTTGGCTGGAAGTGACAATGGCATCGGCGACCCAACCTTTGTAGAAGCCGTCGGCGCCCTTCTCGGAAATCGTCCGCAGGGTTTTCGCCAGATCCTTTTGCACCAGTTTCTGCCCGACCTGCATCGGCTCGCCGTTGCTGAGGAAGATCGAGCCGGAATCGCGCATGTCCTTCTTGAACACGTCGGTGGCATATTCGAGCAGCTCGACATCGCCCTGCTGCAATTCGAAACCGTCTTCGGCCAGTTTGATCGCCGGGGCAATCATCTCCTTGCGCTGTTTGGTGCCGTATTTGCTCAGCGCCAGCTCCATGCCAGACACCGTACCCGGCACGCCGACCGCCAGGTGCCCGCGGGTGCTCAGGTCCGGGATGACGTTACCGTCCTTGTCCAGATACATGTTGGCGGTCGCCGCCAGCGGCGCTTTTTCGCGGAAATCGAGAAAGGTCTTGCGTCCGTCCGCCAGTTGAATGGTCATGAACCCGCCGCCGCCAAGGTTGCCCGCAGCCGGATAGACCACCGCCAGCGCATAGCCCACGGCCACTGCCGCATCCACGGCATTGCCGCCGTTTTTCAAAACGTCGACGCCGACATGGGTCGCCAGATGTTGCGCGGTGACCACCATGCCGTTTTCCGCCGCAACCGGCGCCACTGATGCCGCGTGAGCCATGAGACAGCTGAGCGCCAGGGAGGTCGCAATGAGCGATCTGGCCAAAGGTTCGTACTTCATGAGTCGATCTCTTTTTGTTTTTGGGGACTGCGCAAAACGCAGGGCAACGCTTCAGCAGCAACAAGCAGTATGGCCGGCTTTACGTATTGCGCCTCCCCGGTCAGCCAGTATGCTGAGCCATCGCAGCCGTTGGCAGCTCCTGCCCGAATCAAGCGAAGAGGTTATTCATCGCTGCGTACTGCAACAGCATGATGGTCTTGGCATCGCAGATCTCGCCGCGTTGAAACGCTGCAAGTGCCTCATCGAATCTCCATTCGAGCACTTCCAGTTCTTCGGTTTCCTCTTCCAGCCCACCACCGTCGCTGACCTTGGAGGTGGCATCGTATTCAGCGATAAAAAAGTGCAGCTTCTCCGTCACCGAACCGGGGCTCATGTACGCCTCGAATACTTTTTTCACGTCATGCACGCGATAACCGGTTTCCTCCTCGGCTTCGTCACGAATGCGTTGCTCAGGGGCGGCACCTTCCAGCAACCCCGCCGCCACCTCGATTAACAATCCATCGTGGCCGTTGACGAACACCGGCAAACGAAACTGGCGGGTCAGCACCACCGTGCGCTTTTCGCGGTTGAACAGCAGAATCGCCGCGCCGTTGCCCCGGTCGTATACCTCGCGGGTCTGGCGCTGCCATTCGCCGTTGTTGCGGTGGTAGTCGAAAGTGATTTTCTTCAGCAGATACCAGTCGTGGGACAACACCTGAGTGTCGACGATGTTGACCCGTTCGGCTGTGTTGGACATCGCGTCTGATCCTGTCTTCATGGGGGACTGCCATGGTCGGACAATTGCGCCGACAAAAAAAGCCCGGCAGCGCTACCGGGCTCGTTCCGCTCCCGCGGTTACTGGAAGTCGACGTCGAAGGCCTGGTAGAAAGCGTTGCCGGTGTTGGCGACGATCCACATCAGCACAATGACGTGATGACCCTGCTTGTTCGCAGGCAGCTTCACTTGATGATCGACCTTGGCCTTCAATTCATCAGCATGGCTGTAATACGGCACTTGCGGGTAGAAGTCTTCGAAGAACGGCTGGGTTTCCAGCTGCGCACGGCTGATGCGTTGCTGTGGATCCCAGCCGTCTTTGGTGATCAGCCAGCGATAACCACGGGTGGTATGCGGCGCGGTGTACGCCCAGCTGACCTCAAGAATCTGGCCCGGATCGACGTCGAGCAGCGGCCAGTTGAATGAACGGCCGAGCTTCTTGCTCATCTCGTCGGCGGTGTAATTGACGCAATCGCGGGCATCGGTCTTGCCGCCGCTGAGAATGTAGCCATCGGCCGGCGGCGCGACGCTGTCCGAGTCGGTCTCGAAAGGTTGCGGGAAAGGTCCGGCGTCTACGGCCGGAAAGTTCTTGCCACCTTCCATTTCATTGACTTGCCAGGCGCCGAGCAGGCCGAGGTCGATGGCCACTGCGCCGCGACTCGCTGGCGAGATGACACGACCGTGTTTGAGTTGGGTTTGTGGGATTGCCTGATTCATCGTCTTCACTCCGTTGATTTGAGAACTCTCCTTCCCGAGGAGAGGCTTTCAAGCTAACGGAGGTGAATTTTTTGTCCATCGGCGCTTTTGTCACAGTCCCAGTGTGCAAGACGTAAAAAGCCCGGAAACACTGGATGCATAAACAGTTCTCGACGACGCATCGCACTCAACGTGTAGCTGAACACCTACACGCCGAGTCGCCTTTGGTCATTCAGACAGTTGCGCCTGATACTCCTTTTCGTACTGCCCGGCGAGTTGGGTTTTCTGTTTATCGTCGAGCAGCTTGCCGGCCATCTGGAAGAATTTGTGCTCTTCTTCCTCGAGGTGGTGATGAACCTTGTCGGAAAGCTTTTTGGCCGTGGCCAGCCAGGCCGGACTGGACATTTCGGTCTCGTCGAGCTCTTCCATCATCTCGTCCATTTCGTGGTGTTCGGCGATGGCGTGGCGGCTCAGGTCCACGCCTTCATCGATTTCCATCAACGGAATGTAGAAATGCCGCTCTTCAGCGGTTTCATGCGCTTGCAGTTCTGCTTTGAGCTGCTTGTAGGCCTCGACCCGCTCAGGGCTGTCGCCGCTGGTCGCGATCAGAGCCTTGGCGTAAGTGCGCTGGCGCTCGTGGCTTTCGCGCAGGGCTTCAAAAATATTCACGGGATTTCCTCATCAATCGCGCTCAGGGAAAGACGCGATAAAAGCCTAGACCGCAACGCTGGTTTCACGGTTCCGCTTGTTCGATCGAAGGGCTTGGAGGCGTTTGCCCGGACGGGTTAGGCTGGGCGTTCAATTACACAAGGAAGTCATGCATGAATTTGCGTATCGAGTTGACGCAGAGCCCTACCGAGGAACAGCGTCAGGCCATTCTGCAGCCGCTGATCGAATACAACGATGCTCAAACCGGCGGTTCGAAATCCGAGCCGTTCGCCTTGATGGTCAAAGACCAAAATGGGGAAATACTGGGCGGTTTGTACGGGCGAATGATTTTTCGCTGGATGTTCATCGAGCTGCTGTCCGTGCCGGAACAGGGTCGCGGACAGGGTATCGGCTCGAAATTGATGGCTCAGGCGGAAGCCTTGGCCAGGGAAAAGAATTGCTACGGCCTCTGGCTCGACACGTTCGATTTTCAGGCGCCGGAGTTCTACAGGAAGCTGGGGTTCAGCCAGTTTGGGGAAATCGTTGACTACCCACCGGGGCACAAGCGGCACTACTTTCAGAAGCGCCTGATCGATTGAGTCATGCCGTATTCGCGAGCAGGCTCGCTCCCACAGTGCAATGCGTTACAACTTGTGGGAGCGAGCCTGCTCGCGAAAGCGTCAACCGCTTCACCCCATAATCACAGGCAGGTCGCCATCGCCGCCATCCGCCGCATCGCGACAAAATCACTCTTCTGCGCGTAATAGTTCAAGGTCGTACCTGACGCTTCGGTGATCACATCGACAAACGACTCTGCCGAACGCGTATAAACCGTAGTGCCGCCGGACTCGCGCGGTTCCAGATAGGCCGCCGCGTCGACGCCAAACACCGCTTCGTCCTGCCAGGCGAATTGCACGCACCGGGCGACGTCTTTCTCCGGCTTGTCCGAGGTCAGGACCTTGTCCGGGCTCTTGCTGCGAGCATCGTTCATCACCGAACCGGCGCACCCGGCCAACAGGGCCGCCGCCAGCACTACCATCAGCATTCGCATTGCATTTGCTCATCGAGAAAAAAGCGGACTGTAGCACTGCGACGCGGCAAATCGTTCTGCTTTACTGTTTTTATGCGCGACATGCGCAAGCAGGTGCGGCACCCTATGGTCATCAGTCACACAAGGAAATTACATGGCGCCTAGCGACCAGCGACATGAACAGGCTTTGAAACTGTTTCTCGATGCGCGACCCGAACTACGTGAAACCCTCGACCATCTCAACCCGCTGCTGGCTCAGGCCAAGGGCGAAACCCAGGCGCAGTATCGCGAAGAACGCTTGCATGAGGCGTTTGAGGAAGAAGCGGAGAGACAGAGGTTGTTCGCCTGGGAGCTGACGTTGCAGTTGACCGCTGCTTCGCCCGAGGAATATCAGGCGCAACGGCTGGAAGTGCATCGGGAAGTGGCGGAAATGGCGGGGATGGGCTGGATCGAGTATTGCGATCTTTACGGCATCACCCCGTAATCCAGCCGCCGCAAATCTCCCGTGGGAGCGAGCCTGCTCGCGAAGGCGGTGTGACTGCCGAAACTGATCTCGAACGAGACGACGCTTTCGCGAGCAGGCTCGCTCCCACAGTGAACCGCGTATTACCAGATTTCGCGGCATGCGCAATAAAGCTTTATCATGGCCGCAGTTTCGCTGATCGAGTCCATCATGAAGTTCGCCATCGCGCTGTTTTCCGCCGCCCATGCGCCCTCCTCGCGCCGTGCCTTGCTGTTTGTCCAGGCCGCGCTGGCCGGCGGCCATGAGATTGTTCGGCTGTTCTTCTATCAGGACGGCGTGTTCAACGCCTCCGATGCGGTGGTGACCCCGCAGGATGAACTGGACGTGCCCAAGCAATGGCGCGCCTTTATCAACGAAAAGCAACTTGACGGCGTGGTCTGCATCGCCGCCGCTCTGCGCCGTGGTGTGTTGAACGAAGAAGAAGCCAAGCGTTACCAGCGTGAAGCGATTTCGCTCAGCACGCCGTGGGAATTGTCCGGTCTGGGTCAATTGCACGACGCCGTGCAGGACGCTGATCGGCTCATCTGTTTCGGAGGCGCTTGAACATGGCCAAATCGCTGTTGATCATCAGCCGCCAATCGCCTTGGTCAGGCCCCGGCGCGCGGGAAGCGCTGGATATCGTGCTCGCCGGTGGCGCCTTCGATCTGCCGATCGGTTTGCTGTTTCTCGATGACGGCGTGCTGCAACTGGCCGCTGGGCAGAACGCCAGGGCCGTGCAGCAGAAAGACCTCAGCGCCAATCTGCAGGCGCTGCCTATGTTTGGTGTCGAAGAGCTGTTCTATTGCGCCGAAAGCGCCAATGCTCGCGGTCTTGGCAACCTGTCGCTGGACGAAGCGCAGCCGCTTGCTGCTGAACACATCACCGCCCTTATTGACCGTTACGATCAGGTGATCACCCTCTGATGTCGACTTTGCATGTGTTGTCTCATTCCCCGTTCGGCGACGATCGTCTGAGCAGTTGTCTGCGCCTGCTCGGCAGCGCCGACGCTGTGTTGTTGTCCGGCGATGCGGTGTATGCGCTGCAACCGGACACTGCGCCGTTCGCTGCTCTGCAAGAGCGACCAATCAAACTTTTTGTATTGGTTGAGGACGCACAGGCGCGTGCGATCGAGGTTCCAGACTGGGCCGAGGCCATTGACTACCCGGCCTTCGTCGAACTGTCGATCCATCACGCCAAGGTCAACAGCTGGCTATGAATTCAATGACCGTCGGCGCCCGCGCCATCGAACTGGACAAGGACGGCTTTCTCGTTGACCTCAGCGACTGGTCGGCTGAAGTCGCCAGCGCCCTCGCCGCCGCCGAAGACATCGAGTTGACGCCCGAACACTGGGAAGTCCTTGAGCTTCTGCGTAGCTTCTACGCCGAATTCCAGCTATCGCCGGCCACGCGTCCGCTGATCAAGTACACCGCGTTGAAACTCGGCGCCGACAAAGGCAACAGCCTGCACCTGAACCGACTGTTCAAAGGCACCCCTGCCAAACTCGCCGCGAAACTGGCGGGCCTGCCCAAACCGACGAATTGCCTATGAACGACTTTCCAGCTTTGACCCTCGAAACGCCTGCCGAGCATCCGTTCGCGCAATTCGTGCGCATTCTCGGCAAGGGCAAGCGCGGCGCCCGCGACCTGACGCGCGAGGAAGCCCGCGAGGCCATGGGCATGGTGCTCGATGACAAGGTCGAAGATACGCAACTGGGTGCCTTCCTGATGTTGCTGCGGCACAAGGAAGAAAGTGCCGAGGAAATGGCCGGTTTCACCGAAGCCCTGCGCGCACGCTTGCACGCGCCCGCATTGAATGTCGACCTGGACTGGCCGACCTACGCCGGCAAAAAACGCCACCTGCCGTGGTATCTGCTGGCGGCCAAGTGCCTGGCGCAAAACGGCGTACGCATCTTCATGCATGGCGGCGGCGCGCACACGGCCGGGCGTCTGTACAGCGAACAACTGCTGGGCGAACTGAACATTCCCCTGTGCCGCAATTGGCAGCAGGTCGGCGCGGCACTGGACAACGGCGGCCTGGCGTTTATGCCGCTGGTGGACTGGGCGCCACAGTTGCAAAAGATGATCGACCTGCGCAATACCCTGGGCCTGCGGTCGCCGATCCACTCGCTGGCGCGGATTCTCAATCCGTTGGGCGCACGCTGTGGCCTGCAAAGCATTTTCCACCCGGGCTATCAGGCGGTGCATCGCGATGCCAGCGGCTTGCTCGGCGACACGGCAATTGTGGTCAAGGGCGATGGCGGTGAAATCGAGATCACCCCCGACGCCACCAGCCACCTTTATGGCACCAGCGGCGGTCAGAGCTGGGACGAAGAATGGCCGCAGCTGTCAGCGCAGCGCCATGTCAAACCCGCCTCGCTGGACATCGAGCACTTGAGAGCCGTGTGGCGTGGCGATGTGGTCGACAGTTACCCGCAAATGGCCTTGATTGCGACCATGGCCCTCGCCCTGCGCGGTCTCGGTCAGAATCGCGAACAGGCCTTCACAACCGCAGAACAGTATTGGGCGGCGCGCAACACATCGATCTAACCGATCATTAGCGCCCGATCTTTGCGCTTTTTGTTCGAACTCATCGGAATAGACTCGACTCCAACGAATATTGGTTTTGGGAGTCTTGATCATGGGTTTACTCGTCGACGGCCACTGGCAGGACAAGTGGTACGAAAGCAGCAAGGACGGCGCGTTCCAGCGCGAACAAGCGCAACGCCGCAACTGGGTGACCGCCGACGGTCAGCCAGGCCCCAGCGGTGAAGGCGGTTTCACTGCCGAAGCCGGGCGCTATCACCTCTATGTTTCCCTCGCCTGCCCTTGGGCGCATCGCACGCTGATCCTGCGCAAACTCAAAGGGCTGGAAAGTCTGATCGACGTGTCGGTGGTCAGCTGGCTGATGCTGGAGAACGGCTGGACTTTCGACAAAGCGCTCGGCTCGACCGGCGACAAACTCGATGGCTTCGACTTCATGCATCAGCGCTACACCGCTGACACGCCTGATTACACCGGGCGCGTGACGGTGCCAGTGCTGTGGGACAAGAAACTCAAGCGCATTGTCAGCAATGAATCGGCGGAAATCATCCGCATGTTCAACAGCGCCTTCGACGGGCTCACTGGTAACGATCTGGACTTTTATCCGGCGCCGCTACGCAACGAAATCGATGCGCTGAACGAGCGGATCTACCCGGCGGTGAACAACGGTGTCTACCGCGCCGGGTTCGCCACTTCGCAGCAGGCCTACGAACAGGCATTCGATGAAGTATTCGCCGAACTGGATCATCTGGAGCAACTGCTGGGTGCCAATCGCTACCTGAGCGGGGAATACCTGACTGAGGCCGATGTGCGTTTGTTCACCACGATGATTCGTTTCGACGCGGTGTACCACGGGCACTTCAAGTGCAACCTGCGGCGGATTGCCGACTACTCGAACCTGTCGAACTGGCTGCGCGAGATGTATCAGTGGCCGGGGATTGCCGAGACGGTGGATTTTCAGCACATCAAGCATCACTACTATGGCAGCCACAAGACCATCAACCCGACCGGCGTGGTGCCGAAGGGGCCGCAGCAGGATTTCAGCGTAGCGCATGATCGCGAGCGGTTGATCGGGAAAGGGGTTTGGCGCCGGGGTTGATTAGCTCGGTGTTTTCGAGACCCCGTTCGCGAGCAGGCTCGCTCCCACATTAGATCTGTGTCATTCACAAATCCCCTGTGGGAGCGAGCCTGCTCGCGAAGGGAACGACGCGGTGTTCAGACCTGCGCCTGCGCCCCTTCAAACCACGCCAGTTTCTCGCGCAGCTGCACCACTTCGCCAACGATCACCAGAGTCGGCGCATGCACTTCATGCTCCGCCACCATTCGCGGAAGATCCGCCAGCGTGCCGGTGAAAACCCGCTGATTGACTGTAGTGCCCTGCTGAATCAACGCCGCCGGGGTATCCGCCGCGCGACCATGCTTGATCAACTGCTCACAGATGATCGGCAAACCCACCAGGCCCATGTAGAACACCAGCGTCTGCGCCGGGGCGACAAGATCGGCCCATGGCAGATCGGTGGAACCATCCTTCAAGTGGCCAGTGACAAACCGCACGGACTGCGCATGGTCACGGTGGGTCAGCGGAATCCCCGCATAAGCAGCGCAACCGCTGGCCGCCGTAATGCCGGGGACCACCTGGAATGGAATACCGTGGGCCGCCAGCTCTTCGATCTCTTCGCCACCGCGGCCGAAGATAAACGGATCGCCGCCCTTCAACCGCACCACACGCTTGCCGGCCTTGGCCAGATCGACCAGTTGCTGATTGATCTGATCCTGCGGCACTGCGTGGTCAGAACGACGCTTGCCGACATACACCCGCTCGGCATCGCGACGGCACAACTCAAGAATTGCCGGCGCCACCAGGCGGTCATAGAGCACCACATCGGCTTGCTGCATCAGACGCAGCGCGCGGAAGGTCAAGAGATCCGGATCACCCGGACCGGCACCGACCAGATAAACCTCGCCAGTGGTGACCATGGGCTCGCCATCGACCTTGGCCTGCAACAGGCGCTCGGCTTCAGCGCCCTGCCCGGCCAGTTGACGATCGGCAATCGGGCCCTGGAAAACGTCTTCCCAGAAGCCGCGCCGCTGCTGCACATCCGGAAACAGGTTTTTCACCTGATTGCGGAAACGCGCAGCCAGCCCTGCCAATTGACCGTAAGTCGAAGGAATCCAGGTTTCGATTTTTGCCCGGATCAGGCGCGCCAGTACCGGCGCATCACCGCCGCTGGAGACGGCAATGATTAGCGGCGAGCGATCGACGATTGCCGGGAAGATCACGCTGCACAAGGCCGGCGCATCGACCACGTTGACCGGCACGCAACGGCGGTGGGCGTCGGTGGAGACTTGCGCGTTGAGCGTTTCGTCGTCGGTAGCGGCAATGATCAGCCCGCAACCGTCCAGATCCGTTTCGGCGTAACCGCGCAACAGGCATTCACCGCCGCTGGTAGCGACCAGTTCAGCCAGTTGCGTTTCGATTTCAGGTGCGACCACCCGCAGCAGCGCACCGGCATCGGCCAGCAGGCGGGATTTGCGCAAGGCAATTTCCCCCCCACCGACAACCAACACACGACTGCCGCGCAGGTTGTGAAACAGCGGCAGATATTTCATTTAGCCGATGACCTCGAGGCCACCCATGTACGGCTTGAGCACGTCCGGTACGCGGATAGAACCGTCGGCCTGCTGGTAGTTTTCCAGCACGGCAACCAGAGTACGACCGACCGCCAGGCCGGAACCGTTCAAGGTGTGCACCAGCTCGGGCTTGCCAGTTTCCGGGTTGCGGAAACGCGCCTGCATGCGCCGTGCCTGGAAGTCGCCGCAGTTGGAGCACGAGGAGATTTCGCGGTATTTGTCCTGGCTCGGAATCCACACTTCCAGGTCATAGGTCTTGACCGCGCTGAAGCCCATGTCGCCGGTGCACAGCGCCAGGGTGCGGTAAGGCAGACCGAGCAGTTGCAGAACCTTTTCGGCGTTGGCGGTCAGGCCTTCCAGCGCTTCCATCGATTGCGATGGCTCGACGATCTGAACCATTTCGACTTTGTCGAACTGGTGCTGGCGGATCATGCCACGCGTGTCGCGACCTGACGCACCGGCTTCGCTGCGGAAGCATGGGGTATGGGCGACGAACTTGATCGGCAGCAGTTTCGAATCGACGATTTCGCCGGCAACGATGTTGGTCAGCGACACTTCGGCGGTTGGAATCAGGTACAGATCGGCTTCGCCTTCGCGGGCAATCTTGAACAGATCCTCTTCGAATTTCGGCAACTGGCCGGTGCCTTGTAGCGCCGGAGCCTGAACCAGATAAGGCGTGTAAGCCTCTTCGTAGCCATGTTCGGTGACATGCAGATTGATCATGAACTGCGCCAGTGCGCGATGCAGCCGCGCGATCGGGCCACGCAACAGCGCAAAGCGCGCGCCGGACAGCTTGGCGGCGGTTTCAAAGTCCAGCCAGCCGAACTTTTCGCCGAGGGCAACGTGGTCTTTGACTTCGAAATCGAACTGAGTCGGCGTGCCCCAGCGGCGCACTTCGACGTTGTCGTCTTCGTCCTTGCCGACCGGAACCGACTCGTGCGGCAGGTTCGGGATACCGAACAGGATCGAATCGAGTTCGGTCTGGATCGCATCCAGCTCGACCTTGCCAGCGCTCAACTCGCCCGCCATGCGCTCGACGTCCGCCATCAGCGGCGCGATGTCTTCGCCACGCTGCTTGGCCTGCCCGATGGATTTGGAACGCGCGTTACGTTCAGCCTGCAGTGCTTCGGTGCGGGTCTGGACGGTCTTGCGCTGTTCTTCCAGCGCTTCGATGCGCGCGGTGTCCAGGGCAAAGCCACGGGAAGCCAGGCGGTCCGCTACGTCCTGAAGGTTGCTACGTAACAGTTTGGAATCGAGCATGTCGGTTTCTCGTTATCAAAGTTTGGTCAGGGACAGGCCGGCCCACGTCGCGAGCAGCCCGCCGAATACGCTGAGTGCGGCATAGCCCAGGGCCAGCAACACTTGCCCGCTTTCCAGCAGGCGCACCGTATCCAGTGAAAAGGATGAAAAAGTCGTCAGCCCCCCGAGGAAGCCGACCATCAACCCGGCGCGCACCTCGATCGGCACCTCCGGGCGTATCAGAAACAGGCCGTACAACACGCCAATCAGCAGGCAGCCCACGATATTAACGGCCAGCGTCGCGGTATAGAAGTGCCGCGGCCAATTGGCGCTGACCCAATTACCGGTGGCGAAGCGCAACAAGGTGCCGGCAACACCGCCGACCGACACTGCAAGGATCAATGGAAGCACTATTTTCTCCGCTGCCGAGGGCTCAGACGATCGAGCTGAGCGAGGTGATTGAGCTTCTCGCCGATCTTCAACTCCAGGCCACGGGGCACTGGCTGATAGAACGGAATCGGCTCGAGTTCTTCCGGAAAATAGTCTTCGCCGGCGGCATAGGCGTCCGGCTCGTCGTGGGCGTAGCGGTATTCGTCGCCATAACCCAATTGCTTCATCAGCTTGGTCGGTGCATTGCGCAGGTGCAGCGGGACTTCCAGCGAGCCGTTTTCGGCAGCCGCGCGCAGTGCGGTTTTGAAGCCCATGTACACCGCATTGCTTTTCGGTGCGCAGGCCAGATAAGTAATGGCCTGGGCGACTGCCAATTCGCCCTCGGGGCTGCCGAGACGCTCCTGCACTTCCCATGCCGCCAGGCACAGGCTCAGCGCACGCGGGTCGGCGTTGCCGATGTCTTCGCTGGCCATGCGCACCACGCGCCGGGCCAGATAAAGCGGATCGCAGCCGCCGTCGATCATCCGCGCAAACCAGTACAGCGCGCCGTCAGGGTTGGAGCCGCGCACGGATTTGTGCAGCGCCGAGATCTGGTCGTAGAACGCTTCACCGCCCTTGTCGAACCGCCGGCGCGTATCACCGAGCAAACTTTGCAGCAGCTCGGTGCCGATTTCGCTGTTGTCTTCGGCCAGATCAGAGGCGTTTTCCAGCAGATTGAGCAGACGCCGGCCATCGCCATCGGCGGCCGACAGCAGCATCTGGAAGCCTTCATCGCTCAGGGTCAGGTTGCGCTTGCCCAGCCCGCGCTCTTCGGTGAGTGCGCGGTGCACCAGCTTGCGCAGCGCCGCTTCGTCGAGGCTTTTCAGCACGTAGACGCGGGCCCGCGACAACAGGGCGTTGTTGAGTTCGAACGAAGGGTTTTCGGTGGTGGCGCCGATGAAGATCAGCGTGCCGTCTTCAACGTAGGGCAGAAACGCGTCCTGCTGCGACTTGTTGAAGCGGTGCACTTCATCGACAAACAGGATCGTGCGCTTGCCGTACTGACCGGCCTGCTGCTTGGCGATTTCAACGGCCTGGCGGATTTCCTTGACCCCGGCGAGCACCGCCGAAACCGTTTCGAAGTGCGCATCCGAGACTTCTGCGAGCAGGCGCGCCAGGGTGGTCTTGCCCACGCCCGGCGGCCCCCAGAAGATCATCGAATGCAGCGCGCCCTGCTCCAGCGCCTCACGCAGAGGCTTGCCGCGAGCGAGCACGTGTTCCTGACCGACGTACTCATCCAGATTGGCCGCACGCAGACGCGCGGCCAAGGGTTGGGCAATCGGTGCACTGCGAAACAGATCCATCACGTAGCGTTGAAACCTCTGATTTCTGAAATCTGCTGAAGAACCTGTGGTGAGGGGATTCATCCCCGTTGGGCTGCGAAGCGGCCCCAAAAGCGACGACTGCTGCGCAGCCCAACGGGGATAAATCCCCTCGCCACAATAGCCCCTCAATAGCAGGCCCTCACCACAAAGGCCCTGACACAAAGGGCCGGTGTTTATTCCTGGATAACGTCGGCACCCTTGGGAATGTCGAATTTGAATTTGGACGCTGGCACCGCTTCGTTGGCCTTGACCCCGGTAAACAGGATATTGGTGCGCTGGCCGACGCTGTCAATCAGTTGCATGTCATTGAGCAGGCCGTTGCGGAACGACAGGCGCAGGTTGTCGAACAGGGTGTCCTTGGTTTTCGGCTTGAGAGTGAAGTCGATCACGCCGCCCGCCTCTTTCGCGCTGATATCGAAGCTCTGGCTGATCTTCGAGACATCGCCGGACAGCAGCAGCGCCGGCGTCTGGGTCAGGCGCTCGTCGAGCTTCTTGATGGTTGCCTGCTCCAGATCCGGGTCCCACAGGGTGACTTTCTTGCCATCGGAGACCATGGTCTGCTCGGCCGGCGCGTTGGTGTGCCAGTAGAACAGGCCCGGACGCTGCAGGGTCATGTTGCCGGTGGTTTCCTGTAACTGGGTGCCGGTGCCGTCGAGGGTCAACTGCGAAAAGTTCGCCGACAGGGTTTTCGATGTTTCGAGCAATTGGGTCAGACGCGCCACGTCCTTTTCATCGGCGTGAGCCGTGAGTGTGGTCAGCGCCAGTACTGGCAACAGCATGCGGATAAGGCGCATGAGAGTCCTCTTGAATAATCGTGGGAGAGCGGGTGGCGCGTCATTGCGCCACCCGCGTCGTTGCGTTTCAGTCGCGTACCGGGCCCGGGGCCAGGACTTCACGCGAACCGTTGGTGTTCATTGAGGTAACGACGCCGGCCATCTCCATCGCCTCGATCATCCGCGCGGCACGGTTGTAGCCGATCTTCAGCTTGCGCTGCACAGCGGAAATCGACGCGCGACGGCTTTCGAGGACGAACTGCACCGCTTCGTCATACAGCGCGTCGGCTTCCGGATCATCCCCGTCGCCACCGCCACTGCTGCCTTCAAAGCCGCTGCCTGCCTCTTCGACACCGTTGAGGATATCGTCGTTGTATTCCGGCGCGCCGCGCAGCTTCCACGCTTCGACCACGCGGTGAACCTCATCGTCGGAGACGAATGCGCCGTGGACGCGGATCGGCAGACTGGTGCCCGGCGGCATGTAGAGCATGTCACCGTGACCGAGCAGTTGCTCGGCGCCACCCTGGTCGATGATGGTCCGCGAGTCGATCTTGCTCGATACCTGAAACGCCATACGGGTCGGGATGTTGGCCTTGATCAGACCGGTGATCACGTCCACCGACGGGCGCTGGGTCGCAAGAATCAAGTGAATCCCCGCCGCACGCGCTTTTTGCGCAATACGGGCAATCAGTTCTTCAACCTTCTTGCCGACGATCATCATCATGTCGGCGAATTCGTCCACCACTACAACGATGGTCGGCAGTTTCTGCAGCAGCGGCGCTTCGTCATGAATGCTTTCGCGCTTGTACAGCGGATCGCTCAACGGCTCGCCGGCATCCTGGGCTTCCTTGACCTTGGCGTTGAAGCCGGACAGGTTACGCACGCCCATTTTCGCCATCAGCTTGTAGCGACGCTCCATCTCGGCAACGCTCCAGCGCAAGGCGTTGGCGGCGTCCTTCATGTCGGTCACAACCGGGCAGAGCAGGTGCGGAATGCCTTCGTAGATCGACAGCTCAAGCATTTTCGGGTCGATCATGATCAGCTTGGCGTCGTCAGGCCCGGACTTGAACAGGATCGACAGGATCATCGCGTTCACGCCCACGGACTTACCGGAACCGGTGGTACCGGCCACCAGCAAGTGCGGCATCTTCGCCAGGTCGGTGATGACCGGCTTGCCGCCGATGTCATGACCGAGCGCCAGGGTGACCGGGGATTTGAAGTTGTCGTACTCGGGGGTCGACAGCACCTCGGAGAAACGCACGATCTGGCGGTCTTCGTTGGGAATCTCGATACCGACGGTGGTCTTGCCCGGAATCACCTCGACGACCCGCACACTGGTCACCGCCAGCGAACGCGCGAGGTCTTTGGCCAGGTTGGCGATACGGCTGACTTTTACCCCGGCGGCAGGCTGGATCTCGTAACGGGTAATCACCGGGCCCGGGTGGATCGAGTCAACGGTGACTTCGACGCCGAACTCCTTGAGCTTGATTTCCAGCAAGTGGCCGACCGCTGCCAAGGACTCAGGCGAATAGTTGAGCTGTTTCTTTTCCGCAGGATCCAAGATGGAGATCGGCGGCAAGGTGCCTTCGACCGCGCTGTCGACGAACAACGGCGCCTGCTTCTCTTTCTGTACGCGCTTGCTCGGCTCTGGGGCCTTGGCCGGTGCCGGCGCGATCACCGGTGGCACCTGCTTCTCGCGGTCGGACATGTGCTTGCTCAGCGCTTGCTCACGCTCGATCAGGCGTTCCTTGACCTTGGCCTGTTCACGCTTGTCGGTGACAGTCGGTGCGACCACATCGTGGACGCGGTCATCAACCTCACGCAGTTGCGCGACCAGTTGCTTGCGCTCGGTGCGCGCCGACCACCAGCGGTTGAGCGCGCCCTGGAACAGCTCGAACAGATCGAGGGTGATCTTGCCGGTGACGTCCATCACCTTGAACCACGACAGGTCGGTGAATACGGTCAGGCCGAACAGGAACAGCGCGATGAACAGCAACGTGCTGCCCTGGATGTTGAGTGCATTCTTCGCCAGATCGCCAAGGCTTTCGCCCAGGGCGCCGCCAGCGCCGGCCGGCAGACCGGTCGCGGCATGGAAATGAATGTGCGCCAGCGCAGCACCGGACAGTACGAGGAACACCAGACCGATCAGGCGCCAGGAAAACAGCCAGCCGCTCCACTGCCATGGCTCGTGACGTTGACGGAAGATCTGGTACGCCTTGACCGCCAGCAGCAACGGAAAGATATAGGCGAAGTAACCGAGCACCATGAACAGGATATCGGCGCTGTACGAGCCGGCCGGGCCGCCGAAGTTCTGCACATCGTCGATCTTGCTGTTATGGCTCCAGCCCGGGTCGTCCTTGCCGTAAGTCAGCAAAGCCATCATCAGGAACAGGCACAAGGCGCCGATGGCGATCAATGCACCTTCCTTGAGCCGGTAGTGCAGTTGCTGGCGCCAGAGCGGAACGACTGTTTTGGGTGCTTCGGTGGTCTTCTTCAAAACGCTTCTTTTCCTGCGCCCGAGGCGCGTCCATCTATTGAATGACGATAAAAAACTGCCCAATCCAGGCAGGTAAAAAAGGTGAAAAGCTCAACTGGGACTACTTTTAACACTGTGCCACTGGTTTTATAAACACAGCCATAAACACTGTGCGCAGCGAAAAGACCGTCACAACCCGGCATTGTACGGGTTTGTGCGCCCGACGCCATGTTTCAGACCCCGGCCTTGAGCATAGCCAATCGCACACGCAATGCCTTGCAATTGGAGCATGCATTGCCTTTTGTGACAAAGGCTTATGAGCTGTATTTGATGAACGTAGCGAACCTGGCCGGATCGGGCTCACGGGAATGCTAAACAGCATCGACACAGCGACGCTTACGACCACGGGCGACACATCAAGTTGCAGCTCAATGCTCGCTGCACCAGACAACTGTGCAGGACAGCGGCGCCGTTTCGCGGCAAACTCTTTCGCGGGGCCTGCACGCCCCCTGACCGCCCTCCCCTTCTGCAAGCCTGGATGCCATGCTGACTTGGTTACAACGTAATTCCCTGACCTTTCCGCCACTGGAAAAAGCCATGCGCGAGCCGAACGGATTGCTCGCCGCCGGCGGCGATCTGTCCGCCGACCGCCTGATCCAGGCCTATCGCCATGGCTGCTTTCCCTGGTTCTCCGAAGGCCAACCCATTCTCTGGTGGTCGCCAGACCCTCGCACCGTGCTGTTTCCCGACGAACTGCACGTCTCGCGCAGTCTCGGCAAGCTGCTGCGCAAGCAACGCTACCAAGTGACCTTCGATCAGGATTTCGACGCCATCATCCGCGCCTGCGCTGCCCCGCGTGACTACGCCGACGGCACCTGGATCACCGAGGCCATGCAGGATGCTTACGTAGAACTGCATCGGCGCGGTTTCGCTCATTCGGTTGAGGTCTGGGACGAGGGACAGCTGGTCGGCGGCCTGTACGGCCTGGCGATGGGCCAACTGTTTTTTGGCGAGTCGATGTTCAGCCGCGCTGACAATGCATCCAAATATGGCTTTGCCACGCTGGTGAAGCATTTGAAAGCCGCCGGGTTTGTGCTCATCGATTGCCAGATGCCGACCGATCACTTGCACAGCCTCGGTGCACGGTCCATTCCGCGCGGCGAATTCGCCGACTATCTGCGGCGCCATCTAGATCAACCGAATTCAGCGACCTGGGTTTGCTGAGCGACTTTTGCGCAGGTGGCTTACACTTAATCCACCAGCTTATCCCGAGGGTTGATTCATGACCGAGTTGGCGCGTTTGAAGTTTTATGCCACTCAGCCCCACTCTTGCAGTTATCTGCCCGAGGAGCAGGCCACGACGCTGTTTCTCGACCCGAGTCAGCCCATGGATGTGCACGTCTACGCAGACCTGTCGGAAATGGGCTTTCGTCGCAGCGGCGATCATCTGTACCGGCCGCATTGCCAGAATTGCAATGCGTGCGTGCCTGCGCGCATCCCCTCCGCCCAGTTCATCGCCAATCGCCAGCAGAAGCGTATCTACAAACGCAACGCGGATTTGCAGGTGCAGCCGGTCAAACCGCACTTCAGCGAAGAATATTTCGACCTGTACCAGCGCTACATCGAACAGCGCCATGCCGACGGCGACATGTACCCGCCGAGCCGCGATCAGTTCTCGACGTTCCTGGTGCGTGACCTGCCCTTCTCGCGCTTCTACGAATTTCGACTCGACGGACGGTTGCTCGCAGTAGCAGTCACCGATCTGCTGCCTAACGGTTTGTCGGCGGTGTACACCTTCTACGAACCGAACGAAGAACGCCGCAGCCTCGGCCGTTACGCAATCCTCTGGCAAATCGCCGAGAGCCAGCGTCTGGGCCTTGAGGCCGTGTACCTGGGTTACTGGATCAAGAACTGCAAAAAGATGAATTACAAGACGCAATATCGACCCATCGAATTGCTGATCAATCAGCGCTGGGTCATCCTGAACTGAACCTGCGGCCTAAACCCCTTGGCGTAAACACCATTTTTCGGGCACAATGCACGCCGCTTTTGCCTGGCGCAGTTGCACCGGGCCATTCATTGGATACCGAGGGCTTTACTGCATGTCGAAAGAAGACAGCTTCGAAATGGAAGGCACTGTCGTCGACACCCTGCCCAACACCATGTTTCGTGTGGAGTTGGAAAATGGGCACGTCGTAACCGCGCATATTTCCGGCAAGATGCGCAAGAACTACATTCGTATTCTTACCGGTGACAAAGTGCGCGTCGAGCTGACGCCCTATGACTTGAGCAAAGGGCGGATCACTTACCGCGCTCGTTAATCAAGTCAATACAGAACGCCCGGGTTATGCCGGGCGTTTTTGTGTCTGGGGTTTGGCTTTTTTTCAGATCCATATGCTGCGGCTGCGTGGAAGTTGCCTGAAGATCAAAAGCAAAATCAAAAGCCCCTCACCCTAGCCCTCTCCC